>NZ_JBHWJQ010000043.1:0-64339 GCF_042731435.1 Streptomyces sp. NPDC059861 | reverse complement strand
CACATGGCGTTCCACTTCCCGGTCATGCCGCGCATCTTCATGGCCGTACGGCGCGAATCGCGCTACCCGGTCTCGGAGATCCTCGCCAAGACCCCGTCGATCCCCTCCAGTTGCCAGTGGGGCATCTTCCTGCGCAACCACGACGAGCTCACGCTCGAAATGGTCACCGACGAAGAGCGCGACTACATGTACGCGGAGTACGCCAAGGACCCGCGGATGCGCGCCAACATCGGCATCCGCCGCCGACTCGCCCCCCTCCTCGACAACGACCGCAACCAGATCGAGCTGTTCACCGCCCTGCTGATGTCGCTGCCCGGCAGTCCGATCCTGTACTACGGCGACGAGATCGGCATGGGCGACAACATCTGGCTCGGCGACCGGGACGCGGTGCGCACTCCGATGCAGTGGACGCCGGACCGCAACGCCGGGTTCTCGTCGTGCGACCCGGGCCGCCTGTCCCTTCCGGCCATCATGGACCCCGTCTACGGCTACCAGGTCACCAACGTCGAGGCGTCCATGGCGTCGCCCTCGTCGCTGCTGCACTGGACCCGCCGGATGATCGAGATCCGCAAGCAGAACCCCGCCTTCGGGCTCGGCTCCTACACCGAACTCCAGTCCTCCAACCCGGCCGTACTGGCGTTTCTGCGGGAACACGGCGACGACCTCGTGCTGTGCGTGAACAACTTCTCCCGCTTCGCGCAGCCGACCGAACTCGACCTGCGCGCCTTCAGCGGACGCCATCCGGTGGAGCTGATCGGCGGGGTGCGTTTCCCCGCCATCGGTGAACTGCCGTACTTGCTCACCCTCGCGGGGCACGGCTTCTACTGGTTCCGGCTCCGCAAGGACGCCGCCTAGAAGGTCCCGGGCGGGGCGGTTTCTCCCGTCCCGCCCGGGGCACGCATCAGTAACACCCCGTCCGCCCGCGTGAGCCGACACCGGCTGACAGCGCCCCTGAGGGCGAACCGGAGAAGGGGAAAGGACGCACGCCATGTCGGAAGCCGTCACCCACCCCGCCACGGCCGGCCCCGGCCTTCTCGCGTCACTGGATCCGCTGCTGCGGGACTGGCTGCCACGGCAGCGCTGGTTCGCCGGCAAAGGACGTCCGGTCACCGGGTTCACACCGGTGGCGGCCACCGAACTGCTGCCGGCCGGCGGCAAGCTGGGCCTCTACCACCTGCTCGTCCAGGTCCACCAGCCGCACCCACCGGTCCAGGGCACCGGCGGCACCGGCACCGCCCCGGCCCCCGGCGACTGCTACCAGCTCCTGATAGGAGTGCGCGAGGCGCTGCCGCCCCGGCTGGCGCCCGCGCTGATCGGCCATGTCACCGAGGGCCCGCTGGCCGGACACACGGTCTACGAGGCCCTGTACGACCCGCGGCCCGCCGAAGTGCTCCTTGAGGCGCTCCGCACCCAGGCCCGCATCGGCGACCTGCGCTTCGAGCGCGACCCGCACCGGGAGATCCGGCCCGGTCTGGTCAGCCGCGCGGTCACGACCGAGCAGTCCAACTCCTCGGTGATATACGGAGATACGTTCATCCTGAAGTTGCTCCGCCGTATCGTGCCCGGCGTCAACCCCGACCTGGAGCTGCCGCTCGCGCTGGCCCGCGAGGGCTGCCCCCGGGTGCCCGCGCCGACCGCATGGCTGGGCGCCGAGCTGGCCGGGCAGTCCTACGTCCTCGGTGTCCTCCAGCCCTACGTCCAGGGCGCCGCCGACGGCTGGGAGCTGGCGCTGCGCGAGCTGGCCAAGGGGGAGGACTTCAGCGCCGAGGCGCGGGCCCTCGGCCGGGCCACCGCCGAGGTGCACACGGCGCTGGCCCGCGCCCTGCCGACCGTCACCCTCGGCCACACCCAGCTGCGCACGTTGGTCGACGGCATGCTCGGACGCCTCGACCTCGCCGCACAGGCGGTACCCGCGCTGGGGCCGTACGTCCCCGGGCTGCGCTCCGCGTTCGAGGCGCTGGCCGACCTCGCGGCCGAGGGCCGGACCTGGACCGCCCAGCGCGTCCACGGCGATCTGCATCTCGGGCAGTGCCTGCGCTCACCGGCCGGCCGGTGGTCGCTGATCGACTTCGAGGGCGAACCGGCCAAACCGCTCGCCGAACGCCGGATGCCGCAGCCCGCCGTGCGGGACATCGCCGGGATGCTGCGCTCCTTCGACTACGCCGCCCACTCCGTGCGGCCGTCGGTGCCGGGCTGGGCGGAACACTGCCGGGCCGCGTACTGCTCCGGCTACGCCGAGGCGGCCGGGCGCGACCCACGGACCGACCCGGTGCTGCTGCGTGCCCACGAGACCGACAAGGCCGTTTACGAGGTCGTCTACGAGGCCCGGCATCGCCCCGACTGGCTCCCCGTGCCGCTGTCGGCGATACGGCGCCTCGCCTCGACCCAACCGACCTGACCCTCCCAGGAGGCTCCGCCCGTGACCCCCCGTACCACCTCCTCCGCCAGCGGTTCCGACCCGAACATCACGGCCGGGGAGACCACGGCCCATCAGGAGAAGGCCGCCGTGCCGAAACAGGCGACCGCACCCGAGGGGACAGCCGCACCGGCCAAGGCGCCGGCGAAGAGCGCGGCGGCGAAGAAGGCGACCCCGAAGAAGGGCGCGTCCGAGAAGGCCGCCGCGAAGAAGGCGGTCGCGAAGAAGGCCGCGGCGAAGAAGGCGGCGGCGAAGCAGCCGCCCGTCAAGGCGACGCCGAAGACGCGGACGACCGCCGAGAAGGCCCCGGCCAAGAAGGCCACGGCTGAGAAGGCCGTGACCAAGAAGGCCACGGCGAAGAAGGCGACGGGCACGACCGCGACACGCGCGACGGCGCCCGCGAGGAAGTCCGCCGCCGCGAGGAAGGCCACGGCGTCGGAGAGGCTCACCGCGGCCGCCAAGAGCGCGTCGGCGAAGAGTACGTCGGCGAAGAAGGCAGCGCCCGCCAAGCGGTCGGCGCCGGTCGCGAGTACGGCGGCCGCCGCGAGCACGGCGGCGGCCAGGAAGGCCCCGCCCGCGAAGTCCACCACCGAGGACGTCCCGGCCACCCGGGCCACCCCGAAGAAGACGGCCGCGGCGAAGACCGCCCCCGCCCCCGCACCCACCCCGGTCTCCTCCGCCCTCGGCCCCGCCGACCGCGGTCGTCTGCTCACCGGCGCCCACCACGACCCGCACGCCGTCCTCGGCGCGCACCCGGCCGCGGACGGTGGCGTGATCTTCCGCGTCTTCCGCCCCCACGCCCTGTCCGTCACGGTGGTGGCCGGCGACCGGAGGGACGAGCTGCACGACGACGGCGACGGCTTCTTCTCCGCGCTGCTGCCGCTCGCCGAGGTCCCCGAGTACCGGCTCAGCGTGGCGTACCGGACCTCGGTCCAGGACACCGACGACCCCTACCGCTTCCTGCCCACCCTCGGCGATCTCGACCTGCATCTGATCGGCGAGGGCCGGCACGAGCAGCTGTGGCGGGCGCTGGGCGCCGAGCCGATGACGCACCAGGGCGTGACCGGCACCCGTTTCACGGTGTGGGCGCCGAACGCGCGCGGCGTGAGCCTGGCCGGCGGCTTCAACTACTGGGAGGGCACCGGCTTCCCGATGCGCTCGCTGGGCGGCACCGGCGTCTGGGAGCTGTTCGTGCCCGGCATCGGCGAGGGCGAGCTGTACAAGTTCGAGATCACCCGGCCCGACGGTTCGAAGACCCTGCGCGCGGACCCGATGGCCCGTCGCACCCAGGCCCCGCCGGACACCTCCTCCATCGTGACCGCTTCGCACCACGAGTGGGGCGACGCGCAGTGGCTGGAGCGGCGGGGCGAGGTCCCCGCGCACGAGGCGCTGTTCTCCGTCTACGAGGTGCACCTCGCGTCCTGGCGCCCCGGGCTGACGTACCGGCAGCTGGCCGATGAACTCCCCGCCTACGTCAAGGAGCTGGGCTTCACCCACGTCGAGCTGATGCCGGTCGCCGAGCACCCCTTCGGCGGCTCCTGGGGCTACCAGGTCACCGGCTTCTACGCGCCGACGGCCCGCCTCGGCACACCGGACGACTTCCGGTACCTCGTCGACGCCCTGCACCGGGCGGGCATCGGCGTCCTCATGGACTGGGTGCCGGCGCACTTCCCCCGGGACGACTGGGCGCTCGCGGAGTTCGACGGGCGTCCGCTGTACGAGCACGCCGATCCGCTGCGCGCCGCCCATCCCGACTGGGGAACGCTGGAGTTCGACTTCGGCCGCAAGGAGGTGCGGAACTTCCTGGTCGCCAACGCGGTGTACTGGTGCGAGGAGTTCCACATCGACGGGCTGCGGGTGGACGCCGTCGCCTCGATGCTCTACCTCGACTACTCGCGCGAGCCGGGCCAGTGGACGCCGAACGAACACGGTGGCCGGGAGAACCTGGACGCGGTGGCGTTCCTCCAGGAGATGAACGCGACGGTGTACCGCCGGGCGCCGGGCGTCGTCACGATCGCCGAGGAGTCCACGGCATGGGACGGCGTCACCCGGGCCACGCACCACAAGGGCCCGAGCGGGTTCGGCGGGCTGGGCTTCGGCCTGAAGTGGAACATGGGCTGGATGCACGACTCGCTCGAGTACATGAGCAAGGAGCCGGTCCACCGCAAGTACCACCACCACGAGATGACGTTCTCGATGGTGTACGCGTACAGCGAGAACTACGTCCTGCCGATCTCCCACGACGAGGTGGTGCACGGCAAGCGGTCGCTGGTGTCGAAGATGCCGGGCGACTGGTGGCAGCAGCGCGCCGACCACCGCGCCTATCTGGGCTTCATGTGGGCCCATCCGGGCAAGCAGCTGCTGTTCATGGGCCAGGAGTTCGCGCAGGGCGCGGAGTGGTCCGAGGCACACGGGCCGGACTGGTGGCTGCTCGACCCGCAGTACGGCGCCGAGGCCGACCACCGCGGGGTGCGCGACCTGGTCCGGGACCTCAACGCCGTCTACCGGGACACCCCGGCCCTGTGGCAACGCGACACCCACCCCGAGGGCTTCCGGTGGATCGTCGGCGACGCCGCCGAGGACAACGTCCTGGCTTTCCTGCGCCACGACGCGACGGGCACCCCGCTCCTGGCGATCAGCAACTTCTCCCCGGTGGTCCGCCACGACTACCGGGTGGGCGTCCCCGACGAGATCCCGGCCTGGCACGAATCCCTGAACACGGACGCCCACCGCTACGGCGGCAGCGACGTGACGAACCCCGACCCCCTGAAGCCGGAGGCCCTGCCCTGGCACGGCCACCCGGCGAGCATCCGCCTGACGCTGCCCCCGCTGGCGACGGTCTGGCTGCAACCGTCGTGACCGGCCACCCCACCGGCCCGACAGGGGTGGGTGGGGTGGACACAGGTTCCGCGGGTCCGGGGGCGGGGCCCCCGTGCGGTCAGGGCGACGCCGGGGGCTCCTCCTGGGTCAGGCCGCGCGGCAGGGGGCCCGTGTGCAGCACGCCCAGCCGCTGGGTCGCCCGGGTCAGGGCGACGTACAGATCGCTCGTCCCGTAGCGGCCCGGCTCGACCACCAGCACGGAGTCGAACTCCAGCCCCTTGGCCTGACGCGCGTCCAGGAGCACGACCGTGCGCGTCAGGTCCGGCTCGGCGTCCGCCGTCACGCCCTCCAGCTGGGCGGCGAGGCGCCGGTGCAGGTCGCGCGGCGCGATGACCGCCAGCCGGCCCTCGGCCGGGGTGAGTTCCGCGACCGCCTTGGCGACCGCGCCGGGCAGGTCGTCGGTGGCACGGATCCACGGACGTACCCCCGTGGACCGTACGGAACTCGGCGGCTCGAAGCCCGGGTCCTGGACCCGTACGACCGCGGCGGCGAGATCCATGATCTCGGCGGGCGTGCGGTAGTTGACGCCGAGGCGCGTGTGCTCCCAGCGGTCCTCGACATAGGGCTGGAGGATCTTCGACCAGGACCCGACCCCCGCCGCCTCCGCCGTCTGCGCGGGATCGCCGACCAGCGTCATCGACCGCGTCGGACTGCGCCGCATCAGCAACCGCCACGCCATCGGCGACAGCTCCTGCGCCTCGTCGACGATGATGTGTCCGAACGCCCAGGTCCGGTCGGCCGCTGCCCGCTCGGCGGCACTGCGGTGGTCGTCCTCCTCGTGCCGCTCGGCGAACCGCTCGGCGTCGATGATGTCGTGCGCCGACAGCACCTCCGAGCTGTCGGGGTCACTGTCCTCCTTGTCCTCGAACTCATAGGTACGCGACGCGTACGACACGTCCAGCACGCCCTGCGCGTACGACACCTGCCGCTCCCGCTCGCGTTCCGCCCGCGCCCGCGCCACCCGGTCGTCCTCGCCGAGCAGCTCGGCCGCCTCGTCGAGCAGCGGTACGTCCGCCACGCTCCACGCCCGCGTCACCGGCCGGCGGATCGCGGCGGCCTCGGCGTCCCCGACGTACCCCTCGGGTGCGGCGAGGAAGTCGGCGACCAGCCGCTGCGGGGTGAGGACCGGCCACAACTGGTCGATGGCGGACCAGACTTCCGGGTTCTCGGCGATGTCGTCGCGGATCTGGGTGATGTCGCTGGGGTCGAGGAGGTTGGTGCCGTCGTACGGGTCTGTCCCGACCCGCTCGGCGTACAGCTCGGTGAGCGTGTTGAGGATGTGCCCCTCGAAGTGCTCGCGCGCCGCGTTGTGCGGCAGCTTGGCGGCACGGGTCCGCTCCCGGGCGACGCCCACGAGACCGTCGTCGAGCATCAGGATCTCGCGGTCGTGCGCGATGGCGATCACCGGGTCGGGCAGTGCCTGCCGGTCCCGTACGACGTCGGCGAGCACGTCGGCCATCCCGGCGCCGCCCTTGACCGCGACCGCCTCCGGGGTGTCGGCCGCCGTGGCCTTCACGCCGGGGAAGAGTTCACCGACCGTCGCCAGCAGCACGCCCGTCTCGCCCAGTGAGGGCAGCACCTCGCCGATGTAGCCGAGGAAGGCGGGGTTGGGGCCGACGATCAGCACGGCCCGCTTGGCGAGCAGTTCCCGGTGCTCGTACAGCAGGTACGCTGCCCGGTGCAGCGCGACCGCCGTCTTGCCGGTGCCGGGGCCGCCCTCCACCACCAGCACGCCCCGGTGCGGGGCGCGGATGATCTCGTCCTGCTCGGCCTGGATGGTCTGCACGATGTCGGCCATCCGGCCGGTGCGCGCGGAGTTCAGCGCGGCGAGCAGGACGGCGTCGCCGCTGGGGTCCTCGTACCCGGTCCGGGTGTCGTCGCCGACGTCGAGGAACTCGTCGTGCAGCGCGGTGACCCGGCGGCCGTCGGTGGAGATGTGCCGACGGCGGCTGAGGCCCATCGTGGTGTGGCCGGTGGCCAGGTAGAAGGGGCGGGCGACCGCGGCCCGCCAGTCGATCAGGATCGGCGTGCGCTCGATGTCGCCGGCCCGCAGGCCGATCCGGCCGATGTGGTGGCTGGCGCCGGAGGTCAGGTCGATCCGGCCGAAGCAGAGCGAGCCGTCCACCGCGTTCAGCGCGGCGAGCAGCCCGGACCGCTCGGCCACGAGGATGTCCCGCTCCAGCCGGGCCTGCATCGGCTTGTCGCCCTGCGAGAGGGCGTCCGTGACGGAGGCCTCCGCGTCGCCGCGCAGCACGTCGACGCGCCGGTACAGCCCGTCGATGAATTCCTGCTCGCGGCGCATTTCATCGTCCGGAAAGTCGACGTTTGACGAATCCATGTTTGACAATTCCGCTCCCGCCCGGATATACTCAGCTCAGTGAACTTCTTCGCGACCTCTTTTTCTCAAGTCGCGAACTCTTGAATATACGCAAAGAAATCCCCCGGACGCAATTGTCCGGGGGATTTCTTTACGTCAGCTCAAGGCCCTGTTCGGTTCACAGCGCGTCCGCGATCTCCTCCAGGAGCCGCCGCTTGGGCCGGGCCCCCACCATTGACCTCACGGGCTCGCCCGCGCGGAAGACCATGAAGGTCGGCATGGACAGCACCCTGTAGGCGTTGGTGGTCTCCGGATTGTGGTCCACGTCCAGCTGCACCACCTTCAGCCGCTCCCCCTCCTCCGCCGCCAGCGCGCTCAGCACCGGCGCCATCTGCCAGCACGGCGGGCACCAGTCGGCGGTGAACTCCACCAGCACCGGCAGCTCGGACCCGATCACCTCCGCCGCGAAGTCCTCGTCCGTCACTTCGGCCACTCCCGCCGCCCTGCTCATGGCTGCCCTCCCAGCTCGCACCCCGGTTCCGGACCACCCGGAACCATCGCCTCGGCGGCCAGCTCGTCCCGCGCCCGCTCGGCCCGGGCCAACTGGGCGCCCACCTGGGCCCGCACGGCCCGCAACTCGCCGATCAGCCCGTCGAGCTCGTCGAGCTTGCGCCGGTAGACCGCGAGCGAGGCGGGGCAGAAGTCGCCCTGAGGGTGACCGGCCCGCAGACACTCCACGAAGGGCCGCGTCTCCTCCAGGCCGAACCCGAAGTCCTGCAGCGTCCTGATCTGCCGCAACAGCTTCAGGTCCCGCTCGTCGTAGTCCCGGTGGCCGTTCGCGTCCCGCCGCGCGGGCAGCAGGCCCCGTGCCTCGTAGTACCTGAGCGTGCGCGTGGTGGTCCCGGCCCGTTCGGCCAGCTCGCCGATTCGCATGCCTACGAACGTAAGCCTTGACGTCGGCGTCAAGGCAACACCGAGGTCAAGGCCGGCAAGGCAGAGCCCGGGCGGCTGAGCGACGGGGGGAGCATCTCAGCCGCCCGGGCGTCGGGGGTGGTCTCTGCCCGGGGAGGAGCGAGGGGTCAGGCCTTGGCCAGTTCCTTCTCGCCCTCCGTGCCGCCGCCGCGCTGCTCCGGCACCTCGGTGTCGTCGGCGGCGCCGCCGCCGTGGCCGTCGTCCAGCAGCGTCTTCTCGTCGAACGGCAGCCGGCCCGCGAGCACCTCGTCCACCCGCTCCCTGTCGATCTCCTTGGTCCAGGTACCGATCAGCACGGTGGCCACGGCGTTGCCCGCGAAGTTGGTCAGGGCACGGGCCTCGCTCATGAAGCGGTCGATGCCGACGATCAGGCCGACGCCGTCCACCAGGGCGGGCTTGTGGGACTGGAGACCGCCCGCGAGCGTGGCCAGGCCCGCCCCCGTCACACCGGCGGCGCCCTTCGAGGCGACCAGCAGGAACAGCAGCAGCGGGATCTGCTCGCCGATGCCCATCGGCGTGCCCATGGCGTCGGCGATGAACAGGGACGCCATGGTCATGTAGATCATGGTGCCGTCGAGGTTGAAGGAGTAGCCGGTCGGGACGGTGATGCCGACGACGGGCTTGCTGACGCCCAGGTGTTCCATCTTCGCGATGAGCCGCGGCAGCGCGGACTCGGAGGAGGAGGTGGACAGGATCAGCAGGAACTCACGGCCCAGGTACTTGAAGAACGTGAGGATGTTCAGGCCGGAGACGAGCCGCAGCATCGCGCCGAGCACGATGAAGACGAACAGGACGCAGGTGACGTAGAAGCCGAGCATCAGCACGGCGAGGCTCTTGAGCGCGTCGATGCCGGCGGAGCCGGTGACGGCCGCGATGGCGCCGAAGGCACCGATCGGGGCGGCCCACATGATCATCGCGAGGATGCGGAAGACGAGCCGCTGGATGTGCTCGATGCCGCGCAGGATCGGCTGTCCGGCGGAGCCCATGGCCTGCAGCGCGAAGCCGGCGAGCAGCGCGATGAGCAGGGCCTGGAGCACCTCGCCCTCGGTGAAGGCGGAGACGATGGTGGTCGGGATGATGCCGAGCAGGAACTCGCTGGTGTCCTTGGCCTCCGCGTCCACCTGTGCGTGCCCGGTCTCGCGGACGGCGTCGGTGACGGCGAGGCCGGTGCCCGGGTCGAGGATGTTGCCGACGACCAGGCCGATGGCGAGCGCCACCAGGGACATCACCAGGAAGTAGACGAGGGCGATACCGCCGACCGCGCCCACCTTGGCGGCCTTCCGCACGGAACCGATGCCCAGCACGATCGTGCAGAAGATGATCGGCGAGATCATCATCTTGATCAGGTTCACGAAGCCCGTGCCTATGGGCTTCAGCTCGACGGCGAAGTCCGGGGCGGCCAGGCCCACGGCGATGCCGAGCGCGACCGCGACGATCACCGCGATGTAGAGATAGTGGGTGCGGTCCCGCTTGGCGCGGGGTGTGGCAGGTGCCGTGTCGGCTGCGCTGGTCACGACTGCCCTCCTTGACGACGTCATCGGCATCACCGGCGTGCGGCTCACGTCCGGGGGAACTGTCCGGGGCGTTGCCCGCGGACGAAGGAATGCCGTGACTATCTCCCGTGCTGTGAGGGCGGTCACCCTTCCGTTCATTTAGTTCACGCTTAACCGGGGAGGCACACTGACGGCATGCGCATCCCGGTCCCGAGAGCCCGTAGCCTGGCCGGCCAGCTGTTCGCCATGCAGGCCGTGCTGATCGCGGTGCTCGTCGCCGGTTACGCGCTGTTCACCTACGTGAGCGACCGCAACCAGGCCGAGGACGCGGCGGGCCGCCAGGCGATGGCGGTCGCCCGCTCGATCGCCGACTCCCCGTCGGTGCGGGAGGCCATCCGTACCTCCGACCCGACGGCACCGCTCCAGCCGTACGCCCTGCGCGTGATGCGCGACACGGACGTCGACTTCGTCACGATCATGGATCCGGGGGGCATCCGCTGGACCCACCCCGACCCGGCGCAGATCGGCGGCCGCTTCCTCGGCCACATCGAGCCCGCCCTGCGGGGCGAGTCCTTCACCGAGACCTACACGGGAACCCTCGGCCCGTCCGTCCGCGCGGTCACCCCCGTCCACGACGGCCCGCGCATCGTGGGTCTGGTCAGCGCCGGCATCCGGGTCGAGGCGATCAGCGAGCGGGTACGGGGCCAGCTCACCGCCCTGATCGGCGCCGCGGGCGGCGCCCTCGTGCTGGGCGGCGTCGGCACCTACGTCGTCAACGCCCGCCTCCGCCGCCACACCCACGGCATGAACGCCACCGAGCTGAGCCGGATGCACGACTATCACCAGGCCGCCCTGCACGCGGTGCGCGAGGGGCTGCTGATGCTCGACGGCCAGTACCGGGTGGCGCTGATCAACGACGGCGGGCAGGAACTGCTCGGCGTGCCCGGTGACGTGGTGGGCCGCTCGGTGGCCGACCTGGGCCTGCCGGCCCCGCTGACGGGCGCGCTGCTGTCCTCGGAGCCACGGGTGGACGAGGTCCAACTGACGGCGGACCGGGTGCTGGTGCTGAACACGTCACCGGTGTCGGGCGGCGAGCGGCGCGGAACGGTCGTGACGCTGCGGGACGTGACGGAACTCCAGTCGCTGATGGGCGAACTGGACTCGGAGCGGGGTTTCACGCAGGCCCTCCGGTCCCAGGCGCACGAGGCGGCGAACCGCCTGCACACGGTGGTGTCCCTGATCGAACTGGGCCGGGCGGAGGAGGCCGTCGACTTCGCGACGGCGGAACTGGAGCTGGCCCAGGCCCTGACCGACCAGGTCGTCGCGGCGGTGAGCGAGCCGGTGCTGGCGGCGCTGCTGCTCGGCAAGACGGCCCAGGCGAACGAGCGGGGTGTCGAGCTGGTGGTGTCGGAGGACAGCGGCCTGGACGACGGGCTGCTGCCGCCGTCGCTGTCCGCCCGGGACCTGGTGACCATCCTGGGCAACCTGATCGACAACGCGGTGGACGCGGCGCAGGGCAGCGCCCGGGCGCGGGTGACGGTGACGGCGTACACGGCGGACGGCGAACTGGTCCTGCGGGTGGCGGACACCGGCGAGGGCGTGGATCCCGAGCACGCCGAACGGGTCTTCCAGCGGGGCTTCACGACCAAGCCGTCCGGCCCCGGTGGACGCGGGCTGGGCCTGGCCCTGGTCCGGCAGGCGGTGCACCGGCACGGCGGGACGCTGGCGGTGGCCGGGGCCGGTGACGGAGGAGCGGAGTTCGAGGTGCGGTTGCCGCTGTCCGAGGAAGCCCTGGCGAGCGGTGCGCCCGGTGCCGCCGCGGACACGGCCGGTACGGGCGCTGGAGGCCACGCATGACCCACGAGGAACCGATCCGTGTGCTGGTCGTCGAGGACGACCCCGTGGCGGCGGACGCTCATGTGATGTACGTGGGGCGCGTCCCCGGGTTCGTCGCCGTCGGGAAGGCGCACACGGGCGCGGAGGCGCGGCGGGCGCTGGAGCGGACGCCGGTCGATCTGCTCCTGCTCGACCTGCACCTGCCGGACGTGCACGGCCTGCAACTGGCGCGCTCGCTGCGGGCGGCGGGCCATCACGCGGACGTGATAGCGGTGACCTCCGCCCGGGACCTGGCGGTGGTGCGGGAGGGGGTGTCGCTGGGAGTCGTCCAGTACGTCCTCAAGCCGTTCACGTTCGCCACGCTGAGGGACCGTCTCGTGCGCTACGCCGAGTTCCGGGGCGCGGCGGGCGAGGCCAGCGGCCAGGACGAGGTGGACCGCGCCCTGGCCACCCTGCGGGCACCGACACCGGCGGCGCTGCCGAAGGGGCTGAGCGGACCGACGCTGGAACGCGTGACGTTCGCACTGCGCGAGGTCGAGGAGGGCCTGACGGCGGCGGGGGTGGCCGAGGCGATCGGCATCTCCCGCATCACGGCACGCCGTTACCTGGAACATCTGGTGGACGCGGGGAGAGCGGGCCGGAGTCCGCTGTACGGACAGGTGGGGCGGCCGGAACTGGTGTATCGGTGGGTGCGGGGGCAGCGGGGCCAGAGAGCAGAATGTCATGTCAATCCTCCGCAGACTCATTGACCTGACTAGACCACTCCTCATACGTTCACCGGGCCACAACCCCCAGGCCACAACGACGTAGGCCCCAGGAGGTCATGCTCGTGCGCCCCAACGCCTCCCTCCCCGCTCTCCTCGCACTGACCCTCGCCGCCGCAGGCACCCTCACGGCCTGCGGCGGCGGAGCCGGTAGTGATCCGGACACCGTGAAGGTCTCCTTCAAACAGTCGACGGACAACTCCGTGAAGGTGATGGACACCTATCTCGCGGACATCAAGAAGCAGTTCGAGAAGGCCAACCCGGGCAAGAAGGTCGAGCTCGTCCCGATCAAGGCCCCGGACTCGGAGTACTACACCAAGCTCCAGCAGATGCTCCGCTCCCCCAAGACCGCTCCCGACCTGGTCTACGAGGACACCTTCCTGATCAACTCCGACATCACCAGCGGCTACCTCAAGCCGCTCGACCCGTACCTCGCCAAGTGGCAGGACTGGAACCAGTTCATCGACACGGCGAAGGCCGCGGCCAAGGGCGAGGACGGGAAGACGTACGGCGTCCCGGACGGCACGGACACCCGGGGTCTCTGGTTCGACAAGGGCATCTTCGCGAAGGCCGGTCTGCCCGCCGACTGGCAGCCGAAGACCTGGGACGACGTCCTGGAGGCCGCCCGCACGATCAAGCGGAAGGTCCCCGGCGTCACCCCGCTCAACGTCTACACCGGCAAGCCCGTCGGCGAGGCCGCCACCATGCAGGGCTTCCAGATGCTGCTCTACGGCACGAACGACGGCGCCTCCGACCCCCTGTACGACGAGCAGTCCAAGAAGTGGATCGCCGGCGGCAAGGGCTTCAAGGACGCCCTCACCTTCGTCGAGACGGTCTACAAGGAGAAGCTCGGTCCGGACGTCTCCGACGCCCTCGACCCCAACATCGGCACCCGCGTCCGCGGCGAGCTCCTCCCCGAGGGCAAGCTCGGCATCAACCTCGACGGCTCCTGGCTCCCCCAGGACTGGCTGGAGGGCAGCGGCCACGAGTGGCCCGAGTGGTCGGACAAGCTGGGCCTCGCCGCGATGCCCACCCAGAACGGCCAGGCCCCCGGCAAGGTGAGCATGTCCGGCGGCTGGACCTGGGCGATCCCCGCCAAGGCGGGCAACCCTGACCTCGCCTTCGAGTTCATCAAGACGATGCAGACGAAGGCGAACGCCCAGAAGTGGTACATCGCCAACTCCGGCATCGCGGTCCGCGAGGACGTCGCCGCCGACCCGGCGTACGTCGACGCCCAGCCCGGCATCAAGTTCTTCACCGACCTGGTCGCCACCACCCACTACCGGCCCGCCTTCCCGGCGTACCCGAAGGTCTCCACCGCGATCCAGGAGGCGATGGAGGGCGTGACGACGGGAGACATGTCGGTCGAGGAGGCGGCGAAGGCGTACGACGAGGAACTGAAATCGGCGACGGACAACCAGGTGATCGAGAAGTGAGCCGCAGTTCATGACGACAGCCCCCGCCACGGGCTCCGGCACCGGTCCCGGCCTCGCCAAGAGGCCGGACCCGGTCGGCCCGGACCCCGCGCCGAAGCAGCGCAACCGCTCCCGCGTCCTCCTGCGGGCCCTGCCCCTGTCCCCCGCAGTGGTCCTGCTGGTGCTCTTCCTGGCCGGCCCGATCGCGTACTGCGCCTGGATCGCGTTCACCGACCTCCAGCTGACCGGCCAGGCGCAGGAGTCGTTCGTCGGCTTCGAGAACTTCCGTACGGCGTTCGGGGACAAGGCGTTCCTGAACGCGGTGTGGCTGACCCTGGTCTTCACGGTCGTCTCGGCGCTGATCGGCCAGAACACCCTCGGCCTGGGGCTGGCGGCGCTGATGCAGCGGGCGTCGAAGCCCCTGCGCACCCTCACCGGCGGCATCGTCATCACGGCGTGGGTCCTGCCGGAGGTCGTCGCCGGCTTCCTCCTCTACGCCTTCTTCCGCCGCGAGGGCACCCTGAACGCCATCCTGGACTGGCTCCATCTCCCCTCTCAGAACTGGCTGTTCACCCTTCCGATCCTGGCGGTGTCGTTCGCGAACGTGTGGCGGGGCACGGCGTTCTCGATGCTGGTCTACTCGGCGGCACTGGGCGAGATCCCCAAGGAGATCACGGAGGCCGCGGAGGTCGACGGCGCGGGCGGCTGGCGCCGCCTGTGGCACATCACCCTCCCGATGATCCGCCGCTCGATCGGCACGAACCTCATGCTGATCACCCTTCAGACGCTCTCCGTCTTCGGCCTGATCTGGGTGATGACGAGGGGCGGTCCGGGCGGCAAGAGCCAGACGCTCCCGCTCTTCATGTACGAGGAGGCGTTCCAGAAGAGCATGATCGGCTACGGTACGGCGGTCGCCCTCCTGCTCCTCGTCGTGGGCTCCCTGTTCTCGGTGATCTATCTGCGCCTGCTGCGGACGGAGGTCTGAAGCGCCATGTCCCGAACCCCCTCCTCCCGCACGACCACCCACCGCCTGGCCGCGGACGCCGGCCTCCTGGTGGTGGCCGCCGCCTTCTCCCTCCCGCTGCTGTGGGTGATCCTGGCCTCACTGGATCCCGGCGCCGACCTTCAGGTGCAGCTCCCGGACGGCGTGACGCTGGACAACTTCGACGCCGTCCTGAGGCCGGAGATCACCTTCACGCCGCTCCTCAACAGCCTGCTCCTGTGCGGCGGCGGCACCCTGCTGACCGTGGCGTGCGCCGCCCTCGCCGCCTACCCGCTGTCCCGCTTCCGCTCCCGCCTCAACCGCCCGTTCCTGCTGACGATCCTCTTCGCGACGAGCCTGCCCATCACGGCGATCATGGTTCCGGTGTACGCCCTGTTCGTGCAGGTGAACCTGATCGACACGATGGAGGGAACGATCTTCTTCTTCGCCGCCTCGCAACTCCCGTTCGCCATCTGGCTGATGAAGAACTTCATGGACGGCGTGCCGAAGGAACTGGAGGAAGCGGCCTGGACCGACGGGGCCTCGTCACTTCAGTCACTGCTGCGGATCGTGCTGCCGCTGATGGGGCCCGGCGTGGCGGTGGTGACGGTGTTCTCGTTCGTGATGATGTGGGGGAACTTCTTCGTCCCCTTCATGCTGCTGCTCACACCGGACCAGATGCCGGCGGCGGTGAGCATCAACGAGTTCTTCGGTAACCGCGGGACCGTGGTGTACGGCCAGCTGGCCGCCTTCTCGATCATCTACTCGACGCCGGTGATCCTGCTGTACGTGCTGGTGGCACGGCGGATGGGCGGGGGGTTCGCGTTGAGCGGGGCGGTCAAGGGGTGACAGGCCCGGCGGTGTCCGGTCGGCGGGTCACGGGGGAACCGTATGTTCCTACAATACGTGTTCCTGGCCGAACAGAGGGTAGTCAGGACACCGCCGCACCCCTAGCTTGTGCCCGTGCGCCAACCCCCGGTCAAACCGAACCAGCCCACCCCGCCGTTCAACGCCCCCGCCGCCCGCCGCCTCCGTGCCGCCCTCGGTATGGGGCCCGAGCACGTGGCCTACAGCATGCGCTCCTCGTACGGACTGCCGTACGTCACCCCGGACCTCGTCATCGCCTGGGAACGCGGGGTCACCCACCCCAGCAGCCCGGAACTTACCGCCCTCGCGGGCGTGTTGTGGTGCTCGCCGGGTGAACTGATCGGCCGTCCCCGCACCCTGCGCGAGCACCGCATCTCGCGCGGTCTCGCGCCGGAGGACGTCGCCCGCGGAGTCGGCCTCGAACTCGCCGCGTATCAGCGGATGGAGGAGAGCGACACCTGGCGCGGCAACGAGCGGCAGTCCGCCGCCCTCGCCGACGTCCTCGATCTCGACCTGCCCGACTTCGTCGCCGTCACCGGCCGCGAGGCCAAACTCGCCGACCTGCTGCACAGCGCGGTGACCACCCGCTGGCAGGCCTACGTCCGCCCGGTGGGCAGGACGGTGCCCCTGGACCGCGGCGTCCTGGAGGCCGTACTCCAGGAGCTGCACCGCGAGTACCAGGGGCAGATGGTCGCCACCCTCAGCTGGGGCGGCGGCGGCCAGGAGAGCGGCGACAACGGGCGGGAGTTCCTCGACCGCATCATCGACCACTTCTGGACGGCCGTCGACCGGAGCAGACCACCGGGGTACTGAACCGGCCCTAGAACACCGACTCCGCCTCGTCCATCCGGCCCTTCGGCACCGTCTTCAGCTCGGTGACCGCCTCCGCCAGCGGCACCATCACGACGTCCGTCCCCCGCAACGCGGTCATGCGGCCGAACTGCCCGCGATGCGCCGCCTCCACCGCATGCCAGCCGAAGCGCGTGGCGAGCACCCGGTCGTACGCCGTCGGGGAGCCGCCACGCTGGACGTGGCCGAGGATGACCGGCTTGGCCTCCTTGCCGAGGCGGCGCTCCAGTTCGTAGGCCAGTGCCGTGCCGATGCCCTGGAAGCGCTCGTGGCCGTACTGGTCGATCTCGCCCCTGCCGTAGTCCATGCTGCCCTCGACCGGGTGGGCGCCCTCGGCGACGCAGATGACGGCGAACTTCTTGCCGCGCGCGAACCGCTCCTCGACCATCTTCACCAGGTCGACCGGGTCGAAGGGGCGCTCGGGCAGGCAGATGCCGTGCGCGCCGGCGGCCATGCCGGACTCCAGCGCGATCCAGCCGGCGTGGCGGCCCATGACCTCGACGACCATCACCCGCTGGTGGGACTCGGCCGTGGTCTTCAGGCGGTCCATCGCCTCCGTGGCGACCCCGACCGCGGTGTCGAAGCCGAACGTCCGGTCCGTCGACGAGATGTCGTTGTCGATGGTCTTCGGCACGCCGACCACCGGCAGGCCCGCGTCGGACAGCATCCGGGCCGCCGTCAGGGTGCCCTCGCCGCCGATCGGGATCAGCGCGTCGATGCCGAACTCGTGGATCATGTCGGACGCGTTCTCACAGGCCTCGCGGAGCCGGTCGCGCTCCAGCCGCGAGGAGCCGAGGATCGTGCCGCCACGGGCGAGGATGCCGCTGACCGAGTCGAGGTCGAGGCCGCGGTAGCGACCGTCCAGCAGGCCCGCGTAGCCGTCCTCGAAGCCGATCACCTCGTCGCCGTACTGCGCGACCGCTCGGTGCACGACCGAGCGGATCACGGCGTTCAGGCCGGGGCAGTCGCCGCCTGCGGTGAGCACTCCGATGCGCATCGTGCTGTGTCTCCTGCTCGCTGTTGATACCGGTGAGCCACTGTCGATTGTTTCACGTCCCTCAGGCGCTCAGCACGACGACACCTTGACGGGCGCCTTATCTATGTCGAGGGGTATTGTCAAGAGGGTTCCGCTCGCCCCGGCGGGCGATTTTTACGGTCCGAGGAGCCCGGGGCCTCCGATTCTCCACCCGGTCGGCCCCATCACCCCCGATTCAGGCAGACGACTCAGACGAAACGGAGAGCACGCGTGACGCGCAGCGTGTACGTGACCGGTATCGACCGCGGCGACGGCCGCCAGGTCGTCGAACTGGGGGTCATGGAACTCCTGACCCGGCAGGTCGACCGGGTGGGCGTCTTCCGCCCCCTCGTCCACGACGGGCCCGACCGCCTCTTCGATCTGCTGCGCGCCCGCTACCGGCTGTCGCAGGACCCGGCCACGGTCTACGGCATGGACTACCAGGAGGCCTCCGCGCTGCAGGCCGAACGGGGGACGGACGAGCTGGTCTCCACGCTCGTCGACCGCTTCCACCTGGTCGCGCGGGACTACGACGTCGTCCTCGTCCTCGGCACCGACTACGCCGACACCCAGTTCCCGGACGAGCTGGCCCTCAACGCCCGGCTCGCCAACGAGTTCGCCGCGTCCGTGATCCCGGTGGTGGGCGGCCGCAAGCAGACCGCCGAGTCCGTGCTCGCCGAGACCCGCAACGCCTACCGGGCCTACGAGGGGCTTGGCTGCGACGTCCTGGCCATGGTCACCAACCGGGTCGCCCGCGAGGACCGCGACCGGATCGCCGACCGGCTCGACGCCCGCCTCCCCGTGCCCTGTTACGTCCTGCCCGACGAGCCCGCCCTGTCCGCACCGACGGTCGCGCAGATCGCCCACACCCTCGGCGCCAAGGTGCTGCTCGGCGACGAGTCGGGACTGGCCCGGGACGCGCTCGGGTTCGTCTTCGGCGGGGCCATGCTGCCGAACTTCCTGGCCGCCCTGACCCCGGGCTGTCTGGTCGTCACCCCGGGGGACCGCGCCGACCTGGTCGTCGGCTCGCTCGCCGCGCACAGCGCGGGCACCCCGCCGATAGCCGGCGTCCTGCTCACCCTGAACGAGGTGCCGAGCGACGACGTCCTCACCCTCGCCGCCCGCCTCGCCCCGGGCACCCCCGTGCTCTCGGTGGCCGGCAACAGCTTCCCCACCGCCGAACAGCTGTTCTCCCTGGAGGGCAAGCTCAACGCGGCCACCCCGCGCAAGGCGGAGACCGCGCTCGGCCTGTTCGAGCGCTACGTCGAGACCGGCGGCCTGCTCAAGCGGGTGAGCGCGCCGAGCAGCGACCGCGTGACGCCGATGATGTTCGAGCACAAGCTGCTGGAGCGGGCCCGCTCCGACCGCCGCCGGGTGGTCCTGCCGGAGGGCACCGAGGAGCGGGTGCTGCACGCCGCCGAGGTGCTGCTGCGCCGCGACGTGTGCGACCTGACCCTGCTCGGGCCCGTCGACCGGATCCGCAAGAAGGCCGCCGATCTGGGCATCGACCTCGGCGACTGCCGGATCGTCGACCCGGCCACCAGCGAGCTGCGCGACACCTTCGCCGAGAAGTACGCCGCCCTGCGCGCCCACAAGGGCGTGACCGTGGAGCTGGCGTACGACGTCGTCTCCGACGTCAACTACTTCGGCACCCTGATGGTCCAGGAGGGGCACGCCGACGGCATGGTGTCGGGCTCCGTGCACTCCACGGCGGCCACCATCCGCCCGGCCTTCGAGATCATCAAGACCAAGCCGGACGCCGCCATCGTCTCGTCCGTCTTCTTCATGTGCCTCGCCGACAAGGTGCTCGTCTACGGCGACTGCGCGGTCAACCCCGACCCGAACGCCGAGCAGCTCGCCGACATCGCCGCCCAGTCGGCCTCCACCGCCGCCCAGTTCGGCGTGGAGCCGCGGATCGCGATGCTGTCGTACTCCACCGGTACGTCGGGCTCGGGAGCCGACGTCGACAAGGTCCGCGAGGCCACCGAGCTGGTACGGCAGCGGCAGCCCGACTTCAAGATCGAAGGGCCGATCCAGTACGACGCCGCCGTCGAGCCGAGCGTCGCCGCCACCAAGCTGCCGGACTCCGAGGTGGCCGGGCAGGCCAGCGTGCTGATCTTCCCCGACCTCAACACCGGCAACAACACCTACAAGGCCGTGCAACGCTCCGCCGGCGCGATCGCCGTCGGGCCGGTGCTCCAGGGTCTGCGCAAGCCGGTCAACGACCTGTCCCGCGGCGCGCTCGTCCAGGACATCGTCAACACCGTCGCCATCACGGCGATCCAGGCCCAGTCCCCCAGCGAGAAGGCAGCCCAGCGGTGAGTTCCCGAGTCCTCGTCCTCAACTCCGGCTCCTCGTCGGTGAAGTACCAGCTGCTCGACATGAGCGACAGCAGCCGGCTCGCCGTGGGCCTCGTCGAGCGGATCGGCGAGGAGACCTCCCGGCTGAGGCACACACTCGTCGCCACCGGCGCGACCCGCGGCTTCGAGGCGGCGATCCCCGACCACGAGGCCGCGCTGAAGGCCGTGGCCGCGGAGCTGGCCAAGGACGGGCTCGGCCTCGACTCGCCAGAGCTGGCCGCGATCGGGCACCGGGTGGTGCACGGCGGGAAGCACTTCACCGAGCCGACCGTCATCGACGACGCCGTGCTCGCCGAGGTCGAGCGGCTGATCCCGGTCGCCCCGCTGCACAACCCGGCCAACCTCACCGGCATCCGCACGGCCCGCGCCCTGCGCCCGGACCTGCCGCAGGTCGCCGTCTTCGACACCTCGTTCCACACGACGATGCCGGAGTCGGCCGCGCGGTACGCGATCGACGTCCGGACCGCCGACGAGCACCGGATCCGGCGGTACGGATTCCACGGCACCTCGCACGCCTACGTCTCCCGGGCGACCGCGGAGCTGCTGGGCAAGGCACCGGAGGAGGTGAACGTCATCGTGCTGCACCTCGGCAACGGGGCGTCCGCCAGCGCCGTACGCGGCGGGAAGTGCGTGGACACCTCCATGGGGCTGACGCCTTTGGAGGGGCTCGTGATGGGTACGCGTTCCGGTGACATGGACCCGGCCGTCATCTTCCATTTGATGCGAGTTGGCGGAATGTCCGCCGACGAGATCGACACTCTTCTCAACAAGAAGAGCGGACTGATCGGCCTGTGCGGTGACAACGACATGCGCGAGATCCGCCGCCGGATCGACGAGGGTGACGAAGAGGCGCAACTCGCCTTCGACATCTACATTCACCGTCTGAAGAAGTACATCGGCGCCTATTACGCGGTGCTCGGACGGGTGGACGCCATCGCGTTCACCGCCGGGGTCGGCGAGAACGCGGCGCCCGTGCGGGAGGCCGCCGTGGCGGGCCTGGAGGAGCTGGGCCTGGTGGTGGACGACGAGCTGAACGCCGTACGCGGCGACGCACCGCGACTGATCTCGCCCGGGTACGCGCGCGTGGCGGTGGCCGTGGTGCCGACCGACGAGGAGCTGGAGATTGCGACACAGACGTACGCGTTGGTAAAGGCGTCCCAGGTCTCTTAGAACTGCCACAGAGGCTCGGAGACGCCCTCACCTGAGCGGCATCCCGCCCTTTTGTATTTTCCGCCAGACGGAATATTCCGCAGCGAAACAAACCGATAGGATCGCCCCATGCGCCGTTCGAAAATCGTCTGTACTCTCGGCCCCGCGGTCGACTCCCACGAGCAGCTTGTCGCGCTGATCGAGGCGGGCATGAACGTTGCCCGCTTCAACTTCAGCCACGGCACGCACGCCGAGCACCAGGGGCGGTACGACCGCGTCCGTGCCGCCGCCAAGGAGACCGGCCGGGCCATCGGTGTCCTCGCCGACCTCCAGGGCCCGAAGATCCGGCTCGCGACCTTCGCCGAGGGGCCGGTGGAGCTGGTGCGCGGTGACGAGTTCGTCATCACCACCGAGGACGTGCCCGGCGACAGGACGATCTGCGGCACGACCTACAAGGGCCTGCCCGGCGACGTCTCGCGTGGCGACCAGATCCTGATCAACGACGGCAACGTCGAGCTGAAGGTGCTGGACGTCGAGGGCCAGCGGGTGCGGACGATCGTCATCGAGGGCGGCGTCATCTCCGACCACAAGGGCATCAACCTGCCCGGCGCGGCGGTGAACGTGCCCGCGCTGAGCGAGAAGGACGTCGAGGACCTCCGGTTCGCGCTGCGCATGGGCTGCGACCTGGTCGCCCTCTCCTTCGTCCGGGACGCCAAGGACATCAACGACGTCCACAAGATCATGGACGAGGAGGGCCGGCGCGTCCCGGTCGTCGCCAAGGTGGAGAAGCCGCAGGCGGTGGCCAACATGGAGGACGTCGTGATGGCGTTCGACGGTGTGATGGTCGCCCGTGGTGACCTGGCCGTCGAGTACCCGCTCGAGAAGGTCCCGATGGTGCAGAAGCGCCTGATCGAGCTGTGCCGGCGCAATGCGAAGCCGGTGATCGTGGCGACCCAGATGATGGAGTCGATGATCACCAACTCCCGGCCGACCCGCGCCGAGGCCTCCGACGTGGCCAACGCGATCCTGGACGGCGCGGACGCGGTCATGCTGTCGGCGGAGTCCTCGGTGGGCGCCTACCCGATCGAGACCGTCAAGACGATGTCGAAGATCGTCCAGGCGGCCGAGGGGGAGCTGCTCTCCAAGGGCCTGCAGCCGCTCGTGCCCGGCAAGAAGCCGCGCACGCAGGGTGGTTCGGTGGCCCGCGCGGCCGCCGAGATCGCCGACTTCCTCGGCGGCAAGGGTCTGGTGGCCTTCACCAAGTCCGGCGACACGGCCCGCCGTCTGAGCCGCTACCGCGCGAGCCAGCCGATCATCGCGTACACGACGGACGAGTCCACCCGCAACCAGCTGTCGCTCAGCTGGGGCGTGGAGTCCCACGTGGTGCCGTTCGTGAACAGCACGGACGAGATGGTCGACCTGGTCGACCAGGAGATCGCGAAGCTCAACCGCTTCAACCCCGGCGACATCGTGATCATCACGGCGGGCTCGCCCCCCGGCGTCCCGGGCACGACGAACATGGTGCGGGTGCACCACCTGGGCGGCGCGAACGACTGAGCCCCACACCGGACTGTGGCCCGGTCCCCCGCGAGGCGGGGGACCGGGCCACAGTTCTTTTGCGGCTCCCGAACGGGTCTGTGGGGGCGGGCGGCTCAGTCCGTGATGTACGACGAGAGTCCCGGCACGGTCAGGGTGCCGCCGAACTGACCGGCCTGCTGGACCTTCACGTCCGTGAAGTAGATCAGCGGGATGTTCAGCGGGGGCGGGTTCTCCGGACTGAAGGTGATCGGGATCAGGCCGAAGAGGTTGCCGGAGATCTTCTCGGTGTACATCACCGTGTCCCCGTCGGTGATCGTGGACTTGGAGCCCTTGTCGGCCTGGACGTGGTGCGTCTTGCCCGACTGCTTGTCCTTCACCGTCTGGTGCAGGTCACCGATGTCCGTACCGTCGGATATGACGTACTTCAGGACTTCCTTGACGTTGCCGGACGCGGTCTTGACCTTCACGATGCCCTGGTAGTCGGCACCCTTGAGCGTCAGCGAACTGGCGTCCAGGTACCAGGGGTCGTCGGGCAGCAGGATCTCGTTGTCTATCCCGCCCTCGACGTCCGTGGCGAGCGGGCAGTCGTCCGGGTCCGTGGTGGAGCTCGCGGAAGGGCTGGGCGTCGGCGAGGCGGTTGCCTCGTCCGCCGCTTCCTCGGTCTCCTCGGCCGCGTCCGACGCCGCGTCGGTGGGCTCGTCCGCGCTGTCCCCGGCCGGGTCGGTGTCCTTCCCCGTGCCGGCCGTGTCCTCCCCGGAGTTGCCGGAGTCACCGGAGTCGTCCGTGGCGCCGGAGGCGTCGTCCTGCTCGGACGTGTCGTCCTCGTCGCCCGAGGACGCGGACGGCGTCGGCGTGGGAGCGGCCTGGCTCTCCTCGCCCTTGCCGATCCCGGTGATGCCGTCGACGACGCCCGTGATCGTGTCGCCGACGGCGTCCAGCACGCCACCGTTCCCGGCCCCGGACGCGCTCGGCGTCGGGTTCGCGTCCTGCGGCTCGGAGTCCTTGTCCGCGGAGGCCGACGGGGACGGCGCCGGCTCGGCCTCGTCGTCGGAACCTGAATCCGACGAAGAGCCGTTGCCCGACCCGTTGTTGTCCGTGGCCTCGTCACCCGGGGTCTCGGGCGACTGGGGGGAGTCCGTCGCCGTGGCCGACGGGCTCGGCTCGCCGGACTCGCTCTCGCTCGCCGAGGCGGACGGCGACGACGAGGCGGCGTCACCTTCCTTCAGGAGTTCGACGCAGTCCTCGTACTCCTCGGCCGTCAGGCTCTGTGGAGTCGGCCGGTCGTCGGCGAGTGCCAGCTTCGGCGTGAGGCCCATGCCCATGAGGATCGCGGTGGGCATCGCCGCCACGGCTATCGCGCGGCCGGCCGGCACCTGGAATCTGGTGAACAGAGGCTTCTTGGGGGCGGCATGACGCGGCCCCGTCCTCGCCGGTTGCGGGGCCGCAGAGCTTTCGCCCCGGACCTCGTCAGCCGACACGGTGCGCCCCCTTCGGCTCATCTGCCCGAAAGCCGTCGGCCGTGCCGTACGGGGAGTGCGGCTCGCCCGGCTCGACAGGGTTGTCCCCCATGGCATCGGGAGCGGAGTCGGGGGCGACGCCGTCACCGCCGTCGTCGACCGGGCCCCGGTCGGCGTCACGGAGGCCGGCGTCCTCGGACTCCGGCTCGCCCGGCGCCCAGGAGAGGGCGAGCGCGCCGCCGAGCATGGCCAGCAGGAAGCCGACCAGGAAGCCACCGATGTTGGAGACCACCAGGGACACCAACGCCAGGAGGATCGCCGCGACACCGGCGAAGAAGCGGGTGGCCTGCTGGAACCACATCGTCAGGCCCAGCGTGATGAGCAGCACGCCGATGATCAGTGAACCGGCACCCGCGGTGGTCGCCATCGCGAGCGACATGGTGCCCAACTTGAGCGTGGCGTACGGGAAATAGGCGATCGGCACCCCGCCGAGCAGGGTGAACAATCCCGCCCAGAACGGCCGGGTGCCCCGCCAGTCACGGAATCGCAGACGCAACCGGGCGACTGTCCCGGCGCTCTGGTCCGGAGTCTCGGCACTCATGGAAAACAGCTCCCTGGGTCCGGTGGAAGTTCGTACCGGCTCGGCCGTAGGGCGTGAAGAAGCCGGAAGTGTGGGTCGGTGAGGGTGCCGACGCTCGGACGGGCCGGGCCGGCGGGGCGGAGAAGCGAAGGCTTCCCCGCCCCCGAGGGCAGTTCAGCTACCCCGATACACCCCGGTGACGGGAGCCGTCAGTAGCACTCCATCTTGGGGTTCGCGCCGAGACGCATCGACAGACCGCTGAGCTTGAACGTGCCGGCCGAGGTCGCCCACGCCGTCTGCTCGACGCCGTAGAGGTCGGCCGACTCCGCCTGCTGGGCGAAGCCGCCCGGCAGAGTGGTGGCCCGGTCCTTGTTGGCGGGCCCGCGCGTCTTGTCCTGGACCGCAACACCGATGTCGATGTTCTTGAACTCCGCATCGGCGTCCAGCTGCGCGACGTCGATGTAGAGGTTCTCGGCCTCGACCGGCTTCTTCGGGTCGTTGCCGGCCTCGAGACGGAGGTAGATCGATCCCACGAAGGGGATGTCCGTCTTGACCGACTGGCACATCTTGGTGATCGTCGCCGTGTCGAACGACGAGATCGCGACCGGCACCTTCTTCTTCTTCTTGCCCTCGACGGTCTCATAGACCTCGTCTATGCCACCGTACTGGGCAAAGCCCTCACCGTGCAGGTGAGAGGCCTTCACCTTGAACTGCTGGCCGGAGACACTGAAGGACGCGGCCAGCGCGCCCTGCGCCAGACCGACACCCACACATGCCGCGGCGGCGACGCTGGGCACCATGACCACAGCGAACCGCTTCCATCTGGTCCCACCACGCACTGGGGACTCCATATTTCCTCCTTCTCGGACGTACATCTCCTGGCCCGGCTCGCCCCAAAGGCGGCTGTACCGGACAGGGATGGGAGAAGTGCTACGTCCTCGGGAAGGAGAGCGCCCGCACTCGGCGGCGCACAACGGCGCCCGAATCACCGGCGATCACCCCCGAGCGACAACCACTGGTCGCGCCTGACACGCATCACGCACAACCTTGCTGGACAGGCTTCACCGGGTGGGCGAAGACCCCCCTGCCCAAGAGCCGGCGCCAGGGGCGTCGGCTCTGCTCGGTGGGGACCCAGGAAGTCCCGCGGCCCGATTGGATGTCGGGGTACGGGAATGGACCGAGCGTCGCCGATCGTGGTGCATTCTCGCCGCCCGCACAAGGGGGTTCGTTACTCGCTAGTAACGGCCGGATAACCGAACAACGACCAGCTGGACTCGGTCAGCGACTCTGGGTGCCAACTAGGGGTAGGACAAAACTATTGATCGCTGGACAGAATCCGACAGATGAACGCCCATGACTTACTCGCAGTAACAGCGGCCGCGATTACCAAGATTTGGTAAAGCGCGGCCGCCCTGACGCCCCGTCGGACACTTCCTCACTCAGGGCTTACACGTCCCGACGTTCAGCAACTGACCAGGACCCGGCCCCCCGCACCGCTCAGAACAGCGCGCGCGCCAGCGCCCGGCGAGCCGCGGTCACCCGCGGATCGTCCCCGCCGACCACCTCGAACAGCTCCAGCAGCCGCAGTCGTACGGCATCCCGGTCGTCGCCCGCCGTGCGGCGCACGGCGTCGATGAGTCGCCCGAAGGCGTCCTCCACATGACCGCCCACCAGGTCCAGGTCGGCGGCCACGATCTGCGCCTGCGCGTCGGCCGGCCGGTCGGCCGCCTCCTTGCGCACCCGCTGCACGTCCAGCCCCTGCACGCGCTGGAGCAACTCCGCCTGCGCCAGACCGAGTTTGGCCTCCGGGTGGGCGGGGTCGTCGGCGAGCACGTTCTTGTACGCCTGGACGGCCGTGGTCAGATCACCCGCGTCCAACGCCTGTGCGGCGGCGTTCAGCAGGGCGTCGTAAGGGCCGACGGGAGCCTCCGCCGGCTCCTGCCCGCCCGGCTGGGCCTCCGGGTCGACGGTCAGGCCGGTCAGCCCGAAGCGCTGCTCGGCGACGGTGACCAACTGGTCGAGGGTCTCCCGGATCTGCGCCTCCGCGGCGGCACCCTGGAAGAGCGGCAGCGCCTGGCCCGCGACGACCGCGAAGACCGCCGGGATCCCCTGGATCCCGAACTGCTGCATCAGCATCTGGTTGGCGTCGACATCGATCTTGGCGAGGAGGAAGCGACCGTTGTACTCGACGGCAAGCCGCTCAAGCACCGGGCTGAGCTGCTTGCAGGGCTCGCACCACTCGGCCCAGAAGTCGATGACGACCGGGACCTCGGTGGAGCGCTGGAGGACGTCGCGCTCGAATCCGGCCTCATCGACGTCGATGACGAGATCGGCCGGGGAGACGGCCCCGCCGCCGCCCTCGCGCGCCGCTGCGGCGCGCGCCTGCTCGGCCTTGGCCTTGGCCTCCTGGGCCGCCTTCACCGCGGCGAGGTCGACGACGCCGCTCATGGACATGTTCCGTGGCTGCATGCGTCTATCCTCCCCCGTTACCCGGGCGTCTGTGAAAAGCGCCCTCGAAGCCGTGCGTGCGTTCGACGCCGGGTCCCCACCCCACGCCTGTGGTCGTCGCTCGTGCACGAGACGAAAGTCCCCGTACGACACGGGAGAGCAGGTCGAGCACGAGCTTTCGCTACGAGTCGTAGCGTAACGGCAGGGGGCGCCCCGTCGACAGCCTCGCCTGGTGATCTCCCTCACTGTCGGCCGAAACCCGCCGCACGCGGGCCCGGATATGGTCGAAAGATGCAGAGCCGCACCCCCGCCGGCCGCACGGGTCGCCCGCGCAGCGCCGCCGCCGACACCGCCATCCTGGCCGCGACCCGGGCGGCCCTGGTGGAACTCGGCTGGTCCAAGCTCACCTTGGGAGACGTCGCGGCCCGGGCCGGGGTTGCGAAAACGACGCTCTACCGCCGCTGGGCGGGCAAGAACGAACTGGTCGTCGACGCGGTGGCGGAACTCTTCGACGAACTGCGCCTGCCCGACCGCGGCACCCTGGGCGCCGACATCGAGGGCGTGGTGCTCCAGCTGGCCGCGATCCTGGACCGGCCGGAGGCCAAGAGCGGTCTGATGGCGGTGGTCGCGGAGTCGACCCGCGACCCCGCGCTGCGCGAACGCATCCGCGCGACGATCGTCGACCGCCAGAAGCGCCTGGTCGTGGTGGGCCGGGCCCGCGCACAGGCACGCGGCGAACTCCCGGCGGAGTCCGACCCCACCGACGCGGCCCGCACCGTGGACCTGATCTTCGACATGGTGGCGGGGGCGGTGGTCCACCGCTCCCTGGTCAGCGCGGAACCGGCGGACGCGGACTGGGCCCGCTCACTGACGCGGGTACTGCTGCTGGGGCTGGCGGGTGCGGCGACGGCCGAGCGGGCCGGGGAAGCGGGGGACGCCGGGCAACTCGAAAGCCCCGTACGGGAAGGAGGCGACGCGGACGCGGAGTGATCCCGGTGGATCCTCCTGGCTGAGCGCGCGAGAGGGCAGTCGGGGGCAGCGGGGAACAGCGGTCCGGGCTCTCGGCTGCCGTGCCGGAGTCCGGACCGCTGTGTCGTCGGCCGGGGTCCTCGTCGGGCCTAGAAGCCCGCCGGCTCCGTGTACACGCCCCACTCGTCGCGCAGGGCGTCGCAGATCTCGCCGAGGGTCGCCTCGGCGCGAACGGCCGTCAGCATCGGCTCGATCATGTTGGTGCCGTCGCGTGCGGCGTCGAGCATCGCGCCGAGTGCCGTGCGGACGGCCGCCTCGTCGCGGCCCGTGCGGCGCGCGGACAGCGCGCGTACCTGCTCGCGCTCCACCTCGTGGCTGACCCGCAGGATCTCCAGGTCGCCGGTGACGGAGCCGGTGTGGGCGTTGACGCCGACGACCCTCTTGTCGCCCTTCTCCAGGGACTGCTGGTAGCGGAACGCGGATTCGGCGATCTCGCCGGTGAACCAGCCGTCCTCGATACCGCGCAGGATGCCGGAGGTGATCGGGCCGATCGGGTGCCGGCCGTCGGGGTGCGCCCGCAGGCCGCGCTCCCTGATCTGGTCGAAGATCTTCTCCGCGTCGGCCTCGATACGGTCGGTCAGCTGCTCGACGAACCACGAACCGCCCAGCGGGTCGGCGACGTTGGCGACGCCGGTCTCCTCCATGAGGACCTGCTGGGTCCGCAGGGCGATCTCCGCGGCCTGCTCGGACGGCAGTGCGAGGGTCTCGTCGAGCGCGTTGGTGTGCAGGGAGTTCGTGCCGCCGAGGACCGCGGCCAGCGCCTCCACCGCCGTACGGACGACATTGTTGTACGGCTGCTGGGCGGTCAGCGAGACACCGGCGGTCTGGGTGTGGAAGCGCAGCCACTGGGCCTTGTCGGACGTGGCGCCGTACTCGTCCCGCATCCAGCGGGCCCAGATGCGGCGCGCGGCGCGGAACTTGGCGATCTCCTCGAAGAAGTCGAGGTGGGCGTCGAAGAAGAACGACAGGCCCGGGGCGAAGACATCGACGTCGAGCCCACGGCTCAGGCCCAGCTCCACGTACCCGAAGCCGTCCGCGAGCGTGTACGCCAGCTCCTGCGCGGCCGTCGCGCCGGCCTCGCGGATGTGGTAGCCGGAGACGGAGAGGGGCTTGTAGGCCGGGATGCGCGTCGCGCAGTACTCCATCAGGTCGCCGATCAGGCGGAGATGCGGCTCGGGCTGGAAGAGCCACTCCTTCTGGGCGATGTACTCCTTGAAGATGTCCGTCTGGAGCGTGCCGTTCAGGACGGACGGGTCGACGCCCTGGCGCTCGGCGGCGACCAGGTACATGCAGAAGACCGGGACCGCCGGGCCGCTGATCGTCATCGACGTGGTGACGTCGCCGAGCGGGATGTCGCGGAAGAGCACGTCCATGTCGGAGGCCGAGTCGACGGCCACCCCGCAGTGGCCGACCTCGCCGAGCGAGCGCGGGTCGTCGGAGTCGCGGCCCATCAGGGTCGGCATGTCGAAGGCGACCGAGAGGCCGCCGCCGCCGGCCGCGAGGATCATCTTGTAGCGCTCGTTGGTCTGCTCGGCGTTGCCGAAGCCGGCGAACTGCCGGATCGTCCACGTGCGCCCTCGGTAGCCGGTCGGATACAGGCCACGCGTGAAGGGGTACTCCCCCGGCCAGCCGATCCGCTCGAAGCCCTCGTAGGTGTCCCCGGGGCGGGGCCCGTACACCGGCTCCACGGGATCGCCGGAGAGCGTGGTGAAGTCCGCGTCGCGCTTGCGCGCCGCGTCGTACCGGGCCTGCCACCGTCGGCGGCCCTCTTCGATGGCGTCAGCGTCCATACCTTCGAATTTACTAGGACGTCCTAGTAAATGTCGACGGCTGGCGGCTGATTTGTTGGAGCGTCCGAGCAGTCGGGTGAACGGCTGCCGCCGCACGCACCCGTGTACGGCGGGAGACGGCGGTTGCGGCTAGGCCTTCACCGGGGCGGGTGAGTCCTGCGTGACCTGGGCGTCGAGCTCGCGGGAGATCTTCCGCTCGACGAAGAACGCCGCCGTCGGGATCGTGCCCGCCAGCAGCACCCACACCTGCTTGGCGACCGGCCACTTCGCCTTGGAGCCCAGGTCGAAGGCGAAGACGAGGTAGACCACGTACAACCAGCCGTGCGCGATGGAGACGACCTGCGTCGCGTCCGCGGCACCGTCCATCTTCAGGCCGTACTTGGCGATCATGCACAGGCACAGCAGGACCAGGAGCACACCGGTGACGTAGGCCATGACGCGGTAGCGGGTCAGCACGCTCTTTTTCATGCGATCGAGCGTAACGGCCCGTTCCGGGCGATCTTCCGTCGGGTCACTGCTCCTCGAAGTCGTTCGCCGAGACGCGCAGGGGGCGGAGCATGGCGAAGATCTCCGCGCACTCCTCCGCGTCGTAGGCACCCAGGCCGAAGTCCATCGCCATCAGGTCGCGGGTGGCCGACTCGACCACCTCGCGGCCCTTCTCGGTGATCACGGCGAGAGTGCCGCGGCCGTCGTTGGGGTTGGGGCGCCTGGCCACCAGGCCCGACTTCACCAGGCGGTCGACGGTGTTCGTGACGGAGGTCGGGTGCACCATGAGCCGCTCGCCGATCTTGGACATCGGCAGTTCGCCCGCCTTGGAGAAGGTGAGCAGCACCAGCGCCTCGTAGCGCGCGAACGTCAGGCCGTACGGCTTGACCACCGCGTCGACCTCGGCGAGCAGGATCTGGTGCGCCCGCATGATCGAGGTGATCGCGGCCATGGACGGCACGCTGCCCCAGCGCTGCTTCCAGAGTTCGTCGGCGCGGGCGATGGGGTCGAAGGGAAGGCTGAGCGGCTTCGGCACGTCACCAGACCTTACCCGCCGGTCATATCGTGGTCAGCCCTGTCTCGCGTATCGGTACGCGCGGGAAGACCCCGGCCGGTGGACCGGGCCGGGGTCCTTCCCGGTGCCGCTACGGGGCCAGGTGGCGTTCCACCGTCTCGACCTTGGACGTGAGGGCGTCCGTGACGCCGGGGCGGATGTCCGCCTTGAGGACCAGGGACACCCGCGGCGCCCTCGCCTCCACGGCGGCCACCGCGCGCTTCACGACGGCCATGACCTCGTCCCACTCGCCCTCGACGGACGTGAACATCGCGTCCGTACGGTTCGGCAGGCCGGACTCGCGCACCACGCGGACGGCGTCGGCGACGTACTCCCCCACGTCCTCGCCGACACCGAGGGGGGTGACGGAAAAGGCGACGATCACGCGCTCACGGCCCCTTCCTTACGGGCACGCTCCGCGATCACCGCGTCCTCGGCCTCGCGGCGCAGTTTGCGCTCGGCGAAGAAGCCGCCGGTGGGAAGCACGGAGAGGACGAAGTAGAGGGCGCCCGTGCCGAAGCTCCACTTGGCGCGGTTCCAGGCGTCCGCCCAGAAGATCACGTACAGGATGAACAGGACGCCGTGGACCGCGCCCATCACGGGGACCGCGTTGAATTCCGTGGTCCGCTTCAGCACCGAGCAGAGGAGCAGGATCAGGAAGGACACGGCCTCCGGGGCCGAGACCAGGCGGAGGCGGCGGAGGGCGGTGGCGGTCTTGAGATCCACGGGTCACCTTCGGTGGGAGATTCGCTGACGAGGCGGGTCGCTTTGTGAACGGACGCACAATCGCTCCGCCATTGTGGCAAACGGCCGGGCGGGCGAGGGCCCGGGGGTCCGGGTCCGGCTCCCCTAGGGGTGCGGTCGGGGTCCGTCCCGGGAAACTGACTCTGTCGGCGGAGCCAATCGGGCGATACCTTCACATCCGTGGCGATGTTCCGACTTCAAGGCAGCAAGGTGCTCGCCGTCGACATGACCGGGGACGCCGTGAAGGCGAAGAACGGCTCGATGGTCGCGTACGACGGGCAGATGGCCTTCAAGAAGCTGAGCGGCGGCGGTGAGGGCATACGGGGGATGGTGACCCGGCGCATCACCGGCGAGCAGATGACCCTGATGGAGGTGAAGGGGCAGGGGACGTGCTGGTTCGCGGACCGGGCCTCGGAGATCAACCTGGTGAGTCTCCAGAACGACAGGCTCTACGTGGAGTCGAGCAATCTGCTCGCGACCGACGGCGGGCTGCGGACCGGCACGTCCTTCACGGGGCTGCGCGGCGCCTCGCAGGGCAACGGGCTGTTCACGACGACCGTCGAGGGGCACGGGCAGGCGGCGATCATGTCGGACGGGCCGGCGGTGGTGCTGCGGGTCAGCGCGCAGTACCCCCTGACCGTGGACCCGGGGGCGTATGTGGCGCACCAGGGGAACCTGCGGCAGTCGTTCCAGTCCGGCGTGACCTTCCGCACATTGATGGGAGAGGGCGGGGGCGAGGCGTTCCAGATGCGGTTCGAGGGGGACGGGCTCGTGTACGTCCAGCCCAGTGAGCGGAACACGATCGCGGGGGATGTGTGACATGGGCTTCCGCGAGGTCAATTCGAAGATGGTCGAGGCGACCGTCATGCCGGGGCAGCGGCTGTTCAGCCAGCGCGGCGCCATGCTCGCCTACAAGGGCGAGGTGTCCTTCACCCCCAACATGGGCGGTGGCCAGGGCGGCATCATGTCGATGATCGGGCGCCGGGTCGCGAACGAGGACACCCCGCTGATGACCGTGGAGGGCAGCGGCACCGTGCTGTTCGGGCACGGCGGGCATCACGTGCAGGTGATCGACCTCACCGGGGACACGCTCTGCGTCGAGGCGGACCGGCTGCTCGCCTTCGAGGGAAGCCTCCAGCAGGGGACGATGTTCATGGGCTCCCAGGGCGGGGTGATGGGGATGGTGCGGGGGCAGGTCACCGGGCAGGGGCTGTTCACGACGACGCTCAAGGGGCACGGTTCGGTGGCCGTCATGGCCCACGGCGGGGTCTTCGAGATCCCGATCAGCCCGCAGCGTCCGGTGCACGTCGACCCGCAGGCCTATGTCGCCCACCACGGGGACGTGCGCAACAAGCTCTCCACCGCGCTGGGCTGGCGGGACATGGTGGGGCGCGGCTCCGGCGAGGCGTTCCAGCTGGAGCTGAGCGGCAGCGGCGCGGTGTACGTCCAGGCCTCGGAGGAGAAGCTGTGACCTACGGAACTCCGGGCGCCGGGCCCGTCGTGCACGACCCGATGACGCTGCCCGCCGACGAGAACGTGAACGCTTACACCTTCTGCGTGGAGCTGAAGGGGACCCAGTGGTTCCTGCAGAAGGGGAAGATGATCGCCTACTACGGATCGATCGACTTCAACGGCGTCGGGCACGGGCGATTGGACCGTCTTGTCCGTACGTCGTTCCATTCGCCACTGCACGCCGCGGACTGGGTCGTGGCGGAGGGCTCGGGCAAGATGCTCCTCGCCGACCGGGCCTTCGACGTGAATTCCTACGATCTGGAAGACGGCAACCTGACCATTCGCTCGGGCAACCTGCTCGCTTTTCAGCCAACTCTCGCGCTGAAGCAGTCGATCGTGCCGGGCTTTCTCACGCTCATCGGAACCGGAAAGTTCGTGGCCGCATCTAACGGTCCGGTGGTGTTCATGGAGCCGCCGATCCGGGTGGACCCGCAAGCGCTTGTCGGCTGGGCCGACTGCCCCTCGCCGTGCCACCACTACGACCATGGCTACATGACGGGCGTAATGGGCGGTCTACGTGCGATGACAGGCCTCGGCGGGGCCTCCGGGGAGGAGCATCAGTTCGAGTTCGTGGGAGCCGGTACGGTCCTGCTCCAGTCGACCGAGAACCTGATGGCCGAGCAGGCCACGGGAACGGTCCCGCACCAGGCCGGCGTACCCGGTGGTGGCGGGGTGACCGGAGGGCATGGACCGCAAGCCGGCGCACCGCGCCTTCCCGGACAGCTGGGGGACCTCCAGCGTCGCTTCGGGCTGTGAGCGGTAGTCTGCGGAGTGTGACGTCGAACGCGTGCGCACTGTCACACCACCCTCAGTAGTTCACATTTCAACCTCTTAGGTAGACTTCATTCATGGAGACCGAGACGGCCACGCGCTGGCTGACCGATGCGGAGCAGTGTGCCTGGCGCACCCACCTGGAGGTCAACAGGCTGTTGACGTACCAGCTCGAAAAGGACCTACAGCCGTTCGGCCTGACGATGAACGACTACGAGATCCTGGTGAATCTTTCCGAGTCGGACGATTTGCGGATGCGGATGAGCGATCTCGCCTCCGCCACCATGCAGTCCAAGAGCCGCCTCTCGCACCAGATCACCCGCATGGAGAACGCCGACCTGGTGCGGCGCGAGAACTGCGAGTCCGACCGCCGCGGGCTGTACGCGGTGCTCACCGACCACGGCATGGAGACGATGCAGAAGGTCGCGCCCCACCATGTCTCGTCCGTACGGCGGCACTTCATCGACCTGTTGCCCTCCGATTCCCTCACCGAACTCGACAAGGCCCTGAGGCCGATCGCGGACCATCTGCGCGGGCAGCGCGGCCGGCCCTGACAGCGAAGTCCTAGGCGAGCGGCAGGCGGAGTTCGAACAGGGCTCCGCCTGCCGGCGCGTCATGGACCGTGAGGGTGCCGCCGTGCCGGGCCGCGACGTCGCGCGCGATGGCGAGACCGAGACCGGCGCCGCCCTCGTCCCGGCTGCGGGCGTCGTCCAGCCGTACGAACCGCTCGAAGATCCGCTCCCGGTCCGCCCGGGGTACGCCGTCCCCGTCGTCCGCGACCTGGACGACCGCCCGGCCCCCGTCCCGCCGTACGGCCACGGTGACCGCCGAGCGAGCGTGCCGCTGGGCGTTGTCCAGCAGATTGGCCAGCACCCGCCCCAGCTGCCCGCGCGATCCGGCCACTTCGAACGACTCCGCGTCGACCGACACGCCCGTGCGGCCCGCGGCCTGCTCACGCGCCAGCTCGGCGACGTCGACCCGCGTGCCGGTGGGCCGCTCCCCCGCGTCCAGCCGGGCGAGCAGCAGCAGATCGGCGGCGAGCCTTTGCAGTCGTACGGTGTCCTCGACCGCGCCGTCCAGGTCCAGCAACTCCGGATGGGCCGCCGCCACCTCCAGCTGGGTGCGCAGGGAGGCGATCGGGCTGCGCAGCTCGTGCGAGGCGTCGGCGACGAAACGCCGCTGGCGGTCCACCGAGGTCTCCAGGGCGGCCAGCGTCTCGTTGGTGGTGCGGGCCAGGCGGGCGACCTCGTCGTGGGTGCCCGGTTCGGGGACCCGCCGGGAGAGGTCCTCGGAGGCGGTGATCTCCGCCATCTCGCTGCGGATGCCCTCCACCGGGCGCAGCGCGCGCCCGGTCACCAGCCAGGTCACCCCGGCGACGACGCCGAGCAACAGGGGGAAGCCGATCAGCATCACGGTCTGCGCGGTGCTCACGGCGTTCTGCTCGGCGGCCAGCGGACCGCCCGCGTACACGGTGTAGGTGCCTTGGCCGGGGACCTCGACCTGCACCTTCGCGAACCGGTAGTCCGCCTGGTCGCCGTCGATGGTCGCCGAGCCGTCCGTGATGGACGACTCCTCGGCGATCTCGCCCGGCTGGAGCGTGGCCCCGGCGGAGTCGTCGTCACCCGGATCGTCACCGGAGTCGTCGGAGTCGTCGTCGCCCGAGCGGCCCGAGTCGTCGGAGTCGTCGTCGCCCGAGCCGGTGCCCGGCTCGGGGGTGGGCGGCGGCTGCTTCTGCGGCCGGACGGCGTTCGTGCCCGTGCCGCTGATGCGCTCCAGCTTCTCGCTGGCCGCGACCAGCGTGCCGTCCTCGGCGACGACCTGGACGGGACGGTCGTCGTCGTCCAGGGACAGCTGGTCGGCACGCTTGCCGCCGGCCAGATCGGCCGCGACCGTCCGGGCGGAGCGCTCCGCCTCGGTTCCGGCCTGCTCGGTCAGGTTGGAGTAGAGGGACAGCAGGACGGCGGCCCCCGCGGCGATCAGGGCCACGGCGACGACGAGTGTGGCACCGAGCGTGGCCCGGGCCCGGACGGAACCGAACAGCCGGCTCATCTCGGCGCCTCCAGCCGGTAGCCGGCGCCCCGCACCGTACGGATCAGCCCCGCACCCAGCTTGCGGCGCAGCGCGCTGACGTACACCTCGACGATGTTCGGATCGCCCTCGTACGCGAAGTCCCAGACGTGCTCCAGGATCTCCGCCTTGGACACCACCTCGCCGGCCCGCACCGCGAGTTGCTCCAGCACGGAGAACTCCTTCGCGGTCAGGGCGATCTCGTCGTCGTCACGGGTGACCCGGCGGGCGGCGGTGTCGACGCGCAGGGGGCCGACCGTGAGGACCGGCGAGGCGCCGTGCTGGCCGCGGCGGCGCAGCAGGGCGCGGACGCGGGCGACCAGGACGACGTAGGAGAAAGGCTTGGTCAGATAGTCGTCGGCGCCCGTGTCCAGGCCCTCCGCCTCGTCGTACTCGCCGTCCTTCGCGGTGAGCATCAGGATCGGCACGTCGTTGCCGGCGGCGCGGAGGGTGGAGCAGACGCGGTAGCCGTTCATGCCGGGCAGCATGATGTCGAGGACGAGCAGGTCGTAGGGCGACTCGGCCGCCCGGTGCAGGCCCTCCAGGCCGTCGTGGACGACGTCCACGGCATAGCCCTCCGCCGTCAGGCCCTTGGCCAGGGACAGCGCGAGGCGTTTCTCGTCCTCCACGATCAGCAGCCGCATGCGCCAAGGGTCGCAAACCCAACCTGAAGTGATCTTCAGGCGGCTTCAGCGTGGCTTCAGGCGTCGGACGGCAGCGTGGTGGACGTCGCAACGACAAGCTCGAACTCGGGGAGGAACCCATGAAGCGCAACATCGTCATCGCCGCAGTGGTCGCGACCGCCGTGATCGGCGGTGGTACGACCCTGGCGTTCGCGGGCAGCGGCGGCGATTCGCCGGGTACGCCGACCGCGTCCGCGTCCACCGACGCGGTGGGCGCCGATCAGCGGGACGACCAAGAGGCCGACGACCGGGACGACGACGGCAGCGCCGTCCACGGCGCGCAGGTGACGGCCGCGGAGGCCGTCGAGGCGGCGCTGAAGGCGCGGCCGGGGACCGCGGTCTCGGCGGACCTCGACGACGACAGTGACGACAGCGACGACGACCGCGACGACCGGGGCGACGACCGGCGGGGCTGGGAGGTCGAGGTGCTCGGCCAGGGCACGACCTCGTACACGGTGCACGTGGACCCGGCGTCGGGGAGGGTGCTCGGCACGTCGGCCGACCGGGACGACGACGGTGACGACGACCGGGACGACCGGGCCGCGCTGAAGGGCGCCCAGGTCACCGCGGTGGAGGCGGCGAACGCCGCGTCCGCGAAGGGGTTCGTCACCTCGGTGGACCTCGATGACGACGACCGGGTGAACTCGTGGGACGTCGAGACCGGCGGCACGGACGGCAAGGAGGGCCACTGGAACGTCGACCTGAAGTCGGGCCAGGTCACCGCGGACCGGGACGACGACCAGGGCGACGACCGGGACGACGACCGTGGTGGCCGGGCCGACGACCGCGCGGACGACCGGGTCGAAAGCCGTGCGGACGACCGTTCCGACGACCGGGCGGAGGACCAGGCCGACGACCGGAACGACGACAACGGCAAGCAGCAGGACCAGGACGACGACAACGGCAAGGACGACGACGACCACGGTGACGACCGCGGCGAGGACTGACCGCGTCCGGGGCCAGGGTCCCTGGGGGCCACCACCCCCAGGGACCCACTGCCCCCAGGGCGGCGCCCTGGGCTCACGCCCCGTCCGTGACCCCCGCCACCAGCTCGTCCGCCGCGCGGTAGGGGTCCAGTTCGCCGGCCACTATCCGTTCCGCGAGCGCGCTCAGGCGGCGGTCGCCGTGGAGGTCCGCGATGCGTTCCCGCAGCGCCGTGACCGCGATGGTCTCGACCTCGCGGGAGGCCCGGGACAGCCGGCGCTCCGTCAGGACGCCCCGTTCCTCCATCCAGGCGCGGTGCTTCTCCAGCGCCTCCACGACCTCGTCGACGCCTTCGGCGCGTGCGGCGACCGTCTTGACGATCGGCGGGCGCCAGTCGCCGGGGGCGCGGGACTCGCCGAGGCCGAGCATGTGGTTCAGTTCGCGGGCCGTGGCGTCGGCGCCGTCGCGGTCCGCCTTGTTGACGACGTAGACGTCGCCGATCTCCAGGATTCCGGCCTTGGCCGCCTGGATGCCGTCGCCCATACCGGGGGCGAGGAGGACGACCGAGGTGTCGGCCTGGGAGGCGATCTCCACCTCCGACTGGCCGACGCCCACCGTCTCGACGAGGACCACGTCGCAGCCCGCCGCGTCCAGCACGCGGATCGCCTGCGGCGCGGCCCAGGCGAGGCCGCCGAGGTGGCCCCGGGTGGCCATGGAGCGGATGTAGACGCCGGGGTCGGAGGCGTGGTCCGACATCCGGACCCGGTCACCGAGCAGGGCTCCGCCCGAGAACGGGGACGACGGGTCGACCGCCAGGACGCCGACCCGCCTGCCCTGCTTGCGGTACGCCGTCACCAGCGCCGAGGTCGTGGTGGACTTCCCGACGCCCGGGGAGCCGGTGAGGCCGACCACGTACGCCCCGCCGGTCAGGGGGGCCAGCGTCGCCATGACCTCCCTGAGCTGCGGGGACGCCCCCTCCACCAGCGAGATCAACCGGGCCACGGCACGCGGCCGGCCCTCTCTCGCCTGGGCCACCAGCGTGGAGACGTCCTGCATCACAGCTCCGTTCACATCACCGACAAAACAGACTGACGACTGCTCAGTGCTTCGGTACCCGCACGATCAGCGCGTCACCCTGACCGCCACCACCGCACAGCGCCGCCGCGCCGACGCCGCCGCCACGCCGCTTCAGCTCCAGCGCCAGGTGGAGTACGAGACGGGCCCCGGACATCCCGATCGGGTGACCCAGGGCAATGGCGCCGCCGTTGACGTTCACCCTTTCGCTGGACACCCCGAGGTCCTTCATTGACTGCACGGCGACAGCGGCGAAGGCCTCGTTGATCTCGATCAGGTCGAGGTCCGAGACCTCCAGGCCCTCCTTCTTCAGGGCGTGCCCGATGGCGTTGGACGGCTGGGACTGGAGGGAGTTGTCGGGGCCCGCGACGTTGCCGTGCGCGCCGATCTCCGCGATCCACTCCAGGCCGAGCTCCTCGGCCTTCGCCTTGCTCATCACCACGACCGCGGCCGCGCCGTCGGAGATCTGCGAGGACGAGCCCGCGGTGATCGTGCCGTCCTTGGCGAACGCCGGGCGCAGCTTGCCCAGCGACTCGGCCGTGGTGTCGCCGCGGATGCCCTCGTCCTTGCTGAAGACGACCGGCTCGCCCTTGCGCTGCGGGATCTCGACCGGGGTGATCTCGGCCTCGAAGATGCCGTTCTTCTGCGCGGCGGCGGCGCGCTGGTGGGACAGCGCGGCGATCTCGTCCTGCTCCGGGCGGGCGATGCCGAGCCGGGTGTTGTGCTTCTCCGTGGACTCGCCCATGGCGATGTTCTCGAAGGCGTCGGTCAGGCCGTCGTGGGCCATCGCGTCGAGCATCTCGACCGCGCCGTACTTGAAGCCCTCGCGGGACTTCGGCAGCAGGTGCGGGGCGTTCGTCATGGACTCCTGGCCACCCGCCACGACCACGTCGAACTCGCCGGCGCGGATCAGCTGGTCGGCGAGGGCGATGGCGTCGAGGCCGGAGAGGCACACCTTGTTGATGGTCAGTGCCGGGACGCTCATCGGGATCCCGGCCTTGACCGCGGCCTGGCGCGCCGGGATCTGCCCGGCCCCGGCCTGGAGCACCTGGCCCATGATCACGTACTGCACCTGGTCGCCGCCGATTCCCGCGCGGTCGAGGGCGGCCTTGATCGCGAAGCCGCCGAGGTCGGCTCCGGAGAAGGACTTCAGCGAACCGAGCAGCCGTCCCATCGGGGTGCGGGCACCCGCGACGATGACGGAAGTCGAGCCGTTCTTTGCAGAAGACATGAGCTGCGATCCCCTTCCGGCCTGCACTGGCCGAGGAGTGAACGAGGGTTTACTTCGAATGTACTGAGCGGTACTCCACCGCGTCATCGGGCTGTCGGTGTGATCGCGCGCACGTTGCGTAACCACCTCCGGAGCGCTGCACTGAATCCATGCTGACGCGAATCGACCACATCGGGATCGCCTGTCACGACCTCGACGCGACTGTCGAGTTCTACCGGGCCACGTACGGCTTCGAGGTGTTCCACACCGAGGTCAACGAGGAGCAGGGCGTACGCGAGGCCATGCTCAAGATCAACGATACGTCCGACGGCGGATCCTCGTACCTGCAGCTCCTGGAGCCGACCCGGGAGGACTCCACGGTGGCGAAGTGGCTCGCCAAGAACGGCGAGGGTGTGCACCACATCGCCTTCGGTACGGCGGATGTCGACGGGGACGCGGCCGCGATCAAGGACAAGGGCGTACGCGTTCTGTACGAGGAGCCCCGGCGCGGCTCCATGGGGTCACGGATCACCTTCCTGCACCCCAAGGATTGTCACGGCGTACTGACAGAACTGGTCACTTCGGCGCCTGTTGAGTCACCTGAGCACTGATGCTCGTACATATGGGCCGGTAGGGTTGGGGGCGGTCGTCGCTTCCACACGGGCGATCGCATTCCGGGGTCCGGGTTTCGGGGGACGAGCGTCGGGGCAGCAGCCCATGCTCCGTCGTTGATCTGACACCATTCCCCGGGGGCCCCGTTCGGCGGATGGACGGAGCTCGTTTGGAGAGACTTGCGACCAGGGGACGGATGGGACCGCGCAGTGCGGGGCTACGAGAGCCAGGAGCGAGAGCCGGCGGCTGACGTCGACCACCTCACTCGGTTCGAAGCCGAGATGAAACGGCTGAGGACCGAGCGGGAAAAGGCCATCCAGCACGCCGAGGACCTCGGCTACCAGGTCGAGGTGCTGCGCGCCAAGCTGCACGAGGCGCGGCGCACGCTCATGACCCGGCCTGCCTATGACAGCGCCGACATCGGCTATCAGGCCGAACAGTTGCTGCGTAATGCCCAGATGCAGGCGGACCAGATCCGGGCGGACGCCGACCGTGAGCTGAGCCAGGCACGGGCGCAGACCCAGCGGATCCTGCAGGAGCACGCCGAGCAGGCGGCCCGGCTCCAGGCCGAGCTGCACGCGGAGGCCGTGTCCCGCCGGCAGCAGCTCGACCAGGAGCTCGCCGAGCGCCGGCAGACCGTCGAGTCGCACGTCAACGAGAACGTGGCCTGGGCCGAGCAGCTGCGGGCCCGCACCGAGCAGCAGGCCCGCCGTCTCCTGGAGGAGTCCCGCACCGAGGCCGAGCAGGCCATGGCGGCCGCGCGGGCGGAAGCCGAGCGGCTGACCGCCGAGGCCCGCCAGCGTCTGCAGAGCGAGGCCGAGAGCGCCCGCGCGGAGGCCGAGCAGCTGCTGCGCCGGGCCCGTACGGACGCCGAGCGGCTGCTGAACGCCGCCTCCACGCAGGCCCAGGAGGCCACCGACCACGCCGAGCAGCTGCGGACCTCGACCGTCTCGGAGTCGGACGCCGCCCGCCGCCTGGCCGGCGAGCTGAGCCGGGCCGCCGAGCAGCGGATGGCCGAGGCCGAGGAGGCGCTGCGCAAGGCGCAGTCCGAGGCGGAGAAGCTGGTCACGGAGGCCAAGGAGGCCGCGACCAAGGCCCTCTCCGGCGCCGAGGCGGCGAACGAGACCCGCACGCGCACGGCCAAGGAGCAGGTCGCCCGGCTCGTCAGCGAGGCCACGAAGGAGGCCGAGGCCACCAAGGCGGAGGCCGAGCAGGTCGTCGCGGACGCCCGGGCCGAGGCCGAGAAGATCGTCGCGGAGGCCGGCGAGAAGGCCCGTTCGGCCACCGCCGAGGAGACCGCGAGCCAGCTCTCCAAGGCGGCCAGGACCGCCGAGGACGTGCTGAACAAGGCGTCGGAGGACGCCAAGAAGACCACCAAGGCGGCCACCGAGGAGGCCGAGCGGATCCGCCGTGAGGCGGAGACCGAGGCCGACCGGCTGCGCGCCGAGGCGCACGACATCGCCGAGCAGCTCAAGGGTGCGGCGAAGGACGACACCAAGGAGTACCGCGCCAAGACCGTCGAACTCCAGGAGGAGGCACGGCGGCTGCGCGGCGAGGCCGAACAGCTGCGCGCCGAGGCGGTCGACGAGGGCGAGAAGATCCGCGCGGAGGCCCGTAAGCAGGCCGTGGCGCAGATCGAGGAGGCGGCCAGGACCGCCGAGGAGCTGCTCGCCAAGGCCAAGGCCGACGCCGACGAGCAGCGGCAGAGCGCGACCACGGACAGCGAGAAGGTCCGCACCGAGGCGATCGAGCGCGCCACCACGCTGCGCCGGCAGGCCGAGGAGACGCTGGAGCGCACCCGCAAGGAGGCCGAGCGGCACCGCGCGGAGGTACTGGAGCAGTCCGAGGGCATCCGCAACGACGCCGAGCGGGCCGCACGGGAGCTGCGCGAGGAGACCGAGCGGGCCGTCGAGTCCCGCCACGCGGAGGCCGCCGACGAGCTGACGCGGCTGCACACCGAGGCGGAGACCCGGCTCGCCGCCGCCGAGCAGGCGCTGACCGACGCCCGCGAGGAGGCCGAGCGGATCCGCCGGGAGGCCGGCGAGGAGACCGAGCGGCTGCGCGCCGAGTCGGCGGAGCGGATCCGCACGCTCCAGGCGCAGGCCGAGGCGGAGGCCGAACGGCTGCGCGACGAGGCCGCGTCCGACGCGTCCGCCTCGCGGGCGGAGGGCGAGTCCATCGCCGTACGCCTGCGGTCGGAGGCCGCGGCGGAGGCCGAGCGGCTGAAGTCGGAGGCGCAGGACACCGCCGACCGGGTACGGGCCGAGGCACAGGCCGCGGCCGAGCGGCTGGCGCAGGAGGCGTCCGAGACGCTGGCCGCCGCGCAGGAGGAGGCCGCCCGGCGCCGCCGCGAGGCCGAGGAACTCCTCGGCTCGGCCCGCCAGGAGGCCGACCAGGAGCGCGAGCGGGCCCGCGAGCAGAGCGAGGAGCTGCTGGCCTCGGCGCGCAAGCGCGTGGAGGAGGCGCAGGCCGAGGCCGTGCGCCTGGTGGAGGAGGCCGACCGGCGCGCCACCGAGATGGTGTCCGCGGCCGAGCTCCATGCCCAGCAGGTACGCGACTCGGTAGCCGGGCTGCACGAGCAGGCGCAGGAGGAGATCTCCGGGCTGCGCAACGCCGCCGAGCACGCGGCGGACCGCACCCGCCGGGAGGCGCAGGAGGAGGCGGACCGGGTCCGCGCCGACGCGTACGCCGTGCGGGAGCGGGCCACCGAGGACGCGGGCCGGCTCCGGCGGGAGGCTAGCGAGGAGTCGGAGGCCGCCAAGGCGCTGGCCGAGCGCACCATGTCGGAGGCGATCGCCGAGTCGGAGCGGCTGCGCGCCGAAGCGGCCGAGCACGCCCAGCGGGTGCGCACCGAGGCGTCGGACGCCATCGCCGAGGCCGACCAGGCGGCGGCGCGTACGCGTGCGGACGCCCGCGAGGACGCCAACCGGATCCGGTCGGACGCGGCGACGCAGGCGGACACCCTCATCACCGAGGCGCGCCACGAGGCGGAGCGGCTCCAGTCGGAGACCGTCGCCGAGGCCGAGCGGGTGCGCGGCGAGGCGGTCGCGAAGGCCGAGAGGCTGATCGGGGACGCGAGCGGCGAGGCGGAGCGGCTGCGTGCCGAGGCCGCGGAGACGGTCGGGTCGGCACAGCAGCACGCCGAGCGGATCCGCACCGAGGCCCAGCGGGTCAGGGCGGAGGCCGCCCAGGAGGCCGACCGGGTCACCACGGCCGCGCGCGAGGAGGCCGAGCGGACCCTGGACGAGGCGCGCAAGGAGGCCAACAAGCGGCGTTCGGAGGCGGCCGAGCAGGTCGACACGCTCATCACGGAGACCACGTCCGAGGCCGACAAGCTGCTCACCGAGGCGCAGCAGCAGGCGCAGAAGACGACCGCGGACGCCGAGGCGCAGGCCGACTCCATGGTGGGCGCGGCCCGCAAGGAGGCCGACCGGCTGGTGTCCGAGGCGACGGTCGAGGGCAACGGACGGGTGGAGAAGGCCCGTACGGACGCGGACGAACTGCTCGTCGGCGCGCGCCGGGACGCGACCGCCATAAGGGAGCGGGCCGAGGAGCTGCGGGCGCGGATCACCGCGGAGATCGAGGAGTTGCACGAGCGGGCCCGCCGGGAGGCCGCGGAGACCATGAAGTCGACCGGCGACCGCTGCGACGCGCTCATCAAGGCCGCCGAGGAGCAGCTCGCCAAGGCACAGGCGAAGGCCAAGGAGTTGGTGTCGGAGGCCAATTCCGAGGCCGGCAAGGTGCGCATCGCCGCCGTCAAGAAGGCGGAGGGCCTGCTGAAGGAGGCCGAGCAGAAGAAGGCGGCGCTGGTCAAGGAGGCCGAGGAGCTCAAGGCGGAGGCCGTGCAGGAGGCCAGGCGCACCGTCGAGGAGGGCAAGCGCGAACTGGAGGTCCTGGTGCGCCGGCGCGAGGACATCAACGCCGAGATCTCGCGGGTGCAGGACGTGCTGGAGGCGTTGGAGTCCTTTGAGACTCCGTCAGCCGGCAAGGACGGCACGGTCAAGGCCGGCGCGACGGTCGGCGCCCCTCGATCGGGTGGGAAGTCTTCGGAGGGCTAGCCCCGGGGTGCGATTCCGGTGCGTTCGGGCGCTTTGACCAAGTCTTCGACTTGGCCTTTGGCAAGCAGTCCTGGGGTTAGCCACTCAAAAGGGGTGTCATTCTCCAGATCAAACACGCATCCGCTCGATGACACACCGCTTCGGCCCCTAGGATTCCACCTATCACCTCACCGGTCTCATTCGACAGGAACCCCATGAGCGACACTTCCCCCTACGGCTTCGAGCTTGTGCGGCGTGGGTACGACCGCGCTCAGGTGGACGAACGCATCTCGAAGCTCGTCTCCGACCGTGACAGCGCTCTGGCCCGCATCACCGCTCTCGAGAAGCGCATCGAGGAGCTCCACCTCGAGACGCAGAACGCCCAGGCTCAGGTCACCGACGCCGAGCCGTCCTACGCCGGTCTCGGCGCACGTGTCGAGAAGATCCTCCGCCTCGCCGAGGAAGAGGCCAAGGACCTGCGCGAGGAGGCCCGGCGCGCGGCCGAGCAGCACCGCGAACTCGCCGAGTCGGCCGCCCAGCAGGTGCGCAACGACGCCGAGTCCTTCGCGGCCGAGCGCAAGGCCAAGGCCGAGGACGAGGGCGTCCGGATCGTCGAGAAGGCCAAGAGCGACGCCTCCCAGCTGCGCTCCGAGGCGCAGAAGGACGCGCAGTCCAAGCGCGAGGAGGCGGACGCGCTCTTCGAGGAGACCCGCGCCAAGGCCGCGCAGGCCGCCGCCGACTTCGAGACGAACCTCGCCAAGCGCCGCGAGCAGTCCGAGCGCGACCTGGCGTCCCGTCAGGCCAAGGCCGAGAAGCGCCTGGCCGAGATCGAGCACCGCGCCGAGCAGCTGCGCCTGGAGGCCGAGAAGCTGCGCACCGACGCCGAGCGCCGCGCCCGCCAGACGGTGGAGACCGCCCAGCGCCAGGCCGAGGACATCGTGGCCGACGCCAACGCCAAGGCCGACCGTATCCGTTCGGAATCCGAGCGCGAGCTGGCCGCCCTCACCAACCGTCGCGACTCGATCAACGCCCAGCTGACGAACGTGCGCGAGATGCTCGCCACGCTCACCGGCGCCGCGGTGGCCGCGGCCGGTTCGCCGGCCGAGGACGAGCCGGTCTCCCGTGGGGTGCCCGCGCAGCAGTCCCGGTAACCAGCCGGCGTACAGCTGCTGAACTCCTGCGGAGCCCTCTGCCACCGAGGTGGCAGAGGGCTTTGGGCCGTTTTGGCGTGGCCGCATGATCGAGCTGGCGGGCCTGGACCACCCCTCCGCCGGGGACGTCCGGATCGACGGCAAGCACGACCAGCTCAGGGATCCGGTGAGGTACATCGGCGCCCTGCTCGACGCCAAGGCCGTGCACGGCGGCCGCTCCGCCTACGACCATCTGCTGTGCCTTGCCCAGGCCAACGGCATTCCCGCCCGGCGGGTGCACGAGGTCCTCGACACCGTCGGCCTCACCGCGGTCGCGAGGAAGAAGGCCAAGGGCTACTCCCTGGGTATGGGTCAGCGGCTCGGCATCGCGGGCATCCACTGGACATGACCCTCATCGCGGTGTTCTCGATGGGCGTCGCGGCGATGCTGCGCTCGCCGATGCTGTCGTTGGGCATCCTGATGCCGTTCTTCTTCCTGATCTCCAACATCCTCGGCAACGTCTCGGCGACGAAGGAGCTCGGCCGTTACCTGCCCGTCCAGGCCGGCAGCAACATCATGCAGGTGGTGACCCCGGTGGGGGACGACAGCCCCTACGGCCCGTGGGGCGGGCTGGGCATCATGGCGCTGTGGGTGGTGGCGGCACTGATCGGCAGTTACGTGCTGCTGAAGCGCCGGGACGCGTAGCGACCCCTGAGGTTCGCACCGTCTTTTACCTGCTCTTGGAGGGAACCGTCAGCGCCTCGGTATCCTCCTAACCCTTACGGGGGCGTGTGCCCCGCTGTCCTGAACCATTCGATGGGTGCGGAGCATGATCGAGGCAGACGGCCTGACCAAGCGGTACGGCGACAAGACCGCGGTGTACAACCTCTCCTTCCAGGTGCGGCCCGGGGCCGTCACCGGCTTCCTCGGCCCGAACGGCTCGGGCAAGTCGACGACGATGCGGATGATCCTCGGGCTGGACAATCCGACGGCGGGCAGGGTGACCATCGGCGGCTTCCCCTACCGCAAGCTGCCGAACGCGCCCCGGCACGTCGGTGCCCTGCTGGACGCCAAGGCGGTGCACGGCGGCCGCTCGGCCCGCAACCACCTGCTGTCCCTGGCCCAGCTGTCCGGCATCCCGGCCCGGCGCGTCGACGAGGTGCTCGGCGTGGTGGGCCTGCAGGACGTGGCCCGGCGGCGCTCCAAGGGCTTCTCCCTCGGCATGGGCCAGCGGCTCGGCATCGCCGCCGCGCTGCTCGGCGACCCGCAGGTGCTGCTCTTCGACGAGCCGGTCAACGGCCTCGACCCCGAGGGCATCCTCTGGGTGCGGAACCTGATGAAGGCGCTCGCGGCGGAGGGCCGCACCGTCTTCGTCTCCTCGCACCTGATGAGCGAGATGGCGCTGACCGCCGACCACCTGATCGTCATCGGGCGCGGCCAGCTGCTCGCCGACATGAGCGTGCGGGACTTCATCGCGGCCAACTCCGCGGGCTTCGCGCGGGTACGGACGCCCGACACCGAGCCGCAGCTGCGCGAGAAGCTGGCCTCGGCGCTGGCCGAGGCGGGCGCCCATGTACTGCCCGAGCAGGACGGCGCGCTGCGGGTGACCGGGCTGCCGCTGCCGCGCATCAGCGACATCGCGCACGACACGGACGTACGGCTGTGGGAGCTGTCGCCGCACCAGGCCTCGCTGGAGGAGGCGTACATGCGGATGACCCAGGCCGTCGTCGACTACCGCTCGACCGTCGACCAGAAGGCGGGCCTTCAGCAGCAGCTGCCGCCGGGCGCGCAGCCGCCGATGCCGATGCCGGTGCCGGGTCAGGGCCAGCCGGGCTGGTACGCCCCGCCGCCGCCCCAGCAGGGCGGGCAGCCGTTCGCGATGCCGCAGGGCCGGCCCGGGGCGGTGCCTCCGGGGCCGTACGGCGCCCCCTCCGACCCGGGCGCGCCCGGGCCGGGCCACCCGAACCCGTACGCGCAGCAGGCGCCGCAGGCGGCCGCACAGCCGGTCCCGCAGCCGCCCGCCGCCCAGCCCGCGCCCCAGGCGCAGCCCCCGGCCGCTCCGCCGGCCGCCCAGCCCCCCGCCTCCTCCCCCGCCGCCCCCTCCCACGAGACCACGCCCGAGGACGCCCGATGAGCACGCCCCAGCCCCCCATGCCGCAGGCCGCGCCCGGCGCGCCGTACGCCGGTTACACCTCGCCGATCCCCGTCGTCCGCACGCATCTCGGGCACGCGCTCGCCTCGGAGTGGACGAAGATCAAGTCGGTGCGTTCCACGATGTGGACGCTGGGCGTGTTCATCCTGCTGGTCGTCGGCATCGGCCTGTCCGCCGGAGCGCTGGTCGCGGCGAACACCTCCTCGGAGTCGGACCTCGGCGGTGAGTCCGCCCTGTCCCTCGGCTTCTTCGGGCTGCTGCTCGGCAGCATGTGCATCATCACGCTCGGCGTGCTGACCACGGCCTCCGAGTACGGCACCGGGATGATCCGGACGACGATGACCGCCTGCCCGCCGCGCGGCCGGGTGCTCACGGCGAAGGCGATCGTGTTCTTCTCGCTCGCGTTCGTGGTGACCCTCGTCGCCTCCGGCTTCGTCGCCTTCGTCCAGGTCGGCATGGTGAGCGCGGCCCGGGAGCCCTCGGGTGCGGAGTGGCTGAAGGGAACGGTCGGCGTCTCGCTCTACATCGCGCTGCTCGGGCTGCTCTCGCTCGTCGTCGGCTCGATCGTCCGGCACTCGGCGGGCGCCATCACGATCATGATCGCGGCGGTGCTGGCCCCGCTGGTCATCGCGATGTTCATGTTCGCGTCCTCGCTGGAGGACGTGCGCCAGGCCCTGTTCGAGTACTCGATCCCGAACCAGCTGAGCATCTTCTACGCCAACTCGCTGTCCGAGTCCGGCCCGTCCGGCTGGGACCCGCTGTGGATCATGCTCGGCGTGACGGCCGCCGCGTCCGCCGGCGCCTACGCCCTGCTGGAGAAGCGGGACGTGTAGAAGCACGTGCCGTACGCCACAGGGAGCAGGACGACACCTGGAACACAGGACCGAGTCCGCTAGAACTTCGGCGCGTCACGGGACCGCCGCACCCGCGTGGTGCGGCGGTCCCGCGCGTTCCAGCACGCCTTGTGCCAGTGCCGGCGGTCGTCGACGCCCGCGTGCTCCGGCCAGGCCACCACGTGCGGCACGGCGGACGGAATCAGCTGGTCGCAGCCCGGGCAGCGGTACGTCTTGCCCTCGGAACTGGCCCCGGCCACATGGCGCACGCTCCAGCCCTCGCCCTGCCAGTCCTCCGAGGTCTGCCAGCCTCCGTAGCGGCCCCGGCCGTCGTCCTCGGCGCTCCGGCCGGACGAGCCGGCGGCCTTGAAACCGTTCGGACGGTTGCGACGCGGGGACACAGGACACCTCACGGAGCTATACAGGAACCGGGTCCTGTCCAGCCTACGCGGCCCGGAGACGGGTACGCGGAAAGCGGCGAACCTGACAAGTCCCCCACTCCTACCGTCCATTCTGCTGACAATCCGGAAATCTCTTCGCCAGGCCGTGTCCTCGGCACGTGTCAGACGGTTATGCCGGGTGGGGGAGCTCCGTGTCGGAGCCAAGGAAGCAGGAAGAGCGATGCGCGTAGGAACATTCGTGTTGGCGGCCCAGTTCCCGGGCCAGGGCCAGGGGGAGGCGCTGCACCGCGCGGTCCGCTCCGCGGAGATCACCGAAGAGGCGGGCCTCGACTCGGTCTGGCTGGCCGAGCACCACTTCGTGCCGTACGGCACCTGCCCGTCGGCGATCACGCTGGCCGCCCTGGTGCTGGGCCGCACGAACCGTATCCGCGTCGGTACGGCGGTCAGTGTGCTGCCCACCACGCACCCGGTCGCCCTCGGGGAACAGGCCGCGCTGCTGCACGTGACGAGCGGCGGCCGCCTCACGCTGGGCGTCGGGCGCGGGGGCCCGTGGGTGGACCTGGAGGTCTTCGGCGCCGGGCTGGAGGCGTACGAGAAGGAGTATCCGGAATCACTCGATCTGCTCATGCGCTGGCTGCGCGATCCGGCGGTGGAGGGGCCCGGCGGCCGCTTTGCCTTCCGTGAAGTCCCGGTCGTGCCACGGCCGTCGGAGTGCCTGACGGAGACCGACGGCCCAGAGGTGCTCGTCGCGTGCACCTCCCCGGCGAGTGTGCGGATGGCAGCCGAGCGCGGGCTGCCGATGCTGCTCGGCATGCACGTCGGCGACGAGGAAAAGGCCGAGATGGTCGCCCTGTGGCGGCAGCACGCGCGCGCGGTGGGGCGCCCGGCGGACGAGATCCGCGCCGCCGCCCATGTGTCGGCCGGCGTCTGCCAGATCGCGGACCGGCGCACCGACGCCGCGGAGACACTGCTGAAGACGATGCCGGGATGGCTCAAACAGGGTCTCGACGCCCATGTCACGGTGGACGGCAGGGAGCGCCGGATGCGCGATCCGCTGGCGTACACCGAACTCCTCTGCGGCCTGCACCCGGTGGGCACCCCCCGGCTGTGCGCCGACCGGCTGGCGGCGACCAGCGAGCGCACGGGCGTCTCACGCTTCGCCCTGCTCGTGGAGGGCTCCGGGGACCTGGCGGCCACGGAGGAGAACGTACGGCGGCTGGGCGCCGAGGTGCTGCCTCAGCTGACGTGAACGCCCCCGCAGCGCGGGAGGCCTGCCGCTCCGGTACAGATCGCACCTCCCGCGTACGGAGCGGCAAGCAAGCCGTTCACCGCCTCAGCAGTCCCGGAGCTCCGGGGACTGGTTCAGCAGCTGACCACGGATCGAGGTGAAGCGGGCCAGCCTCTCGTCCACCGAGGGGTCCAGCGGGAACACCGCCACCCGGTGGCAGTTCTGGAAGGCCAGCCGCACACCGAAGTGCCGCTGAAGCGCACCGCGGATGGCGTCACTCGCGAGCGCACGCAGCAGCTGACCGCGTGCCTGCTCGTCCGGCGGGGGCGTCTGGTTGTCGGCGAACTCTCCGCCGTCCACCTTCAGCTGGACCGCCAGGGAGCTGATCATCTCCCATGCGTAGGGCAGGGAGGTCCGGACGCAGTCGACGAATTCAGCTTCGTCGACCTCGCCTCGCTCGGCCTGTTCGAGTAGGGCCGGTGAGACGTCGAGCGACATGGGTTCTCCTCTCGCACCCCCAACCAGCAGGGGTTGCCGGACAGATGAGGGAGCACGCGAAAGCGAACACGCTGTGTACACACATCGCGACCTCCCGTTTAATACGGTAGGCAACGGACGGTGACCGCACCAGGAGAATGCACACACAGGCAGATCCCAGTGGGCACACAATCGGCCACTACCGAACACGGTCATCCAGGACAACAAGGGTGGCCCGGAGGTCCTCCTCCGAGTGCGGGGGCAGGTGGGCGAATCGCGTCCACAGCAGCGCGTCGAGTAGCGTTGCCGACCATGCGTCTCGTCATTGCCCGGTGCTCCGTCGACTACGCGGGCCGGCTCACCGCTCACCTTCCCACCGCCCCCCGTCTGATCCTGGTGAAGGCGGACGGCAGCGTCTCGATCCACGCGGACGACCGGGCCTACAAGCCCCTGAACTGGATGTCGCCGCCCTGCACGCTGAAGGAGGGCACCGGTGAGGAGGCCGGCGTCTGGACCGTCGTCAACAAGGCGGGCGAGAAGCTGATCATCACGATGGAGGAGGTCCTGCACGACTCCTCGCACGAACTGGGCGTCGATCCCGGCCTGATCAAGGACGGCGTGGAAGCGCACCTGCAGGAACTGCTCGCCGACCGCATCGAGATCCTCGGCGACGGCTACACGCTGATCCGCCGCGAGTACATGACGGCCATCGGCCCGGTCGACATCCTGTGCCGGGACGCCGACGGACAGACGGTCGCGGTGGAGATCAAGCGGCGCGGCGAGATCGACGGTGTGGAACAGCTCACGCGCTATCTGGAGCTGCTGAACCGCGATCCCCATCTGGCGCCGGTCCGGGGCGTCTTCGCCGCCCAGGAGATCAAGCCGCAGGCACGCGTCCTGGCGACGGACCGCGGGATCGGCTGCCAGGTGCTGGACTACGACGCCATGCGGGGCATCGAGGACGACAAGCTGCGGCTGTTCTGAGGGACTTCCGGTACGCCGGTGAGGGCCGGGTCCGGCGGTGCGGACCCGGCCCTTGTGTGTCGGCGAACTCAGATCACCTGTTCCGAGCTGCTGGGCGTGCCCACGGCGCTCGACTCCGGGGCGCCGGCCGTGGTGCTCTCGATGGGAGAGCCGGCGCTGTTCGACGTGGAGGGGGACGACGTCGGCGGTTCCGACGTCTCCGTCGGCGGTGGAGAGCTCTCGGTGGGCGGTTCGGAGGTCTCCGTCGGGGGCTTGGACGTCTCGGTCGGGGGCTTGGTGGACGACGGCGGCTTCGGCGACATCGACGGCGACCCCGGCGTACCACCCCCACCGGTGTTGTCCGTGCCGCTCGGCTCGTCGGACGGCTCCCCCGCTCCCGAACCCGTGCCCGGAGCCTGTGGCGTCGGATCGTCCGTCGTGCCGAACGTGCCGTCGGGACCCGGATCCGTCGGGCGGCTGGTCGCCGTGCCGGTGTCGCCGTCCTGGCCCGCCTCGTCGGCGCCCAGGCTGTCGTCGCCGGGTTCCTGGCTGGCGGACGGGTTGACGCCGACCTGCTCGGACGGGCTCTCGGCGTCGTTGTTGGAGGTGGCGCCGAGCGTCACGACCGTGCCGAGCACCGCCACGAGCAGCGCGCCCGCGCCGGCCGCGACGAGATTGCGCCGGGCGAGGCCGCGCAGGCCGCCGCCCCTGCCGCGTCCGGACGCCGCTCCGGGCGTGGAGCGGTGGGTGACGAGGGCCGGGGTGGTCTCGGGCCGTTGCAGCGACGGGAACTCCGCGAGAACCGCCGGGACTCCGCCGGGCGGCGACGCCGACTCCTCGTGGCGCGCGTCGGGCACCTCGTCTCCGGCGGTGGCGCCGAGCGCGAGCGTCGCCACGACGCCGGGGGCCGTGCCCTCCCGGTCGGTCACCAGGGCGAGGGCGCGGCGGCCGGCCACGGTGCCGCGCTTGTCGGCGAGGGCGCCGCGCAGCCCGATGGACGCCTCCAGCTCGGCGCGGGCCCGGTCGAGCCGTCCCTCGCAGAGCGCGAGAATGCCCAGTTCGTGGTGGAAGTAGGCCTGTTCGGTGACGTCCCCGGCAAGGCGCGCGGCCTCGACGCCGGAGCGCAGTGCCCGTTCCCAGGCGCTCCAGTGCAGGCCCGCGGCGAAGGCGGGCGCGGCCGTGCGGGCCAGCTGCACGGTGGGGCTCTCCCCGTCCTCGGCCACAGGCGTGGTCGCCGGGACGATGGCCGCGAGAGCGGTCAGGAGGGCGTCCGCCTCGGCGCACACCCGCTCCGGGGTGACCGAGGGATGCCCGGCCCACCAGGCGTAGTGCCGGGCGGCCGTCAGGGCGCCGCCCTCGGGGTCGTCGGCGTACCCGGCGGCCTCCAGCTGGGTCTGCACTCCGGCGGCGAGCCGGTAGCGGGCGCCGACCGGGGAGACCAGCGCGCAGCCGAGCAACTCGCCCAGCGCGGCGTCCGCGTGGGTGTCGCCGACCAGGGCGGGCAGGTGGGCCTGGTGGGGCACCTCACCGCCGAGCGCCACGGAGATCCGCAGGGCGGCTCGGGCGGAGGCGCTGAGCCGGGAGGCGAGCAGCGCGGCGGGCGCGGCGCCCTCGGCGAGCGAGGGCAGCGGGATGTCCTCACCGACGGGCGGGCCGGGGACGGCGTCGAAGGGCTCGTCGACGGGGATGTCCTGGAAGACGCCGAACTCGTCGAGCGCGTCGGCGCCGGCGCGCAGCCGGTCGCGCTGCCGCAGCAGGGCGCCGGCCTGGACGAACCGCAGCGGCAGGCCCTCGGACTCGAACCAGAGGTCGCCGGCCCAGTTCACCTCGTCCTCGGTGAGCGGCCGGCCGACGGCGTGTTCCAGCAGTTCCAGGCCGCCGGCGCGGTCGAGGCCTTCGAGGACGACCTCCTCGACGGCCGCCTCGGCGGACGGCGCGGGCACGTCCGGGGTGGCGGCGATGAGGAAGGCGCACTCCGGGGTGGCGTCCAGCAGCTCGTCGAGCGCGGCGCCGCCCAGCTCGATGTCGTCGAGGACGACGACCGCGCCGATCTCCCCGACACAGGCGAGAAGTTCGTCCTGTTCCGGCCGGTGCAGGGTCGCGCTGTGGACGGCGTAGAAGAGGTCGTGCAGCAGATCGCCCGCGGTGCGGTGGAAGCCGGTGAGGCGGACGACACCGTCGGGGGCGAGGTCCGCGCAGTCCTCGGCGACGGTGTCGAGGAGGGTGGTGCGGCCGGAGCCGCCGGGGCCGGTGAGGCGCACGGAGCGGCCGCGGGCGAGCAGCCGTACCAGCCGCTCGCGTTCGTCCTGTCGACCGAGGAGCGGCAGGGTGGGCCGGCTCGGGCCGGGCGGGACCGGTGGGGCCGCGGCGCGGGCCACTTCGGTGCGCTGGGCCGGGGTCAGCTTCTCGGGCCTGCCGGGGCGTTCGCCTGGCGGGCAGAGTTCTATCTCGCTGCCGTCGACGGGGTTGACGGTGAGCAGGAAGTCGCCGGAGACCAGCTGCACCGTGCGGGCGAGTGCGGGCGCGTGCTGGCCGAAGTCGGATGTGAGGGAGTCCCGGGGAGGGCGCTGGCGCGGCGCGTTGCCGTCACCGTCCTGGCCGTACTCCTCGGGTTCCCGGTTGTTCGGGTCCATAGGTTCAAGCCCCCCAAAAGCATCGGGTGCGTCGAGCCCCTCCCGGCCTTGCCGCACACCGCGCTGTCGCTTCTGGTCCGGGCCCGCACGAGGGTGGATCAGACGCGGGCGACCGAACCCTAAACCTTCGGTCAGTATCTACGACAGGCCGGGGTGCCACCGGGTCCGAGACGTCACAGTCTCGTGAGGATTGCGCGCGTCGGGCGATTCGCCGTGAGCTGCCCGGTCTCCTCCGGCCCTGGTGACACTCCTGGTCGGGGGGTCACACGCGGGGCAGGGACTCCACCCCGATGCCGCCCTCGATCGCCAGGATCCGGTGCAGCCTGGTGGCCACCAGCAGGCGCTGCATCTGCGGCGGTACACCGCGCAGCACGAGCCGCCGGCCACAGCGGCCGGCCCGCCGGTGGGCACCCATGATGACCCCGAGTCCGGTGGCGTCCCACGAGTCCAGTTCGGACAGGTCGAGGACGAGGTCGCCGTCGCCGTCGTCGACGGCCGAGTGCAGGACCGTACGGGCGTCCGCCGCGGTGCGGACGTCGAGGCGGCCCCCGACGACCACCTCGGCGTGGTCGCCCCTGATGTGCATATGCGCTCCCGTGAGTGCGGTGACGTACTCCAAGACGGTGGCTGTGCAACGTCTGACTGCTTCTGGGGCGGCGCGGTTGCTGCTTGTAAGCGAACCGATACCGAATTCACCCCGAGGTGTGATGTCTCAGGGGGTGTGCACCGTTTCAGTGCTTGTAGAAGCCCTGCCCGCTCTTGCGTCCGATGTCACCGGCGTCAACCATCCGGCGCATCAGCTCCGGTGGGGCGAACTTCTCGTCCTGGCTCTCGGTGTAGATGTTGCTCGTGGCGTGCAACAGGATGTCGACACCGGTGAGGTCGGCCGTGGCCAGCGGGCCCATGGCGTGACCGAAGCCCAGCTTGCAGGCGAGGTCGATGTCCTCGGCCGACGCGACGCCCGACTCGTACAGCTTGGCGGCCTCGACGACGAGCGCCGAGATGAGCCGGGTGGTGACGAAGCCGGCCACGTCGCGGTTGACGACGATGCAGGTCTTGCCGACCGACTCGGCGAACTCCCGCGCGGTGGCGAGCGTCTCGTCGCTGGTCTTGTAGCCGCGGACCAGTTCGCACAGCTGCATCATCGGGACCGGTGAGAAGAAGTGCGTGCCGACGACCCGCTCCGGGTGCTCCGTGGCGGCCGCGATCTTGGTGATCGGGATGGCGGAGGTGTTGGAGGCGAGCACGGCGTCCGGGCGCACGATCTTGTCGAGGGCGCGGAAGATCTCGTGCTTGACGTCCAGCTTCTCGAAGACGGCCTCGACGACGATGTCGGCGTCGGCGGCGGCGTCCATGTCGGTGGTCGCGGTGATCCGGGCGAGGGCGGCGTCGGCGTCGTGCGCCTCCAGCTTGCCCTTGCTGACGAACCTGTCGTACGAGGCCTTGATGCCGTCGGTGCCACGCTTGAGTGCCTCGTCGGTGACGTCACGCAGGACCACGTCCCAGCCCGCCTGGGCGGAGACCTGGGCGATGCCGGAACCCATGAGACCGGCGCCGATGACGGCGAGCTTCCGTGCCACTGACGACTCCCCTTGTGATGCTTACCCGCTGTTTACGTATGCCTCTCCGGCGGACCCTAGCGCTCGTGAGGGTCCGTGTGACCGGTAAGTAATGCGCGTCACGTCTCACATGACGGACATCACACCGGCCCGGCTCATAGGGCGCCTCGTACGGCGTAGTTGAGCGCCTTCTCCCCCAACAGCTCCTCGATGTCGTCGAGGAGCACCAGCATCTCGCGCGGCACCTCGGCCGGGGCGCGGCCGGCGAGCATCTCCGGCCGATGGCGACGAAGACGGCTCCACAGCCGGGAGCGCAGCGTGGGCGCGTCATGAAGGACGCGCATGAAACGGGTCGTAACCCTCCATCAGCCCCACCCGGTGCGATAGCGCCTCGACTTCGGACGCATCTCGCGCAGCACGGCCCGGGCGGCGGACTCCCCCGCATCCCGGGCACGCACCCGGCGCGAGAGTCGCCCGGTGACTTTGGCGGAGCGGTCGAGGAAGAAGTCCTCATTGGCCGGGAAGCAGTTGTGGACGGTGTTGACCGAGACGTCGGCGGCCTCGGCCACGTCCGCGCACTGGGACAGCGCGCCGCACTTGCGGTCGAGCGCGTGGGTGACGCCCGCCGGCCGGCTGGCCCTGCTGCTGGGGCGCGTCCTGCGGGAGGCCACGGCGTTCGTCTTCCAGGCGGTGCGCTGGTCCTCGCGGCGCCGGTCATGGGTCTCAGGGCCCGACGGTCCACGCGCTCACCATGCCGGCGATGCTGCTGTCCGGACTGATGCTGCCGAGGGCGCTGGGACCGGCGTGGCTGGACGTGCTCTCGCACCCCGTGCCGTTCCGCTGTCCGGTGGACGCGGTGCGCGCCGCGTACGTCGGCGACCACGCGGGGCCGCCCCTGTCCCACGGCCTCCTGGTGGCCGTGGGCCTCGCCGTGCTGTCGGTGACGGTGGGCACACGCGTGTTCCGAACCGCCGGGGCGTAACTACGCTGGTCTCATGGTCAATCTGACGCGCATCTACACCCGTACCGGCGACCAGGGCACCACCGCCCTCGGTGACATGAGCCGGGTCGCCAAGACCGATCTGCGGATCTCGGCCTACGCCGACGCCAACGAGGCCAACGCGGTGATCGGCACGGCGATCGCGCTGGGCAGCCTGGACGCGGAGATCGTCAAGGTCCTCACCCGCGTCCAGAACGACCTGTTCGACGTGGGCGCGGACCTGTGCACGCCGGTCGTGGAGAACCCCGAGTTCCCGCCCCTGCGGGTCGAGCAGTCGTACATCGACAAGCTGGAGGCCGACTGCGACCACTTCCTCGAAGGGCTGGAGAAGCTCCGCTCCTTCATCCTGCCGGGCGGCACGCCGGGCGCCGCCCTGCTGCACCAGGCCTGCACCGTCGTACGGCGGGCCGAGCGCTCCACCTGGGCGGCACTGGAGGCTCACGGAGAGACGATGAACGCCCTCACCGCGACCTACCTCAACCGGCTATCGGACCTGCTTTTCATTCTCGCCCGGTCGGCCAACAAGGACGTCGGAGACGTTCTGTGGGTCCCGGGCGGGGAGCGCTGACCCCGTCACAGGGGGCGCCTTCTTCGGCCAGAGGGCGTACGACAGGGCGATCAGGCCGTGGATGCCCGCCGTGCGCCAGGCGGTGAGGATCCAGCTCTCCAGGGAGCCGGAGCGGCTCGGGTCGTCCACGTACCGGATGGCGATCAGCAGGAGCACGCTGGCCACCGAGGCGGCGACGACCGTGCCGAGCCAGATCCGGCCCTCGTGCCGAGCCCGTGCCATGCCGTGGCGCGGCGGCTTCGCGGGCGGCGCGGCGCCGCCGAGGCGGTGCGCGGCGTGGCCGTCGAGCCACTTCACCGTGCGGTGGCCGTGGCCGACGGTGTAGCCGATGTAGAGGGCGGCCAGACCGTGCGTCCAGCTCGGGTCCGCCCCGTTCCTGAGGTCGATCGCGGTGGCGACCAGCAGCACGACCTCCAGCAGCGGTTCGAGCAACAGCAGGCCCAGCCCCGTACGGCGCATCCGCAGCACGTAGCGGGAGAACAGTCCCGCGGCCAGCAGCACCCAGAAGCCGACCTCGCAGACGATGATCAGCGTGACGATCACGGCTCACTCCTCTCGGTCACCCTTCAAGGCTCCCGTCGGGATCCGCCGGTTTCGTCGTCACCGGTGACGAACCGCCACTGCATCCTTCGATGTACCCGCGGACCGTTCCGCAGGATCAGGCGCGGCCCACGTCCCCCGTGTTGGATGGTGCCATGGCCGTACGACTCCCCCGCCCGCACCGCTTCGACCTGTACGTCGGGCTGGCCGGCCTGCTCGGCGGGCTGCTGCTGTGGGGCATCGGCCTGGGGCTGCGCCCGGCCGACGAGGCGATGGTGCTGCTGCCCGGCGCCTGGCCGCTGCTGGTGCCGCTGGTGGTGACGGCGGGCTGCGAGGTGCTGCGCCGGACCGCCCCGCGTACCGCCCTGCTGACCGCCACCGCCGCGCTGATCATGGACACCGTCACGCAGGGCAGCCTGGTCACCGTCCTGATGTACACCGACGTCATGTACGCGGCCGTCCTGTACGGCACCCCCGCCTCGGCCCGCCGCATCCCCCGCATCACCGGCCTGCTCACGGTGGCCGGGACGATCGTGCCGTTCGCGATGTGGCGGGTGCCGGAGGCGTTGCTGATCGGTGTCGCGACGGGCATCGTCGCCTTCGCGCCCGCCTCCACCGGCCTGATCGTGCGCAACCACCGCGAGGCCGCCGACGCCGCCCGGCTGCGCGCCGAGCAGACCGCGCTGCTCGCCGAGATGGACCGCACACAGGCCGTCACGGCGGAACGCGCCCGGATGGCCCGGGAGTTGCACGACATGGTCGCCAACCACCTCTCCGCGATCGCCATCCACTCCACGGCCGCGCTCTCGCTCGACGACCCGGACACCACCAGAACGGCCCTTGAGGTCATCCGCGAGAACAGCGTCGAGGGGTTGGCGGAGATGCGCCGCCTGATCGGGATCCTGCGCGACGACAGCGGCGACACCGGACCGGCCGCCGCCCCCACCCTCGACGGTTTGGGCGCCCTGCTCGGCACCGCCCAGGCCAACGGCCTCGACGTCGCCCTCGACGCCGCGTACGGCGAGGGGCTGCCCGCGCCGGTGGAACTCGCGGCGTACCGGATCGTGCAGGAGTCCCTCACCAACGCCCTGAAGCACGCCGGCCCCGGCCGGGTCTCGGTCGCGCTGCGGCGGCGGGACGGCTCGCTGGACATCACCGTGACCAGTCCGTACGGCGACCGCGACGGGCCCCGGGCACCTGGCTCCGGCGCCGGCCTGGTCGGGATGCGGGAGCGGGCCGCCCTGCTGCACGGCACCTTCGAGGCGGGTCCCGAGGACTCCCCCGAGGGCAAGATCTGGGCGGTACGGGCGACACTGCCGGTCGGTGAGGACGAGGAGGCTTCCCAATGCTGAAGTCAAGCCACCGCGATGACAGGCGGTGTGACTTGGTAGCACCGTCGGTCACGGATCTGGGCCCACAGGACGTTGACGCGTCGGCGGGCGAGGGCGAGCACGGCCTGGGTATGGCGTTTGCCCTCGGCCCGTTTGCGGTCGTAGAACTGCCGCGAGTTGGGGTCGAACTGGATACTCACCAGCGCCGAGGTGTAGAAGACCCGTTGCAGGCGCCGGTGGTAGCGCTGAGGACGGTGGAGGTTGCCGCTGACCTTGCCCGAGTCGCGCGGCGCGGGGGTCACTCCCGCGAAGGCGGCAAGGCGGTCGGGGCTGGGGAATGCGTCCAGGCTGCTGCCAATGGCGACGAGGAACTCGGCGCCGAGGACGGAGCCGATGCCGGGCAGGGACTGGATCACCTCGGCGAGTTCATGCTCGCGAAACCGGCCCTCAATGAGCTTGTCGGTCTCGGCGATCTTCTCGTTGAGGGCCATCACCTCCCTCGCCAAGGTGTGCACCATCCTCGCAACGGCGCTCTCGCCGGGGACGGCAGTGTGCTGCCGTTCAGCGGCCTCGGTGGCTTTGGTGGCCAGGGCCTCAGCGTTGCGGACCTTGCGGTTGCCCAGCCAGGTGGTCAGCCGACGCAGGCCCGTGCGGCGGATCGCTGCTGGCGTCTGGTAGCCCGTCAGGAGCGTCAGTGCCCCGGTGGTGCCCATGTCCAGCACACGTTCCAGGGCCGGGAACATGCTGGTCAGCAGGGACCGGAGCCGGTTGGTGGTGCGGGTGCGTTCGGCGACCAGGTCGACGCGGCGCTCGGTCAGCAGTCGCAGTTCGACGGTGGCGTCGTCGTCGGGGCGGATCGGTTGCAGGTCACGTCGCATGCGGGCCTGGTCGGCAATGACGCGGGCGTCACGGGCGTCGGTCTTGCCCTGGCCGCGGTAGCCGTCGGAGGCGCGGTTGACCGCGACGCCGGGGATGTAGACGAGCTCCTGGCCGTGGTTAACGAGCAGCGCGATCAGCAGGGCCGGCTCGCCGCCGGTCATGTCCAGCGCCCAGGTGACGTTCCGGCCGTCGGCGAGGTCCAGGACCTCGTCGAGCAGTTTCAGCAGTTCGGGCTCGTCGTTGGCGACCCGCCGGGACAGCAGCGTCTCACCCTCGCTGTCCATGACCAGACAGTGGTGGTGGGTCTTGCCGCAGTCGGTTCCGGCCCATATCCGGCTCATCGTTCTCCAGCTCGTCGTGCGTGCAGTACGTACCACAGACGACCTCGCCGGCATTGCTCTACGCAGCGACTTGTTCGCAGTTCCCAATCGGCGGCCGAGTCGTCGTGGGGAGCCGGGCGGCCAAGCCTCCAGAGCCATCTTCGGCAGCAGCATGAAAGCCACACCCGGCTCCCCTGGATGCCACAACCCTACGAATGGCTGGGGCAGACCCAGGAGGAAGGTAGAGCGGCATGAGGCCGCCGTACGGCCGCCGCGCCCGCGGCCCGGAGCCGTCGCGGTCGCGGTCGCGGTCGCGAAGCCACCGTGGAACAGCCGTCGAAGGAGTGACCCCATGATCCGCGTGCTCGTCGCCGAGGACCAGTCCGCCGTGCGCGCCGGGCTGGTGCTCATCCTGGGCAGCGCGCCCGACATCGAGGTGGCCGGCGAGGCCCACGATGGCGAGCAGGCGGTGGCGCTGGCCCGCGAACTGCGGCCCGACCTGGTGCTGATGGACATTCAGATGCCGCGGCTGGACGGGGTGTCCGCGACCCGGCAGGTGGTGGCGGAAGGGCTGGCCGACGTGCTCGTCCTGACCACCTTCGACCTCGACGAATATGTGTTCGGCGCGCTGCGCGCGGGCGCCTCCGGCTTCCTGCTGAAGAACACGGACGCGAAGGATCTGCTGGAGGCGGTGCGCACGGTGGCGCGCGGCGAGGGCCTGATCGCCCCGGCGGTCACCCGGCGGCTCATCGCCGAGTTCGCCGCCAAGCCGGTGCGGGAGCCGAAGGCCGACCCCTCGGTGCTGGACAGCCTCACCCGCCGCGAACGCGAGGTGCTGTCCTGTCTGGGCGAGGGGATGTCCAACGCCGACATCGCGGTCCGCCTCGACATGGCGGAGGCGACGGTGAAGACGCACGTCAGCCGGTTGCTGGGCAAGCTGGAACTGCGCAGCCGGGTCCAAGCGGCAGTACTGGCCCAGGAGTTGGGGATCCAGCACCCATAAGGGGACAGTGGTCCAGACCTATTGACCTATGGTCCAGACCTTTCTATTCTCGCGGGCACTGAGGGTCTGATGGCTCAGTCATGCCCCCGACAACCCCATAAGGAGGCGCAGCATGCGCTTCAGACACAGAGTCGCGGCAGGGTTCGCGACCCTGCTGCTCCCGTTCGCCGGCCTGGTGGGTCTCGCCGCCCCCGCCCAGGCAGCCACCGAAGCCACCGCCACCTACGCCAAGACCCAGGACTGGGGCTCCGGCTTCGAGGGCAAGTGGACCGTCAAGAACACCGGTACCACCACCATCAACTCCTGGACCGTGGAGTGGGACTTCCCCTCCGGTACGTCGGTCACCTCCGGCTGGGACGCCGACTTCACCTCGTCGGGCACCCACTGGACCGCCAAGAACAAGTCCTGGAACGGCACCCTCGCCCCCGGCGCCTCCGTCTCCTTCGGCTTCAACGGCTCCGGCTCCGGCGCCCCCGCCAACTGCAAGCTCAACGGCGGCAGCTGTGACGGCGGCTCGGTCCCCGGCGACAATCCGCCCTCCGCGCCGGGCACCCCCTCGGCCTCCGACATCACCAACACCTCGGTGAAGCTGTCCTGGAGCGCCGCCACCGACGACAAGGGCGTCAAGAACTACGACGTGCTGCGCGGCGGCGCCAAGGTCGCGACTGTCACCGGCACGAGCTGGACGGACACCGGCCTGACCGCCGGCACCGACTACTCGTACACCGTCCAGGCCCGTGACACCGCCGACCAGACCGGCCCGGTCTCCGGCGCCCGCGCGGTCCGCACCACCGGCGGCGGCACAGACCCGCAGCCCGGCACGAAGATCAACCTCGGCTACTTCACCGAGTGGGGCGTCTACGGCCGCAACTACCACGTCAAGAACCTGGTGACCTCCGGCTCCGCCTCGAAGATCACCCACATCAACTACGCGTTCGGCAACGTCAAGAACGGTCAGTGCACCGTCGACGACACCTTCGCCGCGTACGACAAGGCCTACACCGCCGACCAGTCCGTCAGCGGCACCGCCGACGCCTGGGACCAGCCGCTGCGCGGCAACTTCAACCAGCTGCGCCAGCTGAAGGCCAAGTACCCGCACATCAAGGTGCTGTACTCCTTCGGCGGCTGGACCTACTCCGGCGGCTTCGGCCAGGCGGCGCAGAACGCCGCCGCGTTCGCCAAGTCCTGCAAGGCCGTCGTGGAGGACCCGCGCTGGGCCGACGTCTTCGACGGCATCGACATCGACTGGGAGTACCCGAACGCCTGCGGCCTGACCTGCGACACCTCCGGCCCGGCGGCGTTCAGGACCCTGATGTCCGCGCTGCGCGCCGAGTTCGGCTCCAACTACCTGGTCACCGCGGCCATCACCGCCGACGGCTCCAACGGCGGCAAGATCGACGCGGCCGACTACGGCGGCGCCGCGCAGTACCTCGACTGGTACAACGTGATGACGTACGACTACTTCGGCGCCTTCGACGCGGACGGCCCGACCGCCCCGCACTCCCCGCTCACCTCGTACCCCGGCATCCCGGCGGCCGGCTTCAACTCCGCCGACGCGATCGCCAAGCTGAAGTCGAAGGGCGTCCCGTCCGCCAAGCTGCTGCTCGGCATCGGCTTCTACGGCCGTGGCTGGACCGGCGTCACCCAGTCCGCCCCCGGCGGCTCGGCGACCGGCGCCGCCCCCGGCACCTACGAGCCCGGCATCGAGGACTACAAGGTCCTCAAGAACTCCTGCCCGGCCAACGGCACCGTCGCCGGCACGGCCTACGCGCACTGCGGCAGCAACTGGTGGTCGTACGACACCCCGTCGACGATCGCCGGGAAGATGGCCTGGGCCAAGAGCCAGGGCCTGGGCGGCGCGTTCTCCTGGGAGTTCAGCGGCGACACCAGCAACGGTGAGCTGGTCACCGCCATCAGCAACGGGCTGAAGTAGCCCCTGGCGTGTGAGATCTAGGCGACGTTGACGCGCTGACCGGGCGGGGCTGCCTCCAGCCACGCGAGGAAACCGGTCAGCGCGTCTTCGCTCATGGCGAGTTCGAGACGCGTGCCCCGGTGCAAGCAGGCGAGGATCACCGAGTCGGAGAGCAGCGCCAGCTCCTCCTCGCCCTCGGGCAGGCGTCGGCCGGCCACCTCGATCGCGGAGCGCTCCAGGACGCGGCGGGGGCGGGGGGCGTAGGAGAAGACGCGGTACCACTCCACGCGGTCGCCGTTGTAGCGGGCCACACCGTAGGCCCAGCCTTTGCCGCCGGTGTCCGGTTTCTCGGGGACGTCCCAGCGCAGGCTGCAGTCGAAGGTGCCGCCGGAACGCTGGATGAGCCTGCGGCGCAGGCCGAAGACGAACAACCCCAGCACCACCAGGGCGACGACAATTCCGCACACAGTCAGAGCGAGGACCATCGACACCGACCTCCTCGTCTCCTAGGTAACGGAACGTAAAAAGCACCCATATCTGCCTCAGCCGCGGTCGGCACCGGATTGCTCCGGTGCCGAC
>NZ_JBHWJQ010000042.1:0-69811 GCF_042731435.1 Streptomyces sp. NPDC059861 | reverse complement strand
ATTCGTCGGCAGCGTCTGTTGTGTATACGAGACAGGGCTAGGTATCGGCCCCCTCGCCGTGTCCGGGGTGTTCCGGCGGCCTGCTCCCCGCCCCGGTCACGGCATACGAGAGGGGTTGCCGTCCACAGGACGGCAACCCCTCACATACGTCGGTGGGAGCGGTCGGGAATCAGTGGCCCTGCTGCTCGTCGCGGCGCCGCTGCCAGCGCTGCTCGATGCGGTCCATCATCGAGCGCCGCTGACGTCCCTGACGACCGGCGTGGGGGGCTCCCGCGGCGGGCTGCTCGCCCGGCTTGGGGGCCTTGCGCCAACCGGTCACGGCGAGTACCGCGCAGCCCAGCATGACGAGGAAGCCCACCACGCTGAGCCAGACCTGCTTGGCGACCATTCCGGCCATGAGGAGCGCGATACCTACGAGGAAGCCCGCGACCGCCTGGTAGACCCGTCGCCGGGTGTACGTACGCAGCCCGCTTCCCTCAAGCGCTGTCGCGAACTTGGGATCTTCGGCGTACAGCGCTCGCTCCATCTGCTCGAGCATGCGCTGCTCGTGCTCTGAGAGCGGCACGGAGTCCTCCTCATCGTGCAGTCGCCGGGGCGACCCGGGGGGTCCCTTCAGGATAGGCAGGGAATCGCCCCCGTGAAACCCGCCCCTCTGCGCCAATTGGCCAACCGGAACCCGCCATGGCCGGTCCGGCCCGCTGAGATTCACATTCCCCGGGGGCCGACCCGTCATGCCGGGCGGTCTCCCTCGATCATACGGCGGGAACGCCCCGATCGGGGGGCCTGTGGCGTACTCCATCCGCAAGCAACGCGCTGATCAGCGCCGTCTCGCAGGAGCCCCTCACGCCCCGGCGGGCGCCTGCGTCTCGCCGAGCACATGAAGCTGCGTGGCCACCGCGCGGAACGCGGGCAGCTCGGCCGCGGCGGCTTCCAACTTGAGCAGCGCGTCCATGGCGCCGGGTTCGGTGTCCACCAGGACGCCGGGCACGAGATCCGCGAAGACCCGGACGCCGTGCACGGCGCCGACGGCGAGGCCGGCGCCCTCGACCAGATCGGTGAGCTGCTCGGCGGTGAAACGGCGCGGCATCGGGTCACCCGAGCCCCAGCGGCCGTTCGGGTCGTCGAGTGCTTGCTTGGCCTCCGTGAAGTGGCCCGCGAGGGCGCGCGCGAGCACGGCGCCGCCCAGACCGGCGGCGAGCAGGCTGAGGACGCCCTCGGGACGGAGCGCGGCGACCGCGTTGCGGATGCCCTCGGCCGGGTCGTCCACGTACTCCAGGACGCCGTGGCACAGCACCGCGTCGTACCCGCCCCGCTCGACCACGTCGAAGAGGCCGCGGGCGTCGCCCTGCACGCCCGTCACGCGGTCGGCGACTCCGGCCTCGGCGGCGCGGCGCTCCAGGGCGAACAGCGCGTTCGGGCTGGGGTCGACGACGGTGACGCGGTGGCCGAGGCCCGCGACCGGCACGGCGAACTTGCCGCTGCCGCCCCCGGTGTCGAGGACGTCCAGCGACTCCCGGCCGGTGACCTTGACCCGGCGGTCCAAGGCCTCCTGGAGGACCTCCCACACCACTGCGGTACGGAGCGCGGCGCGAGGACGAGGAGGGTCGGAGCGCAGCGACGCCGCTTGCTGGTGACGGTGGGAGGCGGGCGGGCGCATCGGGTCCGACACGGCAGTTGACTCCTCGGCGCGGCACCGCCCTCGTGCGGGGCGGAGCGAACGGGCTGCCTCCCCGCCCGGGGCGCGGGAGGGAAGGCTTCAGGCGCCCTCCACCCTATTGCCTCCGGCGCACCGGCCGGTCACTGCGCTGGGCGCATATTCCTCCTGACCAAGAGCGGTGTCGGCGGCCGGCGCGTCCGGTGTCTCAGCCCGCGTCGGGCATGCCGTGGTCGCGGTCCGTGCCGGGGCCGCGGCCCTTCGCCTCGTCCGCGTCCGGGCGGGGGTGCGGGAGGACCGGCTGGAGCACCAGCATCCGCTCGACGAGGCGGAGGAACATCGCCACGTCACGTATCAGGTCGTCGGCGTCCCGACGGCTGGCCGCGCCCTGGATGCCCGCCTCGGCCCGGGCGCGGCGCCGGGCCCCCGAGGCGAACAGGGCGCTCCACTCGGTGAGCTCGGGCGCGATCTCGGGGAGCACTTCCCAGGCACTCCGGATCCGGGCCCGGCGCCGGGGGCTGGTCTCGGGTCGGCCCCGCGCGGCCAGTACGGCGGCGGCGGTGCGCAGGGCGGCGAGGTGGGCGATGGCGTAGCGCTCGTTCGGCGTTTCGAGGGCTGCTGCCTCTTCGAGCCCGGTGCGGGCCTGGGCGAGCAGGTCGAGGGCGGCGGGCGGGGCCGTGGCCCGGCGGAGCACCGGGTGCACGTCGCCTGCCGGACCGGTCAGTGAGGGGGCAGGGCCGGTGGCGCGGCGCCGACGGGCGGCGGCTGCGGACGAGTTGGCCATGACGAACCTCCTGTCGTCTTGGTGACGGCACGTCCTCATACGGGGGTGCCGTATGTGCCCATCGTGAGGTATGGCACTGACAATCCGTTCTGACCTGGGCTTTTGCTTCGATCGAAGGTTCGGGTTAGTTTTTGCACTGACCAGTCAGTTCAAATAGTTCGGTTCAGAAACACCTGGGGGCACTGTGGGGGGAACCGTGACGGGACTCGCCGTCACCACCCGCGACTTCGGGCTCGAAGGGCCCCGCGGCTGGGCCTTCCGCGGTATCTCCTTCGCCGCGGAGCCCGGCTCGCTGATCGCGATCGAGGGCCCGTCCGGGTCGGGGCGCACGAGCCTGCTGCTCGCGCTCACCGGACGGATGAAGGCCACCGAGGGGACGGCGGAGGTGGGCGACACCCGGCTGCCGAAGCAGATGGCGGCCCTGCGCCGGGTCAGCGCGCTCGCGCACGTCCCCGGCGTCACCGACCTCGACCCGGCCCTGACCGTCGGGGAGCACCTGCGCGAAAGGGCCCTGCTGCAACGCCGGTTCGGCGTCTCGCTGCGGGGTCTGCTGCGGCCGCGGACCGAGCGCGCGAACGAGGCGCGGTTGCGGATCGAAGCCGCCCTGACCGCCTCCGGACTCGACCGGGAGGCGCTGCCCAAGGGCTCGCGGACCGCCGTGCGTGACCTGGAGCGCGTGGAGGCGCTGCGGCTGTCCGTCGCGCTGGCGCTCGTCGGGCGCCCACGGCTGCTCGGGGTCGACGACACCGACCTCAAGCTCTCCGACGCCGAGCGGGCCGAGGTGTGGGCGCTGCTCCGCTCGCTCACCGAGGCCGGGACGACCGTGGTGGCGGTGTGCAGCGAGGCCTCCGGGGACGCCATGGTGCTGTCCACCGAGCGGGCCATGGGCGACCTACCGGAGGAGCCCGAGGCAGGCGGCACACGCGAAGACGCCGCCGGCGCCCCCGACGAGGACGCAGACCCCGAGGGCACCGACAGTGGTGTCCCTGGCGACCAGGACAGCCGGGAAGACCAGGGCGGCCGGGCTGCCCGCGACGACGTGGAGGAGGCGGCGGATGCGTTCGCCGAGGCTGGCCGCGCTTGAACTGCGACGGTTCGGCCGGGGGAAGCTGCCCCGGGCCGCCCTGGTGGCGCTTCTGCTGCTGCCGCTGCTGTACGGCGCGCTGTACCTGTGGTCCTTCTGGGACCCGTACGGCCGCCTGGACCGGCTCCCGGTGGCGCTGGTGAACGACGACAAGGGCGCGACCGCCGACGGGAAGCAGGTCGAGGCGGGCGACGACATCGTGGCGGGGCTGCGGGACAGCGAGGTCTTCGACTGGCACGAGGTGAGCGCCGAGGACGCGCGCGCGGGGGTCGAGGACGGCACGTACTACCTGTCACTGACCATGCCGGCCGACTTCAGCAGGCGCATCGCCTCCAGTTCGGGCGACTCCCCCGAGACGGGCGCGCTTCAGGTCCGCACGAACGACGCGAACAACTACATCGTCGGGCAGATATCGCGGACGGTGTTCAGCGAGGTGCGCACAGCGGCGTCCACGAAGGCGTCGCGGTCCTTCCTGGACCGGATCTTCATCTCGTTCTCCGACATCCACGGCGAGACGGTGAAGGCGGCCGGCGGCGCCGACAAGCTCAAGAGCGGCATCGGTACGGCCGAGAAGGGCTCCAAGGACCTCGCCGACGGCCTGAAGGAGGCCAAGGACGGCAGCGGGGACCTCTCCTCGGGCCTGACGAAGCTCACCACCGGCGCGGGTGACCTGGAGGACGGTTCGGCGCGGGTCGCGGAGGGTACGCAGACGCTCGCCGACCAGGTCAACGGGATCGCGGACAAGCTGGGTCCCTTCCTGGAGGACAACGAGAAGACCATCGGTGACACGGCGCGGCTGGTCGCCGACTCGTCCGCCGCGATCCGGGACAACCTCGACACGCTGGTGAAGCGGGCCCCGGCCGCCGCCACGGGAGCCCATCTGGCCTCCGACACGCTGAGCGAGATCCACAAGAGGCGCTGCGAGACCCCCGTACTGCCCGACGCGGCCTGCTCCAACCTGGAGAAGGCCATGGACTCGGCGGCCGACGTGGCCACGATTGCGGACGACCTCAACACGGTGATCAGCGGCTACGACGGCGACATGGACAAGCTCGACGGGCACCTCGCCACCCTGGAGGAGCAGGCCCGGGCGCTCGCCGAGGACGCCCCGCACCTGTCGGAGGACCTCGACGAGGCCGTCGCCAAGATCAACAAGCTGAACGACGGCGCCGGGAAGGTCGCCGAGGGCGCCAAGACGCTGCACACGGGGCTGGGCACCGCCCGGACGGGGGCGGTGGACCTCGACACGGGCGTCGGCGAGCTCAAGACGGGCGCGGACGACCTCAGCGGCGGCATGTTCAAGCTGGTCGACGGCTCCGTGAAGCTGGCGAACGGGCTGCACGACGGCGCGGAGCAGATCCCCGACTACGACGAGCGGGAGCGCGACACGCGGACCGAGGTCATGGCGGACCCCGTCCAGCTCGCCTCCAAGTCGCTCCACAAGGCGCCCAACTACGGCACGGGTTTCGCCCCGTACTTCATCCCGCTGTCCCTGTGGGTGGGCGCGATGGTGGCCTACATGCTGATCGCGCCGCTCAACCGGCGGGCGCTGGCCACCGGCGCCTCGGCCTGGCGGATCGCGCTCGCGGGCTGGCTGCCGGTGCTGGCGATCGGCGTGCTCCAGACGGCGGCCCTGATGTCGGTGCTGCACTGGGCGGTCGGCCTGCAGATGGCGCGGGCGGCCGGGACGGTGGGCTTCCTGTTCCTGGTGACGGCGTGCTTCGCGGCGATCGTCCAGTGGCTGAACGCGCGCTTCGGCGCCGCCGGCCGGATCCTGGTGCTGGCCCTGCTGATGCTGCAGCTGACCTCCGCCGGGGGCACGTACCCCGTGCAGACCAGTCCGGGCTTCTTCAACGCGCTGCACCCGTTCCTGCCGATGAGCTACATCGTCGAGGCGCTCAGGAGGCTCATCACGGGTGGTGGCCTCGCTCCCGTGTGGCAGGCGTGCGTGGTGCTCGCCGCGTTCACCGTGGGCGCCCTCGCGCTGACCGCGCTGTCGGCCCGCCGCCGCCAGGTGTGGACACTGGACCGGCTGCACCCGGAGCTGAGCCTGTGACCTCGTCCGCTGTGTCCTACAACGATGCCGTTCCTGTGACAATCAGGGCCATGGAAAGCAGCAGCGCCACGTCGGGGGCGAGTACCCGCCGCGCGGCGACCCGGCAGAAGCTCTACGAGGCGGCCGTCACGCTCATCGCGGAGCAGGGCTTCTCCGCGACCACGGTGGACGAGATCGCCGAGCGGGCCGGGGTCGCCAAGGGCACCGTGTACTACAACTTCGCCAGCAAGTCCGTCCTCTTCGAGGAGCTGCTGCGGCACGGCGTGGGCCTGCTGACCGCCTCACTGAAGGAGGCGGCCGAGCGGACGGCGAAGGACGGCGGCACCCGGGTGGCCGCGCTGGACGCGATGATCCGCGCCGGGCTCGTCTTCATCGACCGCTATCCGGCCTTCACGCAGCTGTACGTCGCCGAGCTGTGGCGCACCAACCGAGCCTGGCAGTCCACGCTGCTGGTGGTCCGGCAGGAGGCGGTGGCCGTCGTCGAGGACGTACTGCGCGAGGGCATCGAGCAGGGTGAGTTCAGCGAGGAGATCGACGTGCCGCTGACGGCGGCGGCGCTGGTCGGGATGGTGCTGGTGGCCGCGCTGGACTGGCAGGCGTTCCAGCCGGAGCGCTCCCTGGACGATGTGCACGCGGCGCTGTCGCGGCTGTTGCAGGGACGGGTGAGCGGACGGCCGTAGGGGCTCGGGCCGACGGCTCGGGTAGGCCGCCCGGGTGGTGCCGGCGACGCGCATTGACCTACCAGGCAGATACGGAGAGCGCCGGTCCGGACCGTGGCCGCGTCCCCCGCGGGCCACGCCGGACCGGCGCTTCCTCGTGCTCCCCCGATACCCCCGTGTTTCCCGTTCCCCCCGTTGGGCCCCCGTCCGGTCGTCCCTCCCCGGGTTCCCCCGTGCCTCGCTCCCGCCGACCTGAGCCGGCGGAAGGAGCGGTCCAGGGCCTCGCCGTTCCGCCGCCCCGTGTCGGCGGTGCCGGCGCCGGGCCCCTTTCCGTGCCACTACTCTCTCGTTCGCGCAGGTTTGGCCCCATCCGCGTGCGTACTCATCTCCGTGACTGAGTACGGGTACTCAGTCGTCGGTGTTCGTCCCCAGGACGCGCGGCCGCCCGGTGGTTACGATCGCGTCCGTGTCCGTACTCCCTCTCGTCTTCACCAGCGGCTGGGCCAGCGGCGTCAACGCGTACGCCGTGGTGCTGCTGCTCGGCTTCTTCGGTGCGACGGGGCTGAGCGACGAGATCCCTGAGACGCTGCAGCGCCCCGAGGTGCTCATCACCGCGGGCGTGCTGTTCCTCTGCGAGGCGGTCGCCGACAAGATCCCGTACGTCGACTCCGTATGGGACTCCGTGCACACGCTGATCCGGCCCGCCGCGGGCGCCTGGGTCGGGGCGCTGCTCGCCGGGCAGAGCGCTTCGCTGTCCGATCTGGCGGCGGGCGTGATCGGCGGTTCGACGGCGCTGGCCAGCCATGCGGTCAAGGCCGGGAGCCGGATGGCGGTCAACGCGTCGCCGGAGCCCTTCAGCAACGTGATCATCAGCATCGCCGAGGACCTGGGCGTCGGCGGGCTGGTGACGTTCGCGATCTTCTACCCCGAGGCGGCGGCGATCATCGCGGCGATCCTGCTGGTCACCGGTCTGATCACCCTGTACTTCCTGGCCTCCCGCATCCACCGCTTCCTGCGCCGCAGAGCGCAACGCCGCGAGGAACGGCGGTTGGCGGAGCGGGAGGGCGGTCCGCCGGGGTGATGCCGGGCGTCGCCCCAGGTCACAGGCCCGGTCACGCGGTGTCAGTGGTGGCCGATAAAGTCGCGGGCATGGCACGGATTGCGGTGATCGGCGCCGGGATGGGCGCCATGGCGGCTGCCGCGCGGCTGGCCGTGGCGGGCCACCGGGTGACGGTGTACGAGCGTACGGAGACGTACGGCGGGGCGGTGCGGCGGCGGGAGCGGGACGGGTTCGCCTTCGACACCGGTCCCGGCCTGCTGCCGTTGCCCGCGGTCTGGCGGGACCTGTTCCTCAAGACCGGCAAGGAGCCACTGGAGGCGTGCGTCGAGCTGACGCAGGTCGACCCGTCGGCCCGGCACATCTTCGCGGACGGCACGGAGGTTTCCGTGCCGAACGCCTCGCGCGCGGGCGCCGTCGCCTCGCTCGACGAGGCGCTGGGCTCCGGCGCGGGCGACCGCTGGGGCGACTTCCTGGTGCGGGCCCGCGAGGCCTGGGACCGGACGCGCCGGCCGCTCCTGGAGGAGCCGCTGTGGTCCGACTGGCCGGTGCTCGCCGAGCGCGAGCCCTACCCCTCGGTTCCGCACAAGAGGCTGCTGCGCACGCGCCGGGCCGGCACGCTCGCCGAGGTCGGCGCCTGGGAGCTGCGCGAGCCCCGGCTGATCGCCCTGCTGGAGAGCCACGCGCTGGCGTACGGCCTCGACCCGCGCGTCGCACCGGCGAGCGCGGCCGTGCTGCCGTACATGGAGCACGCCTTCGGCGCCTGGTACGTGCGCGGCGGCATCCGGGAGCTGGCGCGCGCGGTCCACGAGCGGTGTCTGGCCCGCCGGGTCGAGTTCGTCTTCGGCGCCGAGGTCACCGGACTCCTGGAGAAGGACGGACGGGCGGCGGGCGTGGAGCTGGCCGGCGGGACGGTCGCGGAGGCGGACTTCGTGGTCGCCGGGGTCGCGCCCGGCGCGCTGCCGGACATGCCGCCGCGAACCACCGGCGAGGTCCCGCCCCGGCACGGGCTGCCCAGCCGCCTGACGGTGCTGCTGGCGCTGCGTGGCCCCCGTCCGCAGGGCACACCGCACCGGACGGTGGTGCACACCGCGGACAGGGAGGGCGAGTTGGAGGCCGTCTTCGGCGCCGGGCTGCCGGGACCCGGGGCTTGGCACCCCACGGTCACGGTCCTGCGCCCCGACGATCCGCGTCTCGTCCCGGACTCCGGCCACGAGGCGGTCACCCTGACGGCCACCGTGCCGGCGTCGGCCTCGCCGCAGAGCTGCGCCGACCAGGCCGAAGCCATGATCACCGCTGCCGAGCGCGCGATACCTGACCTCCGTTCCCGCCTTCTCCGGCACGAGCCGTACACCCCGGCCGACATCGCCGAGGCGACCGGCGCGCAGGGCGGAGCGATCCCGGCTCCGGCGCTGGCGGCGGCCGGGGGAAGACTGCTGCATCCCTCCAACAGCACCGCGCTGCCGGGCCTGTTCGCCGTCGGCGGCTGGTCCCACCCGGGCGGTGGCCTCCCGCACGCCGGGATGTCGGGCGCGCTGGTGTCGGGACTGATCGTGGAGGGACCGGACTTCCGCGGCTCCCGGTGAGGACACGCGGCTGCCGGTGATTCCGTTCTACGACGAGGATCCCGGACGGCAGTGAGCCCCGCGGTTCCCCTCACGAGGAGCCACGGGGCTCCCAGGGGCCCACTGCTTCCGCACGTTCAGTGACTCAGAACCGGTACCGCTCGTCGTACCCGTTCCCCTGCTGCGCCTGACCGTCCTCCTGATACGGATACGGCTGCTCCTGCGGCAGCTCGCCCCCGTACGGGTCGTCGGTGTTGCGCTGCTGCGGCACCCACACACCGCCTGACGGGGTCTCGCCGCCGTAGCCGCCGGTGGCGTACTGGTCCTGGCCGTAGCCCTGCTGGCCGTACTGCTGCTGGTCGTACCCGGTGTCGTACGACCCGCCGTAGGTCTGGGTGCCGATGTACGGGTCTGAGTAGGCCGCGTACTGCTGCTGACCGGTGGTGTCGTAGCCGTACTGCTGCTGGCCGTAGCCCGAGTAGCCGTCGTAGGCGTAGGCCTGGTCGGTGGACTGGGCGGCCGCCGCGTACTGGTCCTGGGTCTGGCCCTGGGTGGCGTAGGCACCGGTGTCGTACACGCCGTAGGAGCCGGTGTCGTCGGGCAGCGGCTGCGGCTCGTACACGGACGTGGTCTCGGCGGCCGCCGCGGCGCCGGGGCGGGCGGGCGTGAAGACGTCGTCGCGCTCGTAGTCGTCCTGGCCGTATCCGGCGCCGCCCCGCTCGTACTTGCCGTCGTCGCCGTCGCCGTAGCCGGGCGCTTCGAGGTCGGAGACCTCCAGCGTCGGGTCCTGGTGCTCCGGCTCACCGCGGCGGCGCTTGCTGCCGCCCAGGCTCGGACGCCCGGTGACCGCCCATCCGGCGGCGAAGCCACGGCGGAACGACAGCGTGACGTAGGTCTGCCCGACCGCGAAGGCGGCCGCGCCCAGTCCGATCACGATGACGGACGGGATCAGCACCCCGACGACGACACCGAGGAAGCCCGCGAACGCCAGCAACCGCCAGCGAAGCCGCGCCTTGTACTGCAGCAGCACCTCGCCGAGCAGCCACAGCGCGACGATGCCGAACGCGATGTAGAGGACCGTCCAGCCCATGTACGCCCCTCTCCCAGTGGCCGCTACGCAGTGTGTCGTATGAGCGTGCGACCGGTCTAGGCCCGCGGTGGGTGGTGCGGGCCCAGGTTCTCGTAGATTTCCAGGGTCGCCGTGGAGTTGTTGAGCGTGATGAAGTGCAGACCCGGCACTCCCTCCGCCAGCAGCCGTGCGCAGAACTCCGTGGCGAACTCGATCCCAATGGAGCGTACAGCGGACGGATTGTCTTTTGCTGTGAGGATCCGCTCTTTCAGGGTGGACGGAATGTGAGCGTTGCTGAGCTGCGGCAGCCGCTCCAGCATCCGCACGCTGGTCACGGGCATGACCTCGGGGATGACCGGCGTCTCGCAGCCCGCGGCGGCCACTCGGTCACGCAGTCGAAGGTAGGACTCCGGCTGGAAGAACATCTGTGTGATCGCGTAGTCGGCGCCGGCCCGGCACTTGTCGACGAAGTGCTCGACGTCCGTGTCCCAGTCGGCGGAGCGCGGATGCATCTCCGGGAAGGCCGCGACGCCGACGCAGAAGTCGCCCGACTCCTTGATGAGGCGGACGAGTTCGGCGGCGTAGGCCAGTCCCTTGGGGTGCGGCACCCAGTCGCCCATGGGGTCGCCGGGCGGGTCGCCGCGCAGGGCGAGCATGTTGCGGATGCCGGCGTCGGCGAACTGGCCGATCACATTGCGCAGCTCACCGATCGAGTGGTCGACGGCCGTGAGGTGGGCGACCGGGGTGAGCGTGGTGTCGGCGACGATCTGCTGCGTCTCCTTGACCGTGCTCGCGCGGGTGGAACCTCCGGCGCCGTACGTCACGGAGACGAAGTCGGGGGCCACCGCTTCGACCCTGCGCAGCGCCTCCCACAGGCTGCGCTCGCCCTTGGCCGTCTTCGGCGCGTAGAACTCGAACGAGTACGTCGTCCTGCCGGGGGCGAGCATGTCACGCACTGTGCGTGCGCGATCAGTCCTGGTGGATGCGGTTCCGAGGGCCATACGGGCAGGTTAGCCAGGGGGCGCCTGTCCCCCAACCGGATGCAGGAAATTTGCCCGGATTGTCGGCTTGTTGTCCATCCCTTGGACACGCTGCGGTCACATGGGGTCACACCTCAGGCCCCACGCAGCCGCTTCGCGAACTCCGCCGCAGCCGCGCCCGGATCGTCCGCCTCGGTGATCGCGCGGACGACGACGACCCGGCGGGCACCCGCGTCGAGGACCTCGTCGAGGTTGCCGAGGTCGATGCCGCCGATGGCGAACCATGGGCGGTCGGTGCCCAGCGCTGCCGTGTGCCGGACGAGGTCGAGGCCGGGGGCGTGACGGCCGGGCTTGGTGGGGGTGGGCCAACAGGGTCCGGTGCAGAAGTAGTCGACGCCGTCCTGGACGGCCGCCGCCTCGGCCTCGGCCTCCGCGTGCGTGGAGCGGCCTACGAGGACGTCGCCGCCGAGGATCGCCCGGGCCGCGGTGACCGGGAGGTCGCCCTGGCCGAGGTGGAGCACACCGGCGCCGACGGCGTGGGCGACGTCCGCGCGGTCGTTGACCGCGAGCAGCTTGCCGTGCCGGGCGCAGGCGTCGGCGAAGACCGCCAGGTGCTCCAGCTCCTCGGCGGCTTCCATGCCCTTGTCGCGCAGCTGCACGATGTCGACCCCGCCGGCCAGGACGGCGTCCAGGAACTCGGGCAGGTCGCCCTGGCGCCGACGGGCGTCCGTGCACAGGTAGACACGGGCGTCGGCGAGCCGGGCGCGAGCGGTGGCGGCGGTGTCGGGCATGCGTGGGTCCCCCCGTGGATCAGTACCTCTGGGTGTGCCTGCCGGTGGCGTACGGGCCCCGCCGGGCGCGGTCGGCCCGGGGCCGGGGCCCGCGGACCGCGGCCCGTACGCCGGTCAGGCTCTTTCGGGTCGGGCTGGGATCAGACGGCGAGTGCCTGGGCCCGCCGCTTCACCTCCGTGCCGCGATTCTCGCTGAGCGCCTGCGCGGGCGTGCCCGGCAGGCTCGGGTCGGGGGTGAAGAGCCACTCCAGCATCTCTTCGTCCGTGAAGCCGTCGTCCCGCAGGAGCGTCAAGGTCCCGGACAGGCCCTTGACGACCTTGTCCCCGTCGATGAAGGCGGCGGGGACGTGCAGCGCGCGGTTCTCACCGCGGCGCACGGCGATGAGCTGGCCGTCCTTGACAAGCTGCCGCACACGCGTCACCTCGACGCCGAGCATTTCGGCGATGTCGGGGAGGGTGAGCCAGGCGGGGACGAGAGCATCGATCTTTGCGTCAATCTCGGTCACGGGAACAAGCCTGCCATCCCCCACTGACAGTCGGAAGTCAGCCCCGCCCACCGACCCCGCCCACCTGCGACGACGCGTTACGCCGTGGCCGCCTTCAGGGGGCGTGCCGGGTCGGCCAGCAGTTCCGGGTCCAGCACGGTCCCGGCCTCGATCAGCCGCCGGCCCTGCGCCAGGTCCCGCGGGCGGCCCACCGCGAGCAGTGCGGCGAGCCGGCCCTCGCGCAGCCAGCACACCGACCAGGCGGGCCCGGCGGGGTCACCGCGCCACACGGTGGCGTCTGCGGTGGTGTGGTGCCCGACGTACTGCACGAACCGCCCGAACTGCTCGGACCAGAAGTACGGCACCGGGTCGTAGACCGCGGGTGCCTCGCCGATGATGTTCGCGGCGACCGTGCGGGGGCCCTGCAGGGCGTTGTCCCAGTGGTGCACCATCAGCCGCTCGCCGTAGCGCCCCGAGGGGAAGGACGCGCAGTCGCCGACCGCGTAGACGTCCGGCGCCGAGGTGCGCAGGTGGTCGTCGGCCACGACCTCGCCGTACCAGCCGAGCTCGATGCCGGAGCCGGCGAGCCAGCGCGTGGCGGGCCGGGCGCCGATGCCGACCACGACTGCGCCCGCGGGCACCCGCGTGCCGTCGTCCAGGACGACCGCGCCCGGCTCGACGCTCCGCACGCGCGCGTGGGTGCGCAGGACGGCGCCGCTGTCGGCGTACCAGGCGCTCATCGGCGCGGCCACGTCGGCGGGCAGTGCCCCGGCGAGGGGACGGTCGGCGGCCTCGACGACGGTCACCGCGCAGCCGGCCTCCCGGGCCGCCGTGGCGAACTCCGCGCCGATCCAGCCCGCGCCGACGACCACGATGTCGTGCTGCAGGGCGAGCACCGGCCGCAGCCGCTCGGCGTCGTCCAGGGTGCGCAGCAGATGCACACCGGGGACACCCTCCGCGCCCGGCAGGGTGACGGGTTCGGCACCGGTGGCGAGGACCAGCACGTCGTAGGGCACCGGCCCGGACTCGGTGTCCAGCCCGTGGTCGGCGAGGCGCACGCCGGTCGCCTCGCGCCCCAGGTGCAGCTCGATGCCGAGCGCCTCGAAGTCGACGTCGAAGGCGGAGCCCTCGGCGTTGCCGAGCAGGACCGCCTTGGAGAGCGGCGGCCGGTCGTACGGCTGGTGCGGCTCGGCGCCGATCAGCGTCACGGTGCCGGGGAAGCCCTGTTCCCGCAGGGCCACCGCGGTCTGCACTCCGGCCATGCCCGCCCCCACGACGACCACGCGCCGCGCCTGTGCCCTCGTTTGCTCGCTCACCTGATCACCATAGACAACTGACAGTTTGTCAGTAAGGGGGTGCTACCGGTCGCCTTCCCCGGACCTCCGGCCGACCTGCTCGACCACGCTCGTCCCGCTGCCCGCCTGCGACTCCCACTCCCAGCTCTCCTCCAGTCGCACCCGCCCGTCGGGCAGATCCACGACCGTCGAGACGCAGTGCCCCGAGGACGTCGTACCGTCCTGCTTGAGCTGCACGTACCGGAAGTCCAGCCGGTCGCCCTCGCGGGTGCCCACCAGGTATCCGCGGACGACGTCGCCACCCGCGTACTCGGCCCGGATCTCGCCGTCCTGCTCGTGGTACGTGAACCGGGTGCGCGTCCCGACCTGTCCCGGGGCCTGGTCGGCGACGGGAGCGAGGACGAGTCCGTCCAGTGAGCGGGCCATGCCGGGAGGCTCCCTTACAGAGGCGTGCGGGCAAGAGCTAGGGTGGCCACCGTAGAGCACTCGCGGGAGCCCGGACGTACCGGGCTGAGAGGGAGGCTGGCCGGCCTCCGACCGTACGAACCTGATCCGGGTCATGCCGGCGAAGGGAGGGGCTGAAGCCCGTGTCGTCCTCCGCACGTACGTCAGACGTCCTCGTCATCGGGGGCGGAATCATCGGCCTGGTCACGGCCTGGCGGGCCGCACAGCGCGGACTCGCCACCGCCGTAATCGACCCCGAACCCGGCGGCGGGGCCGCCCAGGTGGCGGCCGGCATGCTCGCCGCCGTCACGGAACTCCACTACGGCGAGGAGACCCTGCTCGGTCTGAACCTCGCCTCGGCCCGCCGCTATCCGGAGTTCGCGGCCGAGCTCACCGACCTCACCGGACACGACCTCGGCTACCGCCGGTGCGGCACCCTGGCCGTCGCGCTGGACGCCGACGACCGCGCCCACCTTCGCGAACTGCATGCCCTGCAACGCCGCTCCGGGCTGGACTCCGAGTGGCTGTCGGGCCGGGACTGCCGCCGCCTGGAGCCGATGCTCGCGCCGGGTGTGCGCGGCGGGCTGCGGGTGGACGGCGACCACCAGATCGACCCGCGGCGGCTCTCGGCCGCCCTGGTGGCCGCCTGCGAGCGGGCGGGCGTGGTCTTCCACCGGGAGTGGGCCGAGCGGCTGCTGGTCGTCCGGGAGCGGGCGGCGGGCGTCGTCACGCGCGCGGGGACCGAGGTGGGCGCCGGGCAGGTGGTGCTGGCCGCCGGGAGCCTCAGCGGGCGGCTGGCGGGCGTCCCGGACGCCGTGCTGCCGCCCGTGCGGCCGGTGAAGGGGCAGGTGCTGCGACTGACCGTGCCGCCGGCCCACGCGCCGTTCCTGAACCGCACCGTGCGCGCGGTGGTGCGCGGCAGCCATGTGTACCTGGTGCCGCGCGAGAGCGGCGAGCTGGTCGTCGGCGCCACCAGCGAGGAACTGGGCTGGGACACCACGGTCACCGCCGGCGGCGTGTACGAGCTGCTGCGCGACGCGCACGAGCTGGTCCCCGGCATCACCGAGCTGCCCCTCACCGAGACCCGCGCGGGTCTGCGCCCCGGGTCGCCCGACAACGCCCCCCTGCTCGGCCCGACCGGTCTGGACGGCCTGCTGCTGGCCACCGGCCACTACCGCAACGGCGTCCTGCTCACCCCGGTCACCGGCGACGCCATGGCGCACGTCCTGACCACCGGTGAACTCCCGGACGAGGCCCGTCCCTTCACGCCGAAGCGCTTCAGCGCCGCACTCACGGAGCAGCCCGCATGATCATCTCCGTCAACGGGGAGCCCCGCCGGATCACCGACGGCACGGCCCTCGACACCCTCGTACGCACCCTCACCGCGGCGCCCTCCGGTGTGGCCGCCGCCCTCAACGAAACCGTCGTCCCGCGCGCGCAGTGGCCCGTCACGCCCCTCTCCGAGGGTGACCGTGTCGAGGTCCTCACCGCCGTCCAAGGAGGCTGACCCATGGCCGACGATCCCTTTGTCCTCGGGGGTACGACCTTCACCTCGCGGCTGATCATGGGCACCGGCGGTGCGCCCAGCCTGGACGTGCTGGAGCGGGCGCTGGTCGCCTCCGGGACCGAGCTGACCACCGTGGCGATGCGGCGCGTCAACCCGGATGTGCACGGCTCCGTCCTGTCGGTGCTGGACAGACTGGGCATCCGGGTGCTGCCCAACACGGCCGGCTGCTTCACGGCTGGGGAGGCCGTGCTGACCGCCCGCCTCGCGCGCGAGGCCCTCGGCACCGATCTGGTCAAGCTGGAGGTCATCGCCGACGAGCGCACCCTGCTGCCGGACCCGATCGAGCTGCTGGACGCCGCGGAGACGCTGGTGGACGACGGTTTCACGGTGCTGCCGTACACCAACGACGACCCCGTGCTGGCGCGCAGGCTCCAGGACGTGGGCTGTGCCGCGATCATGCCGCTCGGGTCGCCGATCGGCTCGGGGCTCGGCATCCGCAACCCGCACAACTTCCAGCTGATCGTCGAGCACGCGCGCGTGCCGGTGATCCTGGACGCCGGAGCGGGTACGGCGTCGGACGCGGCGTTCGCGATGGAGCTGGGGTGCGCGGGTGTGATGCTCGCCTCAGCCGTGACCCGGGCCCAGGAACCGGTGCTGATGGCCGCCGCCATGCGCAACGGCGTGGAGGCGGGACGGCTGGCCCGGCTGGCGGGGCGTATCCCCCGGCGGCACTTCGCGGAGGCCTCCTCGCCGGTGGCGGGGATGGCCGCGCTGGACCCGGAGCGGCCCGCCTTCCAGTGATCCCCTACCACGTGGTCGCGCGTGGGCGCGTCAGACACGTCACAGGTCCGCTGCAGTACCGCCCCGATGCTCCGGGAACCGGCGAGCGGTGTCGGTGACGGCTCGTACACTCGCCTGCGTGGACACGACCCTTCAGGACCCTCTGGTCGGGCAACTGCTCGACGGCCGTTACCGCGTCGACGCGCGGATCGCGGTCGGCGGGATGGCCACGGTCTACCGAGCCGTGGACACCCGCCTCGACCGCGTCCTCGCGCTCAAGGTGATGCATCCGACCCTGGCCGCCGACGTCTCCTTCGTCGAGCGCTTCATCCGCGAGGCCAAGTCGGTGGCCCGGCTCGCCCACCCCAATGTCGTCCAGGTGTTCGACCAGGGGGCGGACGGGTCGTACGTCTACCTGGCGATGGAGTACGTCTCCGGCTGCACCCTGCGGGACGTGCTGCGCGAGCGCGGGGCGCTGCAGCCGCGGGCCGCGCTGGACATCCTGGAGCCGGTCCTGGCCGCGCTGGGCGCCGCCCACCGCGCCGGGTTCGTGCACCGGGACATGAAGCCGGAGAACGTCCTCATAGGGGACGACGGCCGGGTCAAGGTCGCCGACTTCGGGCTCGTCCGGTCCGTGGACACGGTCACCCAGACCACCGGGTCCGTCCTCGGCACCGTCTCCTACCTCGCCCCCGAGCAGATCGAGCACGGCAGCGCCGATCCCCGCGTCGACGTGTACGCGTGCGGTGTGGTGCTCTACGAGATGCTGACCGGCGGCAAGCCGCACACGGGGGACTCCCCCGCCCAGGTGCTCTACCGGCATGTGCACGAGGACGTCCCGCCACCCTCGGCTGCCGTGCCCGGGCTGGCGTACGAGCTGGACGAGCTGGTCGCGGCGGCGACCGCCCGCATGCCGGAGATCCGCCCGTACGACGCCGTGGCGCTGCTCGCCCGGGTCCGTGAGTCGCGGGCCGCGCTCGGTGCCGAGCAACTCGACGCGGTGCCCCCGCAGGCGGTCACCGCGCAGCACGACAACGCCGACGACCGCACGAGCGTCATCCCGCGCGCGCTGACCGCACTGCGGCAGCTGCCCGTGAACGAGGACGACGAGTCCCGGTACAACCGGACCAGCCGTCTGGAGTCGCCGCCCCTGGACACCCCGCGCCGCCGCCCCCGCCCGCGGCGCACGGTCGTCACACTCATCGCCGCGGTCCTGCTGGCACTGGGCCTCGGTCTGGGTGTCTGGTACATCAACTCGGGCCAGTTCACCGAGGTCCCGCCGCTGCTGGCGAAGACCGAGGCGCAGGCCGAGGACCGGCTCGCGGACGCCGGTCTGGAGGTCGGGCAGGTCAGGCACGCCTACAGCGACACGGTGAGGCGCGGCACGGTCATCAGCACCGACCCGGCGCCCGGCGCCCGGATCCGGCACAACGACTCCGTGACGCTGACCGTCTCCGACGGCCCCGAGACGGTGAAGGTGCCGGACGTCGCGGGCGACCGGCTGGACAAGGCGCGCAACCTCCTCAAGGACAGCGGTCTGGAGCCGGGCATGGTGACCCGGGAGTTCAGCGAGGACGTCCCGCGGGGCTCCGTGATCAGCTCGAACCCCGCGACGGGCACCACGACGCGGGCCGGCACGGCGATCGCGCTCACCGTCAGCAAGGGCGCCCCCGTCGACATCCCGGACGTCACGGGCAGCGACCCGGCCGAGGCCAGGGAGGAGCTCCAGGAGGCGGGCCTGAAGGTGCGCGTCGCGACGGAGCGGATCAACTCGGAGCACGAGGCGGGCCAGGTCGCCCGGCAGAACCCGGGCCCCGGCGGCGAGGCCGCCGAGGGTGACACGGTGACGCTGACGCTCTCCAAGGGACCGGAGATGATCGAGGTTCCGGACGTGGTGGGCGACAGCGTGGGCGAGGCCAGGCAGAAGCTTCAGGGCGCCGGTTTCGAGGTCGAGGAGGACCGCGGCCTGCTCGGCCTGTTCGGCGACACCGTGCGCGACCAGTCCGTGCGGGGCGGGAAGACCGCGCCCAAGGGGTCGACGATCACCCTCAAGATCCGCTGACGGCAGGCCGCGGGGCGCATGACACCCTGAACGGGTGAACAGTCAGCACCCCGGTCCCTCCCGCAACCCCGTCGGCGGCCACGTCCCGGTGGCCGGCGGCCTGCACTCCGTGGGCCTCACCTATGCCCACGACCTGAAGGCCGAGACCGTGCAGGTCTTCGTCGCCAACCCGCGTGGCTGGGCCACGCCCGCCGGTGATCCGCGGCAGGACGAGGCGTTCCGCGCGGCGTGCGCCGAGGAGTCGATCCCGGCCTATGTGCACGCGCCGTACCTGATCAACTTCGGCTCGCACACGGGGGCCACCGCCGAGCGGTCGGTGGAGTCGCTGCGGCACTCGCTGCGGCGCGGGCGGGCGATCGGCGCGCTCGGCGTGGTCGTGCACACCGGAAGCGCGACCGGCGGGCGGGCCCGGTCGGTGGCGCTGAAGCAGGTACGGGAGTACCTGCTGCCGCTGCTCGACGAGCTCACCGACGAGGACCCCTACGTCCTGCTGGAGTCCACGGCGGGTCAGGGCGCCTCGCTGTGCTCACGCACCTGGGACTTCGGGCCCTACTTCGAGGCCCTGGACGCCCACCCCAAGCTGGGCGTCTGCCTCGACACCTGCCACGTCTTCGCCGCCGGGCACGACCTGACCGGCCCCGACGGCATGCACCAGACGCTGGACCTGCTGGTCGGCACGGTCGGTGAGGGCCGGCTGAAGCTGATCCACGCCAACGACTCCAAGGACCTGGTCGGCGCCCACAAGGACCGGCACGAGAACATCGGCGCCGGCCACATCGGCGAGGACCCGTTCCGCGCCCTGATGACCCACCCCGCCACCGAGGGCGTCCCGCTGATCATCGAGACGCCCGGCGGCAAGGAGGGGCACGCGGCCGACGTCGAGCGGCTGAAGAAGCTCCGGGACGGCTGAGCGGGACTCCGGGACGCCCGAGCAGAGCTCCGGGGCGGCTGACGAATCCGGGTGGTCGAGGACTCCCGCACGTTCCCGGAATACCCCCGGGGGGTATATGGTTCCTGCTCGATGCGGGAACCATCACCTGACACAGGGGGCACGAATGCAGCACGCACACACGCACCACAGCCACACCCCCGCCGGCTGGCCCATGGCCGTGCAGGCCACCCTGCACTGCCTGACCGGTTGCGCCATCGGCGAGGTGCTCGGCATGGTCATCGGCACCGCGCTCGGCTGGGGCGACGTCTCCACCCTGGTCCTGGCGATCGTGCTGGCCTTCTTCTTCGGTTACGCCCTCACCCTGCGCGGGGTGCTGAAGGCGGGCGTGGGCCTGCGGGCCGGCATCCAGGTGGCGCTGGCCGCGGACACGCTGTCGATCGCCGTGATGGAGCTGGTCGACAACGGCGTGATCGCGTTCTGGCCGGGGGCGATGGACGCGGGGCTCGACTCCGCGCTCTTCTGGGTCGTCCTGGCGATCGCCCTCGCGGTCGCCTTCGTGGTCACGGTCCCGGTCAACAAGTGGATGATCGGCCGGGGCAAGGGCCACGCGGTGGTGCACCAGTACCACCACTGAGCACAGCCGCACCGGCGGTCGCGGTCAGCGGGAGTCAGAGCTCGGGGCCGTCCCCGGGCTCCTCCTGGTAGGAGTAGCGCTGCTCCCGCCAGGGGTCGCCGATGTTGTGGTATCCGCGCTCCTCCCAGAAGCCTCGGCGGTCGGCGGTCATGTACTCCACGCCGCGCACCCACTTCGGCCCCTTCCAGGCGTAGAGGTGCGGCACGATCAGGCGGAGCGGGAAGCCGTGTTCGGCGGTGAGCAGTTCACCGTCCTTGTGGGTGGCGAAGATCGTGCGCTCGTCGGCGAAGTCCGCGAGCCGCAGGTTCGAGCTGAAACCGTACTCCGCCCACACCATCACATGGGTGACATTCGAGGCGGGCGGTGCGAGGTCCACGACGGTCCGGGCGGGGATGCCACCCCACTCCGCACCGAGCATGCTGAACTTGGTGACGCAGTGCAGATCGGCCACCACGGAGGTGTACGGCAGGGCCGTGAACTCCTCGTGGGTCCAGCAGTGCTTGTCCCCGTCGGCGGTGGCGCCGAAGACCCTGAACTCCCAGCGCTCGGACCGGAACTTGGGCACCGGCCCGTAGTGCGTGACCGGCCATCCACGCTGCACCCGCTGCCCCGGCGGAAGCTCGAACGATGCCGCTGCCGCAGATTCGCGCTCCTCCGGGTGACCCATGACTCCATCCTGACAGACGGTGGACGGTGCACAGGACCAGCCCCGTTCAGAATCGGGCAACTCGGTTAAGTCAGGCTAAGTGTGTACTTACTTACTAAGCACGCACTTACTGGACGATCTTGGATGCCCGGTGCAATCATGCGGCGCAACCTCCAGTTTCGACCTCCCGACGTGGAAGGAGCCCCCTCATGCAGGGCGACCCCGAGGTGCTCGAACTGCTCAACGAGCAGCTGACCGCCGAGCTGACCGCGATCAACCAGTACTTCCTGCACTCCAAGCTGCAGGACCACAAGGGGTGGACGAAGCTCGCCAAGTACACCCGGGACGAGTCCTTCGACGAGATGCGGCACGCGGAGGTACTGACCGACCGCATCCTGCTGCTGGACGGCCTGCCCAACTACCAGCGGCTGTTCCATGTCAGCGTCGGCCAGACAGTGACCGAGATGTTCCAGGCGGACCGGCAGATCGAGGTCGAGGCCATCGACCGGCTGCGGCGCGGTGTGGAGGTCATGCGCGCCAAGGGCGACGCCACCTCGGCCAACATCTTCGAGGCGATCCTCGCCGACGAGGAGCACCACATCGACTACCTGGACACGCAGCTCGAACTGATCGACAAGCTCGGAGAGTCGCTGTACCTGTCGACGCTGATCGAGCAGAGCCAGCCGGACGCCTCCGGACCGGGCACGGGCGGCTTCTCCACCCACTAGCTCCGGGGCTCAGGCGGCCTCGGCGGTCACCTGCGCCACCTCGGTCAGGGGCGACCTGCCCTGCTTCGCCAGTTCCGGGCGCGGGCAGCTGCCGCGACCGAGGAGCGCCTGGATACGGCGTACACAGCCGCCGCAGTCCGTGCCCGCCTTGCAGGCCGAGGCGATCTGGCGAGGGGTGCAGGCACCGTTCTCCGCGTGGTTCTTGACCTGCTGCTCGGTGACACCGAAGCAACTGCAGACATACACGCGGTTCACCTCCCGGCGGGGTCGATTCGTGGTGCCGTCCCCGTAGTCGGTGAGGCAAACCTAACCTTACCCGGCACATCCGGGCTGCGAAAGTGGAGGGGCGCGGATCATGTGTGATCCGCGCCCCATCGCACGTGCCGGCAGCAGCCCGATGCGGCTGCTGGGTGCCTACTGGTCCCGGTACATCTCCGCGACCAGGAACGCCAGGTCGAGCGACTGGCTGCGATTCAGCCTGGGGTCGCAGGCCGTCTCGTAGCGCTGGTGCAGATCGTCGACGAAGATCTCGTCGCCGCCGCCCACACACTCCGTGACGTCGTCACCGGTCAGCTCGACGTGGATGCCGCCCGGGTGGGTGCCGAGGCCCTTGTGCACCTCGAAGAAGCCCTTGACCTCGTCGAGCACGTCGTCGAAGCGGCGGGTCTTGTGGCCGGAGGCCGCCTCGAAGGTGTTGCCGTGCATCGGGTCGGTCACCCAGGCCACCACCGCGCCGGACGCCGTGACCTTCTCGACCAGCTCGGGCAGCCGGTCACGGATCTTGTCGGCGCCCATGCGGACGATGAAGGTCAGCCGGCCGGGCTCCCGCTCGGGGTCGAGACGCTCGATGTACTGGAGCGCCTCCTCCGGCGTGGTCGTCGGGCCGAGCTTGATGCCGATCGGGTTGCGGATCCTCGAGGCGAACTCGATGTGCGCGTGGTCCAGCTGCCGGGTGCGCTCACCGATCCACACCATGTGGCCGGAGACGTCGTACAGCTGCCCGGTGCGCGAGTCGACGCGGGTGAGCGCGGACTCGTAGTCGAGCAGCAGCGCCTCGTGCGAGGAGAAGAACTCGACCGTCTTGAACTCCTCCGGGTCGGCCCCGCAGGCGTGCATGAAGTTCAGCGCGTTGTCGATCTCGCGGGCGAGCTGCTCGTAGCGCTGGCCGGACGGGGACGACTTCACGAAGTCCTGGTTCCAGGCGTGCACCTGGCGCAGGTCGGCGTAGCCGCCGGTGGTGAAGGCGCGCACCAGGTTCAGCGTGGAGGCGGACGCGTGGTACATCCGCTTCAGCCGCTCCGGGTCCGGGACGCGGGCCGCCTCGGTGAAGTCGAAGCCGTTGACGGAGTCGCCCCGGTAGGTCGGCAGCGTCACGCCGTCGCGGGTCTCGGTCGGCTTGGAGCGCGGCTTGGAGTACTGGCCGGCGATCCGGCCCACCTTCACCACGGGCACGGACGCGGCGTACGTCAGCACGGCGCCCATCTGGAGCAGGGTCTTGAGCTTGCTGCGGATCTGGTCCGCGGACACCGCGTCGAAGGCCTCGGCGCAGTCGCCGCCCTGGAGCAGGAACGCCTCTCCCTTGGCGACGGCCGCCATCCGGGCGCGCAGCTGGTCGCACTCGCCCGCGAAGACGAGCGGCGGATACGACTCGAGGTCCGCGATCACTGCGCGCAGAGCCTCGGTGTCGGGGTACTCGGGCTGCTGCGCCGCGGGCAGGTCTCGCCAGGTGTTGCCAGCGCTCGCGCTGGTCTTAGCGTTCACGGTCACAACCTCAACATTACGGGGTGCTGTGCGGCCGTCCCGCCCGCCGCCCAGGGAGTGAGACGCGGATGCCGCTCTGCGGACATGGGGTAAGGTGCGGCACATGTACGCGCACTCGACCCAGAACTGGTGGTGGACCGCTTCCTCGGCGGCCCACTGACTGCGCGTACGCAAGACTTCGCGAAGGCCGCCCGAGGGGCGGCCTTCGGCGTTTGCGGAGCCCGTTCCCCGAACCGATCACGACGACGGAAGAGGAACCATGGACCTGGCACAGCTCGCGCACGGCGACCGCCCCTTCGCCCTGCTCCGCCGCCGCACCCCGGGCCACGACCACGACACCGTGGAACTGCTGCTCGGCCCGGTGAGCACCTACGACCGCCTCGCCGACCTCCCCGGCGAGAGCCTCGCGCTCGTCCCGCACCGTCAGATCCGCGAGCGCGGCTTCGACGTCCGCGACGACGGCACCCCGCTGCTGGCGCTCACACCCGAGGAGACGTACGGCATCCCGCTCGCCGAGGCGCTGCGGCAGCTCCCGGGGCACGAGGTGCGCGTCGAGGGCGGCGGCTTCGACGTCGGGGACGAGGAGTACGCCGGGATCGTCGGGCGGGTGCTGCGGGAGGAGATCGGGCGGGGCGAGGGCGCCAACTTCGTCATCCGGCGCACGTACGAGGGCCAAATCCCGGGGTTCGGCCGGGCCGACGCGCTGGCGCTGTTCCGGCGGCTGCTGGTCGGGGAGCGGGGCGCGTACTGGACGTTCCTGGTGCACACCGGGGACCGGACCCTCGTCGGGGCCAGCCCCGAGGTCCATGTGCGGATGTCGGGCGGCACCGTCGTCATGAACCCGATCAGCGGGACGTACCGCTATCCCGCCGAGGGCCCCACGCCGGAGCACCTGCTCGCCTTCCTCGCCGACGGCAAGGAGATCGAGGAGCTGTCGATGGTCGTCGACGAGGAGCTCAAGATGATGTGCACGGTCGGCGACATGGGCGGGGTGGTCGTCGGGCCGCGGCTGAAGGAGATGGCGCACCTCGCGCACACCGAGTACGAGCTGCGCGGCCGGTCCTCGCTGGATGTGCGGGAGGTGCTGAAGGAGACCATGTTCGCGGCGACCGTCACCGGTTCACCGGTGCAGAACGCCTGCCGGGTCATCGAACGGCACGAGGCCGGCGGGCGCGGCTACTACGGCGGGGCCCTCGCCCTCCTCGGCCGGGACTCCGGCGGGGCGCAGACCCTGGACTCCCCCATCGTCATCCGCACCGCCGACATCGACGCGGCCGGGCGGCTGCGGGTGCCGGTGGGCGCCACGCTCGTGCGCGGCTCGGACCCGGCGGGCGAGGTCGCGGAGACCCACGCCAAGGCGGCGGGGGTACTGGCGGCGCTGGGCGTGCGCGACCGGCGGCCGCCCGAGGAGGCCGTACGGCCGGTGCTGGCCGACGATCCCCGGGTGCGGGCCGCGCTGGACGGGCGCCGGGCGTCCCTCGCGCCGTTCTGGCTGCGGATGCAGGAGCCGACGGCGGACCTGACGGGGCACGCCCTGGTCGTCGACGGCGAGGACACCTTCACGGTGATGCTCGCGCACGTGCTGCGCTCCTCGGGCCTCACCGTCACCGTCCGCCGCTACGACGAGCCCGGACTGCGCGCGGCCCTGCTCGGGCACGAGGGACCGCTCGTCATCGGGCCCGGCCCCGGCGACCCGTCCGACCTGGGCGATCCGAGAATGCGCCTGCTGCGGGAGCTGACCGCCGAGGTGCTGCGCGGCCGCCGGCACGGGGTGCTCGGCGTCTGCCTCGGGCACGAGCTGATCGCGGCCGAGCTCGGGCTGGACATCGTGCGCAAGGCGGTGCCGTACCAGGGGGCGCAGACGACCGTCGACCTGTTCGGCCGGGCCGAGACCGTCGGCTTCTACAACAGCTTCGTGGCCCACTGCGACGACGGGGCGGCGGTGGAGCTGGCCGCCCACGGCATCGAGGTCGCCCGTAGCGGCTCCGGGGAGGTGCACGCCCTGCGGGGGCCCGGGTTCGCCGGGGTGCAGTTCCACCCGGAGTCGGTGCTGACGCTGGACGGCGCCGGAATCGTCCGGGACCTGATCGGTCAGCTGCGCGGCACCAGCACGTTCCCGGAGCGGCGGCCCGCGATGTAGTCGAGGACGTTGCGCACCGTGGTGTCGACGATCTGGCCGACGGCGTCCTCGGTGTAGTACGCCTGGTGGGACGTGACGAGGACGTTGGGAAGGTGACGAGGCGGGCGAGGGTGTCGTCCGCCACGGCCTGCAGGGACTTGTCGAGGAAGAACAGCCCGGCCTCCGCCTCGTACACGTCGAGACCCACACCCGTGAAGCGGCCCGCGCGCAGCTCGTGGACGAGGGCGGCGGTGTCGACCAAGCCCGCCACGGCTGGAGTTGATCAGGATCGCGTCGTCGCGCATCGTCCTCAGGGCGTCCGCGTCGATGAGGTGCCGGGTTTCCGGCATCAGCGGGACGTGCAGGGTGACCAGGTCGGACTCGGCGAGCAGTCGCTCCTTGGGGACGTACGCCATGCCGAGCTGCATGCACTCGGGGTTCTCGGCGATGTCCCAGCCGAGCAGCCGCATGCCGAAGCCGTGCGCGATCCGGGCGAAGGCCTCACCGATCTTGCCGGCGCCGATGACGCCGGCCGTGCGGCCGTACATGTCGCGGCCCATCAGCCCGTCCAGGCGGAAGTGGAAGTCGCGGGTGCGGGTGGAGGCGCGGACGACGCGGCGGTTGACCGCCATGGCGAGGGTCCAGGCAAACTCGGCGACCGCGTACGGCGAGTAGTACGACACCCGGGCCACCGTGATGCCGAGCCGCTCGGCGACGTCGAGGTCGATGTTGTTGAAGCCCGTCGAGCGCTGGGCGACCATCCGGGTCCCGCCGGCCGCCAGGACGGACAGGACCGGCGCGCCGAGGCCGGCGTTGACGCTGGTGGAGACGATCTCGTGGCCGGCGGCGATGGGCGCGGTGTCCTCCATGAGGAAGACGCCCAGGCAGTGGATGTCGTGGTGGCCCTTGAACGCCCGCTCGATCAGCGGCTTCTCGTCGGCCTGCACACCGAAGGCCAGGATTTCCACGGCATCTCCGTTCTGTACGGGTATGAGTCTGTACGGGTATGAGCCGAATAGGCCGAATATAGGGCCCATACCCGTACGACGCCGGTCAGCCGAAGAACACGCCGACCTCCTCGTACAGCTGCAGGTCGACCGTCTTCAGGCGGGCCGTGGCGGCGGCGATCGGGACCCGGACGATGTCGGTGCCGCGCAGGGCGACCATCGAGCCGAAGTCGCCCTCCCGGACGCAGTCGATGGCGTGCAGGCCGAAGCGGGTGGCGAGCCAGCGGTCGAAGGCACTGGGCGTGCCGCCGCGCTGGACGTGCCCAAGGACCGTCGTGCGGGCCTCCTTGCCGGTCCGCCGCTCGATCTCCTTGGCCAGCCACTCGCCGACCCCGGACAGCCGCACATGCCCGAAGGAGTCGAGGGACTCGTCCTTGAGCACCATGTCGCCGTCCTTGGGCATGGCCCCCTCCGCGACGACGACGATCGGCGCGTACGACGCCTTGAACCGGGACGTCACCCAGGCGCAGACCTGGCCGACGTCGAAGCGCTGCTCGGGGATGAGGATGACGTTGGCGCCGCCGGCCAGGCCGGAGTGGATGGCGATCCAGCCGGTGTGCCGGCCCATCACCTCCACCACCAGGACGCGCATGTGGGACTCGGCGGTGGTGTGCAGACGGTCGATCGCCTCGGTCGCGATGCCGACGGCGGTGTCGAAGCCGAAGGTGTAGTCGGTGGCGGACAGGTCGTTGTCTATCGTCTTCGGGACGCCGACGCAGGGCACGCCGTAGTCGTCGGACAAGCGTGCGGCGACGCCCAGGGTGTCCTCGCCGCCGATCACGATGAGCGCGTCGACCTCCTGCTTGGCGAGGTTCTCCTTGATCCGGGCGACACCGTTCTCGTGCTGGAACGGGTTGGTGCGCGAGGAGCCGAGGATCGTGCCGCCGCGGGGCAGGATGCCCCGCACGGCCGGGATGTCGAGGCGCATGAGGTCACCTTCGAGCGGACCGCGCCAGCCGTCCCGGAAACCGACGAAGTCGTAGCCGTTCTCCTGCACGCCCTTGCGGACGATGCCCCGGATGACGGCGTTGAGCCCGGGGCAGTCGCCGCCTCCGGTCAGTACTCCGACCCGCATGGAATTGTCCCTTCGCCGCGGTTGCCGTGTGCCGTACGAGCACGCTAATGGTGACTCAGGTCACTACGGCATGGCCCGTAAGGGCAATTCCGGTGAGTCGGCGACCGGTTGGCTGGGGCCGGGACCGCCCCGCCTCACTCCTCGTCGAGGCCGCGCTCTATCGCGTACCGCACCAGCTCCACCCGGTTGTGCAACTGGAGCTTGCCGAGGGTGTTCTGGACGTGGTTCTGGACCGTGCGGTGGGAGATTACCAGCCGCTCGGCGATCTGCTTGTAGCCGAGACCCTTGGCGACCAGCCGCAGCACCTCGGTCTCACGGTCGGTCAGCCGGGGCGCCTTGGGCTCGTCGGCGTCCGTCGCGGCGCCCGGCGCCGGGTCCGCGGCGAGGCGCCGGTACTCACCGAGCACCAGCCCGGCCAGGCCCGGCGTGAACACCGGGTCCCCGACGGCCGTACGGCACACCGCGTCCAGCAGTTCCTCCGTGGACGCCGACTTCAGCAGATAGCCGGTCGCGCCGGACTTCACGGCCTCCAGCACGTCGGCGTGCTCCCCGCTCGCCGACAGCACCAGCACGCGCAGCGCCGGGTTGTGGGCGACGAGTTCCTTGCACACCTGGACGCCGGGCTTGGCGGGCAGGTTCAGGTCCAGGACGAGGACGTCGGGCGCCGCCGCCTTGGCACGGCGTACCGCCTGGTCGCCGTCGCCGGCGGTGGCGACCACCTCGAAACCGGCCTCGGCGAGGTCACGGGCGACGGCGTCGCGCCACATGGGGTGGTCGTCGACCACCATCACCTTGATCGGGCCCTGCTGTGCGCTCATCGCCGCCCCCGTGCCATCTGCTTCGGTACCTTCAGCTCTACTTCCGTGCCCTGTCCGGGCGTTGAGATCAGCTCGGCCGTGCCGCCCAGGTCGCGCAGCCGGCCCCGGATCGACAGCGCCACGCCGAGCCGCCCCTCGTCCTCGGCCTGCGCGAGACGGCCTTCCGGGATGCCGGGGCCGTCGTCGCGGACGGTCACGATCACCACGTCGGGCTCGTCCTCGACCAGGATCCAGGCCCGCGCGTCCGCGCCGGCGTGCTCGCGGACGTTGTCCAGGGCCGCCGACACGGCGGCGGCCAGCTCCCGCGCGGCCGGCGGCGGCAGCCGGACCGGTGCGCCGGGCTCGGCGAGGCTGACGCGGGCGGTGGCGAACAGTGCGAGCAGCGTCCGCAGATCGACGGGGCCGCCGTCGTCGTCCGGTTCCTCCACGGCGCGTACGACCGCCCCCTCGGCGGCGTCCTCCGACACCCGGGACACGGGCAGCAGGCCGCCGGAGACCAGGGTGCGCAGGGCGACCTGCTGCTCACCGGCGAGGCGCCCGAGTTCGGCCGCCTCGCCGCCGATGACCGCGCCGCGCCGCTGCACCATCGCCAGCACCTGGAGCACGCTGTCGTGGATGTCCCGGGCGAGCCGCTCGCGCTCCCGGGTCGCGGCCTCGATCTCCAGGGCCCGGGCGAGGGTGCGCTCGGAGGCGCGGGCCACCTCGACGACGTAGCCGATGGCGATGGAGGCGACCCAGACGAGGATCACGTTGTGCACGGTGTCGCGGGCCGGGCTGCCGCGTTGCACCAGGTTGGCGGCGGCGACCAGGCTGGAGGCCACGGCCGCCCAGCGCCAGCCGCCCTTGATCGCGAAGGCCAGCACCGAGCCGGCGGTCCATATCGTCGGCAGGGTCGGGCGGCCGTCGGCGATCCGCTCCGGGGTGTCCGCGACCAGGGTGAGCAGGATGCCGGTGAGAGCGACGGTGAGGTCCGCGGTGAGGAAGCGCTTGGTGCACCTCGCGGCGCCGGAGACCAGCGGCAGGGTGGCCAGGGTCCACACGCACAGGACGGTGAAGTAGCCGACGGCGACCCAGGGCCGGGCGAACTCCCGGTAGGAGGTGGCGAACACCGCGATCGCGTACAGCATGGTCAGTACGCGGTAGCCGGCGAGCGCACGCCACAGCGGCTGCTCGACCGACATTCTCATGACTCTCTCGCGCGCGGCCATGTCCCCCCGTCCCCCGCTCGGCCGTCACCCCTGGTCGGCCTGGTCCTTTTCCTTCTGTGCCTGTTCCTTCTGCGCCTGTTCCTTCTCCGCCTGCGCGAGCGCCGCCTTGGCGGCCTTGGCCGCTTCCTTCTCCGCCTTGGCCGCGTCCGCGATCTGCCGCTTGGCGGCGGTCGCGTACATGTCGACGTACTCCTGGCCGGAGAGCTTCATGATTTCGTACATGACCTCGTCGGTCACCGCCCGGAGCACGAACCGGTCATGTTCCATGCCCTGGTAGCGGCGGAAGTCCAGCGGCTTGCCGATCCGGATCCCGGGCCGCATGAGCTTCGGCAGGACCTTTCCGGGCGGCTGGATCTTCTCCGTGTCGATCATCGCGACCGGGATGACGGGCGCCCCGGTGGCGAGCGCCACGCGCGCGAGCCCGCCGGGCTTGCCGCGGTAGAGGCGGCCGTCGGGCGAGCGGGTGCCCTCCGGGTAGATGCCGAACAGCTCACCCTGCTCGATGACCTCTATACCGCTCTTGATCGCCGCCTCGCCCGCGCCGCGGCCTCCGGAGCGGTCCACCGGGAGCTGGCCGACACCCTTGAAGAAGGCGGCGGTCAGGCGCCCCTTGACCCCGGGCGTGGTGAAGTACTCGGCCTTCGCGATGAAGGTGACCTTGCGGTCGAGCACCGCGGGCAGGAAGAACGAGTCGGAGAAGGACAGGTGGTTGCTCGCCAGGATGGCGGGGCCTTCGGCGGGAACGTTCTCCAGGCCCTCCACCCAGGGCCGGAAGACGAGCTTCAGCGGTCCCCCGATGGAAACCTTCATCGCGCCGTACAACAACCGAGTGCCTCCTGTGTCTGTCGATGAGACCTTAACCCGGCCGCCCGGCCAGGGCGTCCCCGGGCCGGACGGCCCCGGGACTCCGACGGCCCTGGTCCGTGTCAGTGCGGTCGCGTACGGTGAAGCAACCTGAACTCTTCTCACGCCCCTCTCACATGAACAGGAGACCGAAGGTGCCGGTCCTTCCTGGAGCCGAGCCGTACCGCCACGACGGTGGAGAAGTCGGCGTCCTGCTCTGCCACGGCTTCACCGGTTCCCCCCAGTCACTGCGCCCCTGGGCGGAGTACCTCGCCGAGCGCGGTCTGTCCGTCGCCCTACCGCTGCTGCCCGGGCACGGCACGCGATGGGAGGACATGGAGCTCACCGGCTGGCAGGACTGGTACGCCGAGGTGGACCGCGAGCTGCGCGCGCTCCGTCGCCGTTGCGCACAGGTGTTCGTGTTCGGCCTGTCGATGGGCGGCGCCCTCGCGCTGCGGCTCGCGGCCCGGCACGGGGACGCGGTCAGCGGTGTCGTGGTCGTCAACCCGGCGAACAAGGTGCACGGACTGTCGGCGCACGCCCTGTCCGTCGCCCGCCATCTCGTGCGGTCGACGAAGGGGATCACCAGCGACATCGCCCGGCCCGGCGGGGTGGAGGTCGGCTACGACCGGGTCCCGCTGCACGCCGCGCACTCCCTGCGGACCTTCTTCCGGGTCGTCGACGGCGAGCTCCCGCAGGTCACGCAGCCGCTGCTGCTTCTGCACAGCCCGCAGGACCACGTGGTGCCACCTGCCGACTCGGCGCGCATCCTGAGCCGGGTGTCGTCCACGGACGTGCGGGAGGGGCTGCTGGAACAGAGCTACCACGTCGCGACGTTGGACTACGACGCGGACCGGATCTTCGAGGAGAGCCTCGCGTTCATCGGCCGGCTCGCACCCAGTGTCGGCAAGGAAGGGACGGCCGCAGGTGGCTGAGCACGACTCCGACCGCGAGGACCGCGAAGAGCGGGAGGATCGGGAGGCCCGCGCCGGGGAGGGGCGCGAGCCCGGTGAGCAGCACGTGCCGTTCGACGAGGACGCCGCCTGGGCGGCGATCGTCGCCGGGTTCGGGGAGGAGCCGCCGGACCCGCCCGGGGCCAAACCCTTCAAGTCGGTCGAGGACCTGGCCCTGCTGGAGCCCGAGACGAACGACGCCGGCGGCGAGCCGGCCGGGCCCGGGCCGGAGCCCGAGCCGAAGCCGAAGAAGGAGACGCCGGAGCCGCTCGGCAGCTCGGTGACCTTCGCGCCCGGCGTGGGCGGCGGACCCCGTGACTACACGGCGCCCGAGCCGTCCGAGGACGACTTCACCGACGCCGACGAGGGCCACTTCGTACCGCCCGAGCCGCCGCCGCTGCCCGCCGCCGACGCCACGGCGAAGTTCGCGTGGCTGGGCGTGCTGGGCGGCCCGGTGCTGCTTCTGCTGGCGGTGCTGCTCGGCTGGGACATGACGTGGTGGCTGACCACGCTCGGCATCGGCGGCTTCCTGGGCGGTTTCGCGACCCTGGTGATGCGGATGCGGACGGACGAGGAGGACGACGACGATCCGGGACGGGGCGCGGTGGTCTGACCCCGCTCACGCACGCGGGACCCTGAGGGCGGCCAGGACCGGAAGATGGTCCGTGGCCGCCCTCAGGTCTGTCTCCGTCACCCCCGGTTGACCGTGCGGCACCCCGCAGCCGAGGACCTCGATCCCCTTGGTCGCGAAGATCGCGTCGATGCGCTGGTGGGGGTCGGCCGGGGTCGAGGTGTACTCGCCGCCCCAGGGAGCGGTGGCCCAGCAGTCCTGGAGCCCGTCGGCCAGGAGCCGGAAGGTGCGTCCGCCGGGCCGTTCGTTGAGGTCGCCGCCCGCGATCACATGTTCCGTGCCCAGGCCGGCGAGCCGGTCGAGGAGCATGCCGCCCTGGGTGTGGCGCTCGTCCTTCTGCAGCGACAGGTGACAGCTGACCACCCCGAGGCGGGCGCCAGCGAAGCGGACCACCGCGGTCGCGAAGCCACGCCGGTGCAGTCCGGGGGTGAGCGGCAACAGCACGTCCTCGGTGCGCTCCACCGTGGCCCGCGGCGAGCACAGCAGCGCCGGGCCCGCGGCGGTGGCCCCGCCCGAGAGCATCATCCGGCCGGAGGCGGCCGCGAGCCGGGCCAGCTTCTTGCGCCAGCGGAAGAAGCGGGGGGCTTCCTGGATCAGGACCAGGTCGGGGTCGCAGGCGCCGATGACGCGGGCGAGCGCGGCGGTGTCGTCGCGCATCGAGCGGATGTTGTAGCTGAGCACGCGAAGGATTACGGAACCGTCGTCCTCGGTGCGGGAGTTGGGGAGCGGCGAGGAGGTTGCCATGCAGGTCAATGTAGTCGGGACCGGGGTTTCGGCGCCTGACGACTCGGGGCGCGGGATCCCCGTGCGACTGCCGGTGGTGTGTGGCCGGTCGCGCAGTTCCCCGCGCCCCAGAAGGCGTGCGAGCGTCGTCCCTCACATGATCGGGTCGGGCTCCCGGGCCAGGTCGGCGGCGCCCACCAGGCCGGCCTTGTTGCCCAGCTGCGCGGCGATCACCTCGGCGACCGGGCGCCAGTTGCCCCCGACCAGCCAGCGCTTGTACGACTTGCGGATCGGGTCCAGGACCAGCTCGCCCTCGTCGGACAGCCCGCCGCCGACGATGAACGCGGAGGGGTCGAAGAGCGAGGCGAGGTCGGCCAGGCCCGCGCCGGCCCAGCGGGCGAGCTCGCGGTAGGAGTCGACGGCGACGGGGTCGCCCTGGCGGGCGGCCATGGAGATGTGCTTGCCCTCGATGCCGTCGGGGCTGCCGTCGCCGAGGCCGAGCAGCACCTCGGCGTTCTCCGGGGTGGCGTTGGCGCGCTGCTTGGCGTACCGCACGAGGGCGCGGCCCGAGGCGTACTGCTCCCAGCAGCCCTGCGAGCCGCAGCCGCACAGCAGCCCGTCCGGCACCATCCGGATGTGGCCGAACTCGGCGGCCACGCCGAAGTGCCCGCGGCGCAGCTTGTTGCCGATGATGATGCCGCCGCCGAGGCCGGTGCCGAGCGTGATGCAGATGACGTTGCGGTGGCCCTTGCCCGCGCCGAACTTGTACTCGCCCCACGCGGCGGCGTTGGCGTCGTTCTCCACCACGACGGGCAGCCCGGTGCGTGCCTCGACCTTTTCCTTCAGCGGCTCGTTGCGCCAGTCGATGTTGGGGGCGAAATAGACCGTCGAGCGCTGCCGGTTGACGTAGCCGGCCGCACCGATGCCCACGCCCACGATCTCGTGCCCCGCGCGTGCGCCCTCCACCGCGGAGGCGATGGCGTCCACGATGCCCTCGGGCGTGCCCGGGGTCGGCACCTTGTGGGTCGAGAGGATGTTGCCTTCCTCGTCTACCACGCCGGCCGCGATCTTCGTGCCGCCGATGTCGACGCCGATGGTGAGTCCCATGAATCCCTCAGTTCCGGTCGAGCCCCGCTACGGCCAACCGTACCCGAGCAGAGGGTCAGTCCAAGTCGATGCGCTGGCCGGGACCCGTGCCCTCACCGGGGTCGCGAGGGGTCTCGTCGAGGTTCTTCAGTTCGTCGGAGGCGTCGGCGGCGTCCGGGCCGGCCGTCCAGCGGTGCTCCTGGGCCTGGACCGCGGAGCGGTAGGCGGCGAGGAGTTCGTGGCCGGCCGCGGCAAGGTGGTCGAAGACGTCCGGGTTGCGCTCGATCACGGGTTCCACGGCGGCCTTGGCCTGCTGCACGACCTGCTGCACCACCTGCTGGGCGGCGGGCCCGGCGACGGCGCCGAACAGCGGCGCCTGAAGTCCGGACAGTTTGTCGGCGACCGTGTCGACGAGTCGGCGCAGCTCCTCGGCGGCCGAGCCGGGCGGCGGCCCGTGCTCTTCCCGGCGGCGGGCCTTCTCCGCCTCCAGGTCCTCGGCGCACGCGGTCGCCCACGCGTCGGCGTCACCCGTGGGAATCGGCTCGTCGGCCGGCTGGTCCTGAGCGGCGTCGGGGTGGGGGCGCTCTTCGCTCATGGCGGGCTCCTGACTACGTTTCGTCCCTACGACGTTACCCGAACGGGCGCAGCGGTTTCACGGCGTCCGCGGCCACAGCTCCGGGTCCGGGGTGAACCGGATGCGCAGCTCGCCCTCGCGCAGGCCCGCCCCGGCGACGGCGCAGCGGCGCAGGGCGGACGGCAGCTGCACGACCCGGCGGAACGGGCCGGCGGTGACGACCACTTCGTCACCGCGCCGGACGAGATCGAGCTCCTCGCGCACGGCGCCGGGCAGCGGGAGGCGCCAGACGAGCACGCCGTCCTCGGCGAGCCGGTCCTCGACGGGCCACCCGACCTTGGCGGGGGCGGTCCTGAGCACGGGCACGGCGAGGCCGGCGAGGTCGTCGGTGCCCCTCGGGTCGTGCCCGAGATGCGGGACGGGGTGCAGGTCGTAGGCGGTGCGCCAGTCGTCGAGGGCCTTGCGCTGCTGGGCGAGCGGCCCGGCGAGCCAGCCGTCGCCCCCCTCCTCGGGGAGCACCCGGTTGGCGATCAGCGCGTCCGGGCGCAGGCCGCGCAGGGCGAGGCCGAGGGCGGCGGTGTGGACGGCGTCACCGCCGGCCGGGGTGGGGTCGGCGACGAGCCGTACGGTCGTGGCCCGCTCGGCCAGGACGGCTTCCACGGCGGCGAGTTCGAGGTCCCAGCGGGCGGCCGTCTCGTACAGCCAGTCCGCGGGCATCGGCACGCCGGCCAGCCGGCCGAGTACGGGGCGCAGGGCGCGGGCGGCCTGCCGCCCGGGCGGGAGCAGCCGGCGCAGGTAGCGGCGGAGTTCCTCGGGGAGGGCGAGGAGGGCCAGGGCCTGCGGGGTGGGCGGCAGGTCGACGACGAGCAGCTCGTGCGCCTCGGCGAGGGCGGCGTCGCGCAGGGCGCGGAGCACGGCGATTTCCCCGGCGCCGGGCAGCGGGGTGAACTCCTCGGGGTCGAGCGGACCGGCGCCGAGCAGGTCGAGCAGTCCGGACGCACGCTCCTGGAGCCGGGTGAGGTCGTCGCGGAAACCGACGGCGGGGTCGGGCCGCCAGGCGGTGAGTCCCGGCGCGGCCGCCACGGGGGCGGGGCCGGTCGCGGTCCCCAGCGCTGCCCCGAGGCTGTCGCCGCGGTCGGTGCCGAGGACGAGGGTGCGGACGCCCTCACGGGCGGCGGCGAGCGCGGTGGCCGCGGCGATGGTGGTACGGCCGCTGCCGCCGGGCCCGGTGATCAGGATGGTGCGCATGAGGGTGAACCGTACCGGGGTGGGGGCGGCCCGGCCGCGTGCGGCCGACGGCGTGGTGGGAAACCTACTGGCCGGACTCCACGCGCTTCTTCAGGCCCGCCAGCGCGCGGTCGATGATCACCTTTTCCGCCTTGCGCTTGATCATCCCCAGCATCGGGATCTTGACGTCCACCGTCAGCTGGTAGGTGACCTCGGTGCCGCCCGCACCGGCCGGCTTGAGGAGGTAGGAGCCGTCCAGGGAGCGCAGCATCTGGGACTTCACCAGCGTCCAGGAGACCTCGTGCTCGCCGGTCCACGTGTAGGCCAGCGTCTGGTCGTCCTTGATGGCGCCGGCGTCCATGACCAGCCGGACGTGCTCGGCGCGGCCCTGCCCGTCGGTCTTGAGGACCTCCGCCTCCTTCACCTCACCGGTCCAGTCCGGGTAGCGGGCGAAGTCGGCGATCACCGCCATGACGTCGGCCGGAGCCGCCTCGATCTCGATGCTCGAGCTGGTGTGTTCCGCCATCGCCGTGGCTCCTCCGAACGCGGTCGGGCAAGAGGTGGTCGTGCGCACGTGTGTGCAGCGTGAAGGCTACCGCGCGGCGCACCCCCCGCCGTCACCGCTACCTGCGCCGACCGGCCCCGAGCCTCACCACTCCAGTGCCCACGGCCGCCCGGTGCTCGCGAAGTGCCCCACGTTCACACACTCGGTGGCCCCGATCCGCATCCGGGCGGCGAGCGGCTGGTGGACGTGCCCGAAGAGGGAGTAGCGGGGCCGCGTGCGGCGGATGGCGTCGAGCAGCGCCCGGCTCCCCCGCTCGAAGCGCCGCGCCACCGTGTCGTAGACGAGGTCCGGCACGTCCGGCGGGATGTGTGTGCACAGCACGTCGACCTCGCCGACCGCCTCGATCTTCGCCGCGTACTCCTCGTCGCCGATCTCGTACGGCGTGCGCATGGGCGTGCGCAGGCCGCCGCCCACGAAGCCGAAGACCCGGCCGCCGATCTCCACCCGCTCGCCGTCCAGCACCGTCGTGCCCGGTCCGGCGTACTCCCGCCACAACGTCGGCATGTCGACATTGCCGTAGGTGGCGTACGTCGGTGTCGGGAACGCCGCGAACAACTCGGCGTACTGCTTGCGCACCGCCCGCTCGATCACCGCGGCCCGGTCCTCCCCCACCCCGGCCCACAGCCGCGCGCCCAGCTCACGCGCCTCCTCGAAGCGGCGGGCGGTGCGCAGTTCGACGATGCGGTCGGCGTTCTCCACGCCGAACAGGTCGGGGAAGATGCCGCGCGAGTGGTCGGCGTAGTCGAGGAAGAGGACGAGGTCCCCCAGGCAGACGAGCGCGTCCGCGCCGTCTCCGGCCCGTGCCAGGTCACGCGCGTTGCCGTGCACGTCGCTGACCACGTGGATCCGCGTCCTGCGGTTGCCGGCTGGTGTGGGTGCCATGGTGATCAAGGGTAAGCGTGTGCGACAAACGTGAACAGTGGCGGCCGGACCTGCGATTACTCGCCAGTCGGGAAAGCCGTCGACTACTGTGCGCGCAGGAGCACCAACAGGAACATCGTTGACGCACCACCTGTGTGACGCAGCGAACATCTCGCCGGACCCCCCTGTCCTAGACGCCATACCGGCGGGTAACGTCCGGGCAGTCCCGTCGTGCTCAGGTTTTCAACCAGTGGGATCCCTCGGCTCCCGCCGGATCCTGAGCACCCTGCCCGAGCCTTGGACCGGACCGTCGCATCACACAACGTCGTGGCGCCGGCGCCCTATGAGGAGCAGCAGTCTTGCGCGAGTTCAGCCTTCCGGCTTTGTACGAAGTCCCCTCGGACGGCAACCTGACGGACATCGTCCGCAGGAACGCCGCGCAGCATCCGGACGTCGCCGTGATCGCCCGCAAGGAAGGCGCCGCCTGGCAGGACGTGACGGCCGCCGCCTTCCTCGACGAGGTCCGGGCCGCCGCCAAGGGCCTGATCGCCTCCGGCGTGCAGCCGGGCGACCGGGTCGGCCTGATGTCCCGCACCCGCTACGAGTGGACGCTGCTGGACTTCGCGATCTGGAGCGCGGGCGCGATCACCGTGCCGGTCTACGAGACCAGCTCTCCGGAGCAGGTGCAGTGGATCCTCAGCGACTCGGGCGCGACCGCCTGCGTCGTCGAGACGGGCGGCCACACGGCCGCCGTCGAGTCGGTGCGCGACGGACTGCCCGAGCTCAAGCACGTCTGGCAGATCGAGGGCGGCGGCATCGACGAGCTGGGCCGCCTGGGCCAGGACGTCGGCGACGCGGCGGTCGAGGAGCGCAGCTCGCTGGCGAAGGCCGACGACCCCGCGACGATCGTCTACACCTCCGGCACCACCGGCCGCCCCAAGGGCTGCGTGCTCACCCACCGCAGCTTCTTCGCGGAGTGCGGCAACGTGGTCGAGCGCCTGCGCCCCCTGTTCCGCACCGGCGAGTGCAGCGTGCTGCTCTTCCTGCCGCTCGCCCATGTCTTCGGCCGACTGGTCCAGGTCGCCCCGATGATGGCGCCGATCAAGCTGGGCTGCCTCCCGGACATCAAGAACCTCACCGACGAACTGGCCTCGTTCCGGCCGACGTTGATCCTCGGTGTGCCGCGCGTCTTCGAGAAGGTCTACAACTCGGCCCGGGCCAAGGCCCAGGCGGACGGCAAGGGCAAGATCTTCGACAAGGCCGCCGACACGGCCATCGCGTACAGCAAGGCCCTGGACACCCCGTCCGGTCCCTCGATGGGCCTGCGGATCAAGCACAAGGTCTTCGACAAGCTCGTCTACAGCAAGCTGCGCGGGGTCCTCGGCGGCCGTGGCGAGTACGCCATCTCCGGCGGCGCCCCGCTCGGCGAGCGCCTCGGCCACTTCTTCCGCGGCATCGGCTTCACGGTCCTGGAGGGCTACGGCCTGACCGAGTCCTGTGCCGCCACCGCCTTCAACCCGTGGGACCGGCAGAAGATCGGCACGGTCGGCCAGCCGCTGCCGGGCTCGGTGGTGCGGATCGCGGACGACGGCGAGGTGCTCCTGCACGGCGAGCACCTGTTCAAGGAGTACTGGAACAACCCGGGCGCCACCGAGGAGGCCCTCGCCGACGGCTGGTTCCACACCGGTGACATCGGCACCCTCGACGAGGACGGGTACCTCAGGATCACCGGCCGCAAGAAGGAGATCATCGTCACCGCCGGCGGCAAGAACGTGGCACCGGCCGTGATCGAGGACCGGATCCGGGCGCACGCGCTGGTCGCGGAGTGCATGGTGGTCGGCGACGCGCGGCCGTTCGTCGGCGCGCTCATCACCATCGACGAGGAGTTCCTCGGCCGTTGGGCCTCCGACCACGGCAAACCGGCCGGTTCCACGGCCGCGTCGCTGCGCGAGGACCCCGACCTGCTGGCGGCGATCCAGTCCGCCGTCGACGACGGCAACGCGGCGGTCTCCAAGGCGGAGTCGGTACGCAGTTTCCGCATCCTGGACTCGCAGTTCACCGAGGACTCGGGGCACCTCACGCCCTCGCTGAAGCTGAAGCGGAACGTGGTGGCGAAGGACTTCGCGACCGAGATCGAGGCGATCTACCAGAAGTAGCGGGACATGTGACGCACCGTCATGGCGCGGGTGCCCGGTCGGGTCGACGGGACCCGCGCCGCGTCGCGTCCACAGCGGTTCCTTCAGGCGCTGTCTACAGCAGTTCCTTCAGACGCTCGGCCAGCAGGTCCCACCGCCACCTCTCCTCGACCCAGGCACGCCCCCGCTCCCCCATCCGGCGGCGCAGCTCGGCGTCCCCGAGAAGCGTGACGATCCGGTCGGCGCAGTCCTCCACGGAGCCGCCGCGCACGACCCATCCGGTCTCCCCGTCGAGGACGGCGTCGGGCGCGCCCCCGGAGTCGCCGGCGACCACCGGCAGCCCGGTCGCGGACGCCTCCAGGTAGACGATGCCGAGCCCCTCGACGTCGAGCCCGCCGCGCCGGGTGCGGCACGGCATGGCGAAGACGTCGCCGGCCCCGTAGTGGGCGGGCAGCTCCGACCAGGGCACGGAGCCCGTGAAGACGACGGAGTCCTCGACCCGGGTCTCCCGTGCCAGCTTGCGCAGCTCCCCCTCGTAGGGCCCGCCCCCGACGATCAGGAGCACGGCGTCCGGCTCCTTGGCCAGGATGCGCGGCATGGCGAGGATCAGTGTGTCCTGCCCCTTGCGCGGCACGAGCCGGGAGACGCACACGACGACGGGCCGCTCGGTGAGCCCGAGCCGGGCCCGCACGCGGTCGCCGCCGGAGCCGGGGTGGAAGGTCTTCTCGTCGACACCGGGCGGCAGCTGGGTCATCCGCGCGGCGGCGTCCGGGGTGAGCGCTCCCGCGATCCGCGAGCGGGTGTACTCACCGAGGTAGGTGAGGGTGTCGGCGGAGTCGCCGATCCGACGCAACAGCTGCCTGGCGGCGGGCAGCTGGGCCCATCCGGCCTCGTGCCCGTGGGTGGTGGCCACCAGCCGCTCGGCGCCCGCCCGGCGCAGCGCCGGTGCCATCAGCCCGAGCGGTGCCGCGGCGCCGAACCAGACCGACGTGCACTCGTGCGCGCGCAGCAGGGCGACGGCCTGCCGGGTCGCGGCGGGCGTCGGCAGCAGCATGGTCGTCCGGTCGCGTACGACGGTGAAGGGCTGCTCGGCGTCGAAGGCGGCGGTTGCCTCGACGCCCTCGCGGCCCCGCTTCCACGTCGAGGCGTGGACGACGAGCCGGTCGGGGTCCAGCCGGAGCGCCATGTTGTGCAGAAACGCCTGGATGCCGCCGGGCCTGGGCGGGAAGTCGTTCGTCACGATCAAGGTCTTGCGCATCAGCGCCGACCCTACCGAACGTACACTCGCAGCCCGGCACGGCCGCGCTGCGTCGTTCCCGCACAGGTGGCCGGGGGATCATGGCCCCGTCGGACGACGGGCGGCACACGGCCGACGCGCCGAAGGCCGCAGCGAGACGAACAGGGGCGCAGGGTGGACAGGACGGACGGGACGCGATCCGTGACCGGACTCCTCGCGCTCTGGGCACCGACCCGGCTGCTGCTGCTCCTGCTCGTCTTCAAGGTCTACGTCTTCCCCGGCCCGGACGTCACGGGCGACGTCTCCGTGATCTACCAGGGCTGGTACGAGGTGCTGCGCACCGGAACGTTCCCTCTGGACGACGTCACCTGGCAGTACCCACCCGGGGCCGCCCTCGCGATCCTCTCCCCGGCGCTGCTGTTCTTCCTCGACTACGCGCACGCCTTCTTCGTCCTCGTCCTCCTCGCCGACCTGGCCGTCCTCGCCCTGCTGTGGGACGCGGGCCGGCGCCGCGGCCGGGCGAGGCGCGGCGCCTGGGTGTGGGTGGTGGGCGTCCCGCTGCTGGGCCCCACGGTCTACGCGCGCTACGACGTGATGGTCACGGCCGTCGCCGTGGCCGCGCTGCTCGCGGGCGCCCGCCGGCCCCGCCTGATGGGGGCGCTCGCGGGCCTCGGGGCGATGCTGAAGGTGTGGCCGGTGCTGCTGCTGATCGGGGCCGTGCGGCGCCGGGCGTGGGTCGCCGCGGGGCTGACGGCGGGGACGCTGGCGGCACTGTTCGCACTGGCCATGCCGGGGGCCTTCGCGTTCCTGACCTTCCAGCGGGACCGGGGCACCGAGATCGAGTCGCTGGGCGCGCTGGTGTTCCATGTGGCACGGCACTTCGGCTGGGACGGGCAGGTGCTGCTCAACTACGGCTCGGTGGAGTTCCTCGGTCCCCACGTCGACGTGGTGAGCACCGGCGCCCTGATGCTGACCGGGATCGCCTTCGGCTGGCTGCTGCTGTGGCGGCTGACGGCCGCGGCGTTCCTGCCGCACACTCCGGCGGACGCGGCCTTCGTGGCGGTGTTGATGTTCACGACCACGAGCCGGGTGATCAGCCCGCAGTACATGGTGTGGCTGGTCGGGCTCGCGGCGACCTGCCTGTGCTTCGGCCGCTCCGGCATGCGCGTACCGGCCGCCCTCGTCCTGCTGGCGTCGTTCGTGACGATGCTGGAGTTCCCGCTCTGGTTCTCGCACGTCGTGGCCGGCGACCCGCTCGGCGTCACCCTGCTGTTCGTCCGCAACGGCCTGCTGGTGCTGGCCACCCTCGTCGCGGCCCGCGAGCTGTGGCGCGCCTCGGCGCCCCGGCGGCAGGAACCCTTCGCCCCACGGGACACCGACGACGCGCCCCCGACCGGTGGGCTCACTTCCCGGGCTTCCCGAGGGGCTGGTTGAAGCGCAGCAGGTTGCCTGCGGGGTCGCGGAACGCGCAGTCGCGGACACCGTAGGGCTGGTCCATCGGCTCCTGCAGCACCTCCGCGCCCGCGCCGCTGACGCGCTCGAAGGTGGCGTCGCAGTCCTCCGTCGTGAAGATGACGCCCCGCAGCAGGCCCTTGGCCATCAGCTCCGCCAGGGCCTGTTTGTCGGCCGGCGAGGTGCTCGGGTCGGCGGCGGGCGGCTCCAGCACGAGGCTCACGTCCGGTTGGGCGGGCGACCCGACGGTCACCCAGCGCATCCCCTCGAAACCGACGTCGGCGCGCACCTCCAGGCCGAGCACGTCGCGGTAGAAGGCGATCGCCTTGTCATGGTCGTCGACGGCGATGAAGCAGGTGGAAAGCGTGATGTCCATGCGGCCGAGGCTACGGCCGATCGACGCGGCCGGCTTCTCCGTTCCTGACCGGTCGGGTGTAGATCTTGGCGATGCAGGCCGGAATGGCGGCGCCGTCGTCGTGCCCGCGGGCCCGGTAGGCGCTCGGCGTCTCGCCGACCAGCTCGGTGAAGCGCGAGCTGAACGACCCGAGCGACGTACAGCCCACCGCGAAGCACACCTCGGTCACCGTGAGGTCGCCCCGCCGCAGCAGCGCCTTGGCACGCTCGATCCGGCGGGTCATCAGATAGCTGTAAGGCGTCTCCCCGTAGGCGGCGCGGAAGCTGCGGGAGAAGTGCCCCGCCGACATCAGGGCCTCGCGCGCCAGCGCCGGGACGTCGAGCGGCTCGGCGTAGTCACGGTCCATCCGGTCGCGGGCCCGCCGCAGCCGGACGAGGTCGTCGAGATCCTGCCGTTTCACCCGCCGAGTCTCGCACAGGGCGCCGGCCCGGGTGACGGGCCGAGCCGGCACCCGGGCTTCGGCGAGCGGCACGGTCAGCCGCCGACGTACGCCGCGAGGTGCTCACCGGTCAGAGTGGAGCGGCCGGCCACCAGGTCGCCCGGCGTGCCCTCGAAGACGACCTTGCCGCCGTCGTGACCGGCGCCGGGGCCGAGGTCGATGATCCAGTCGGCGTGCGCCATGACCGCCTGGTGGTGCTCGATGACGACGACCGACTTCCCGGACTCCACGAGCCGGTCGAGCAGACCGAGCAGCTGCTCGACGTCGGCGAGGTGCAGGCCGGTGGTCGGCTCGTCGAGGACGTACACGCCGCCCTTGTCGGCCATGTGCGTGGCCAGCTTCAGCCGCTGCCGCTCTCCGCCGGACAGCGTGGTGAGCGGCTGGCCGAGGGTGAGGTAGCCCAGCCCGACGTCGGCGAGCCGGTCGAGGATCCTGTGCGCGGCCGGCGTGGCCGCCTCCCCGGCACCGAAGAACTCCTCGGCCTCGGCCACCGACATCGCGAGCACCTCGCTGATGTCGCGCCCGCCGAGCCGGTACTCCAGCACCTCGGCCTGGAACCGCTTCCCGTCGCAGTCCTCGCAGGTGGTGGCCACGCCGGCCATCATCGCCAGGTCGGTGTAGATGACACCGGCGCCGTTGCAGGTGGGGCAGGCGCCCTCGGAGTTGGCGCTGAACAGCGCCGGCTTGACGCCGTTGGCCTTGGCGAAGGCCTTGCGGATCGGGTCGAGCAGTCCGGTGTACGTCGCCGGGTTGCTGCGCCGGGAGCCGCGGATCGGGCTCTGGTCGACCGAGACCACGCCTTCGCGGGCCGGGATCGAGCCGTGGATCAGCGAGCTCTTGCCGGACCCGGCGACGCCGGTGACGACGCACAGCACCCCGAGCGGGATGTCGACGTCGACGTCGCGCAGGTTGTTCGCCGTCGCGCCGCGGATCTCCAGCACTCCCTTCGGCGTCCGCACGGTCTCCTTCAGGGATGCCCGGTCGTCGAGGTGGCGGCCGGTGACGGTGCCGCTGGCCCGCAGGCCCTCGATGGTGCCCTCGAAGCAGACCGTGCCGCCCGCCGTGCCGGCGCCGGGACCGAGGTCGACGACGTGGTCGGCGATGGCGATCGCCTCCGGCTTGTGCTCCACGACGAGCACCGTGTTGCCCTTGTCCCGCAGCCGCAGCAGCAGGTCGTTCATCCGCTGGATGTCGTGCGGGTGCAGGCCGATGGTGGGCTCGTCGAAGACATAGGTGACGTCGGTGAGCGAGGAGCCGAGGTGGCGGATCATCTTCACGCGCTGCGCCTCACCGCCCGACAGCGAGCCGGACGGCCGGTTCAGCGAGAGGTAGCCGAGGCCGATCTCCACGAACGAGTCGAGGGTCTGCTGGAGCGCGGTGAGCAGCGGCGCCACCGAGGGTTCCCGCAGGGCGCGGACCCATTCGGCCAGGTCCCGGATCTCCATGGCGCAGGCGTCGGCGATGCTGATCTTGTTGATCTTCGATGACCGGGCGCCCTCGCTGAGCCGGGTGCCGTCGCACTCGGGGCAGACGGTGAAGGTGACCGCCCGCTCCACGAACGCGCGGATGTGCGGCTGCATCGCCTCCTTGTCCTTGGACAGGAAGGACTTCTGGATCTTGGGGATCAGGCCCTCGTAGGTGAGGTTGACGCCGTTGACCTTCACCTTGGTCGGCTCGCCGTAGAGGAAGGCCTGCATCTCCTTCTTGGTGAACCGGCTGATCGGCTTGTCCGGGTCGAGGAAACCGGACTGGGCGTACAGGCCGACGGTCCAGACGTTGTCGGACTTCCAGCCGGGGATGGTGAAGGCACCCTCGGAGATCGACTTGGAGTCGTCGTAGAGCTGGGTGAGGTCGATGTCGGAGATCGTGCCGCGGCCCTCGCAGCGGGCGCACATGCCGCCGGTGCGCTCGAAGGTCGCCTTCTCGGACTTGGTCCTGGCGCCGCGCTGCACGGTGATCGCGCCGCTCGCCCGGACGGAGGCGGTGTTGAAGGAGTAGGCGCTGGGCGGGCCGATGTGCGGCTTGCCGAGGCGGCTGAAGAGGATCCGCAGCATGGCGTTGGCGTCGGTGGCGGTGCCGACGGTGGAGCGGGGGTCGGCACCCATCCGCTGCTGGTCGACGCTGATGACCGTGGTCAGCCCGTCGAGCACGTCGACCTCGGGTCGCGCCAGCGTCGGCATGAAGCCCTGCACGAAGGCGCTGTACGTCTCGTTGATCAGCCGCTGCGACTCGGCGGCGATCGTGTCGAACACCAGCGAGCTCTTGCCCGAGCCGGACACACCGGTGAACACCGTCAGCCTGCGCTTGGGGATCTCGATGCTGACGTCCTTCAGATTGTTCTCGCGCGCGCCGTGCACGCGGATCATGTCGTGGCTGTCGGCGGCGTGCGGCGCAGGCGACTGCGTGTTCCTTCTCGTGGGCATGCTCATGTCTCCATCCTTCGGGGCGGGGCCGCCGTCGCGGGCTCCGCGGGCGTCGCCTGGCTCGATCCAACCAGCTTCGTGCGTGGCACGGGACGGCGCTTCGCCGGCCCGGACATCCGTCCAGGTCACGGGCTCAGCGGAGTTCCTGGATCCGGATCATGTTGCCCGCGGGGTCGCGGACGGCGCAGTCCCGCACGCCGTACGGCTGCTCGGTCGGCTCCTGCACGAGCTCGGCGTCGCCGGCCCGCAGCCGGGCGAAGACGGCGTCGAGGTCGGGGGCGGCCAGGAGGATCCCGGCGTAGGTGCCCTTGGCCATCATCTCGACGACGGTGCGCCGCTCGTCCTCGGTGACGCCGGGGTCGGCGGCCGGCGGCTGGAGCACGAGGGAGGTGCCGGGCTGCCCGGCGGGGCCGACCGTGATCCACCGCATTCCCCCGTGGCCGACGTCGGCACGGACCTCGAAGCCGAGGGTGTCCCGGTAGAAGGCCAGGGAGGCGTCGGGGTCGTCGTGCGGCAGGAAGCTCGCGCGCAGGGAGATGTCCATGCCCGTCACGCTAGGCGGGACCCGGACCGGGGCGCTTCTCGATTCCTGACCGCTTCCCGGACCGGCCCGTCCCGGACCCGACCGTCCTGGCCCGTTTCGCGCGCCTCAGCCGAGCTCAGCCCGCAGATACTCCTGCCACAGCGCGGTGAACTCCTGTGGTGTGGTCCCCAGGACGTCCGCCGTCGCGGCGTCCACGCCGTCGGCCGCCACCGAGCGGTAGAACTCGCCCAGCCGCCGCTCGCCCCACCGCTCCGCGATCAGCCGGCCCGCCAGCCAGCCGCCCTCGTAGGCCTGGGCCAGCGCGGTCGCGTCGCCGGTGAAGCCGAAGGCCGCGTCGTCCGGCAGTGCGGACGGGACGTCCCCCGCGGCCACCGCGCGGGCCAGCTCCGGTGCGGCCTCGGCCGGGGTGCGGCCGCTGTCGCGGTAGCCGATCCAGTCGGCGTACCCCTCCGACAGCCACAGCGGGGTGCCGGTGCCGGTGTGGACGCGGGTGGCGACATGGGTGGTCTCGTGGGTGAGGACCACCTGCTTTCCGACGGAGCCCAGGACGCCGTACGCCTCGGGGTTGACGATGATCCGGTCGGCGGGCGCCCGTGGCGCTCCCGTCTCGCCGGTCGTCACGGCGGCGATCCCCCGGTACGAGGAGGCGGGCGAGTCGAGGAGCCCGGCCATCGCCTCCAGCGACTCGGGTACGAGCACGACGACGCGCCCGCTCCAGTCCGTCCCCCACGCCCGCGACACCGCGGGGACGGCCCGGTCCCCCAGGTCCGCGTAGGTCCCCAGCGTCTCCCGTGACTGACCGGCCCCGAGCACCAGGGTGTGCTCGCCGCGGACGGCGGTCACCGCGCCCCGGTCCCACAGCTGCTCGGGGGACCGCGGCGCGGGCCGGTCGGAGGTGACGGACCACCGGCCACCCGCGTCCCGGGTCAGGCCCAGGGTGCGCCGCGCCGACACGGGCGCCTTGTCGAACCCGTCGATCCGGTAGCGCAGTTCGGCGTCGGCGGTGGCCCGGTCGCCGGTGTGGTGCAGGGCCGTCACCCGGTACGACCAGTCCGCCAGCGGCAGCGCCCGCACGGCGGCGAACCCGGCCGCCGACCCGGTGCGCCGGTACCCGCTCTCGTCCCTGCCGAGGACCGCGGCCGCCCGCCGGTCGAGCAGCCGCTGCACGTCGTCGCGGGCGGTGTCGGCGACGGGGCCGTGCCCGCAGCCGACCAGGGCGACGAGCAGCAGACAGAGCGCCACCACCGAGGAACCCGACGCCCGCCTTCGACCTGCCACGTTCCCGATCGTACGGGGGCCGGCGGCGCCGGGTCAGACCCTGGTGACCCCCGAGACCGGCATCATGCCGACCGGGTCGTAGCGCACCGGCGCGCCCGGATAGGGGGCGTGGACGACCTGGCCGTTGCCCATGTACATCGCGACATGGCTGGCGTCGCCCCGGTAGGTGATCAGGTCGCCGGGCCGGGCCTCGGAGAGCGGGACCTGATGGCCGGCCACGCGCTGGGCCTGCGAGGTGCGCGGCAGCGCGATCCCGGCCTGGGCGTACGACCACTGCATCAGCCCGGAGCAGTCGAAGCCGCCCGGCCCTGACGCGCCCCAGACGTAGGGCCTGCCGAGCGCGGCACGGGCGGCGGCGACCGCGGCGGCGGCCCGGCCCGAGGCGGGGGCGGCCTCCCCGAGGTCGGGCATGGCGTAGCGGCCGGAGCGGGAGGCCCGGTCGTAGGCGGCGCGCTCACCTTCCGGGAGGGCGTTGAGGAGCTCACGGGCCGTGGCGAGCTTCCTCTCGACGGTGCGCTTGTGGGAGGCGACGGCCTTGCGGCTCTTCTCCAGTTCGCCGAGCTTCTCGGCGGCCCGGGTGCGCTCCTGGGTGAGGTCGCGCATGGCCTCCTGGAGCTCCCTCAGCTGCGCGGCCTGGTGGACGGTGATCCGGTCCAGGGCGGCGGCCTTGTCGAGGTAGTCCTCCGGGTCGTCGGAGAACAGCAGCGCGAGGGAGGGGTCGAGGCCGCCGGAGCGGTACTGGGCCCCGGCCAGCGAACCCAGCGCGTCCCGCATGGAGTTGATGCTCTCCTGCTGGCGGGCGATCCGGTCCTGTGCCCGGCCCACCTCCCCACGCAGCGCGTCGGCGCGCTCGTCGGCCTTGTTGTAGGCCTCGGTGGCCTTCTCCGCCTCCGCGTAGAGGCGGTCCACCTCGGAGCGCGTGTCGTCGTGCGGAACGGCGTGCGCCGGGACGGCGGCGAAGGCGGCCGCGGCGGCGGACAGCACGCCGACGGCGAGACGGGCCACGCAGGCGCCCCGGTCGGACCCGGACGGTGCAAGGCGGCGATGGGACCCCACGGGAAGCCGCGCTCCTTCCACTGGCGGACAGGAAAATCCCCCGACCCCGGGCGGCGGCCCGGTGGTGGGGGAAACGCGGCAGACAGTAGCCCCGCCGTGGGGCAGCGGCCAAAGGCCTCGGCGGGCACACAACGTGACACCCCGCCGCTGACGCAGGTCACCGGCGGGGTGTGGGGTCACAGCCCGTTCCCGTAATTCGCCCGAACGGGCGGTACGGAGTCCTGATCTCGAAGGGGCCGGGAGGCCTCAGATCCGGACGCCGAACTGGTACGGCATGTTGTTGATCGACTCGTAGCGCACGACGGTGCCGCTGCGCGGGGCGTGCAGTACCTGGCCGTTGCCGGCGTAGAAGCCGACGTGGTGCAGGTCGCCGTAGAAGATCACAAGGTCGCCGACCTGGAGGTCGCTCTGCGAGTAGATCCGGGTGCCGGCGTTGGCCTGCGCCTGCGAGGTACGCGGGATACCGATACCGGCCTGGGCGAAGGCCCAGGAGGTCAGGCCCGAGCAGTCGAACGAGGACGGGCCGGAGGCGCCGTAGACGTAGGGCGAGCCGATCACGCTCTGGGCGGCGGCGTAGGCCGAGGACGCGCGGCCGGTGGCGGGGGCGCCCGAGCCACCGAGGGCGGTGCGCTCGCTGGCCCGGCTGGCCCGGTCCTCCTCGGCCGCCAGGGCCGCCTTCTCGGCGGCGGTGAGGGAGTTGAGCAGCTTCTGCGCCTCGGCGAGCTTGCCCTGCACCTGGCTCTTCTTCTTGCCCAGCTCGCTGCGGGTGGTGGCGAGGTCCTTGAGCTTGTCCGAGGCCTCGGCGCGGTCCTGGGCGAGTACGCGCTGCTTTTCCTGGATCTTCTTCAGCGACTCGACCTGCTGGGCGCTCAACTGGTCGAGGGTGGAGGCCTTGTCGAGGTAGTCGTCCGGGTCGGCGGAGAGGAACAGCTGCAGGGAGGGGTCGATGCCGCCCGAGCGGTACTGGGCGCTGGCCATCGAACCCAGGCCGTCACGCAGCTCGTTGACCTCTTCCTGGCCACGGGCGACGTTGTCCTGGATCGTGGAGATCTCCTTCTGGAGCTTCTCCTGCTTCTCCTTGGCGCCGTTGTACTTCTCGGTGGCCTGCTCGGCCTCCTCGTAGAGCTTGTCGACCTTGGCCTTGACCTCGTCCTTGCTCGGCTTCTCGCTCGGCGCGGCGTTGGCGGCCTGCGAGCTGAGGGCGACGGCAGCGGCGGCTGCGGTGGTCAGCACGGTCACACGGGTGCGACTCGGCTGCTTGGGTCGACGGTGGGACGCCACGGGGGCAATCTCCTTCTTGTGAGTGATCACCCGATCGGAGGTTCGAGGCCAGACCCTAGTGACCCAGCTGTGATCAGATCAAATCCTCACATGAAAAATCTCGGTGACCGAGCGCATCCTTTACCTACAACTCACGTGCAGTGATGCATGTTGACGCTACGTTGCGTGACGGTCCCATCAATTCGGGCATTCCCGGGGCACATTGGGCGGTTGGGACTTAGGTTGCGCAAGGGGCGCGTCTCAGCTGCGCGAGAGCCGCTTCAACAGTACCGCCGACGCCACCGGCCGCGCCCCGGCCCGGGCCACCCCGTCGGCCACCTCACGGTCGGTCGAGACGACGATGACCGGCCGCCCGGGCGGCTCGGCGCGCACCAGTTGGCGGATCAGCTCGTCGGCGGTGACGCCCGGCTTGGAGAACAGCACCCGCACGCCGCGCGGCGGCGCCAGCAGCACCGGCGCGGCCAGTTCGGCGCCGTCGAAGACACAGGTCACCTCGGCGCCGGACTGCGCGGCCAGCTGCGAGAGCTGCCCGAGCAGCCTCAGCCGCTGCTTCTCCAGGGGCATTTGGGGATAGCCGGTCTTGGTGACGTTGTAGCCGTCGACGACCAGATGGGCCTGCGGCAGCGCGAGGAGCTGGTCGAGGACCGCGGGGTCGCTGTCGGACAGCGCCCGCGCGGCGATGTCCTTCGGGGTCATTCGTCCCGGTTCGACCGCGTCCACGGTCTCGGCGGGGCGCACGGACACCGGCGGCAGCGCCAGTTCCCGCCGCAGCCCCTGCGCCGCGTCGAGCACGGTGTCCAGCAGCAGCCGCACCCGCATGTCCTCGACGCTGCGACCCTCGCGGGCGGCCCGCCGGGTGGCCTCCAGGGAGGCCTCGACCTCCCCCAGCCGCGCCTTCAGCCGCCGCGTCTCGCTCTCGGCGGCGGACACCTGGGCGTGCCCCTCGGCGCGTACGGCCTCCATCTCGCTCTGCACCTTGCGCAACGCCGCCTCGCCGCGCTTGACGTCGCTGAACGCGGCCCGCAGCTTGCGGTGAAGCGATTCGGCTTCCTTGCGGGCGCCGTCCAGCTCGGTGCGCAGCCGCTCGGTCTCGACGCGGGTGTGGTCGCGGGCGGCGGCGAGTTCGGCGCGCAGTCGCTCCAGTTCGGCGCGGCTCTCCTCGTCCGCGCGCTCGGCGTCGGCACGCTGGGCCTCCTCGCCGGCCGCCGCGACCAGCTTCACCCAACCGGTCGGGCGCAGCACGTAGGCGGCGGCCGCCACGTCCAGCGGGTCCGCGGCCGGGGGCGGCGAACCGGCGGCCAGGGCACCGGCCAGCTCGGGCTGGGTCTCGCGGAACTTCTCCCCGATGCGCTGCCGGAACAGCGGGTCGGTCTCCAGCGCCGCGGCCATCGCGTTGCCGGCGAACTTGACCCGGCGATTCGGGGCGAACCGGGCGTACTGCCGCAGCTGTGCGGGCAGTTCGGCCATCGTCAGGCCGCCGAAACCGTCGGAGACGATCTGCACGACCTTCCGGCGCACGCCGTCGGGCAGCGGACGGTCGAGCACCTCAGCGGCGCCGTCGCCCGGCCCCCCGCCTGCGGTCTCCACCATCCGTCACCCCACTACCCCTTCGGGGCCGGTCCCTGTCAGGAGCCGGCGCCCGGCCTGTCCACGAGTTCCACCTGATCCACGGCATTGCACCACCGGCACCGCACCGACTCGATGGTCTCACTGACCACCTCGCGTTCCTCGACCTTCGGCGCACCGGCGAGATCGAGGTGGACGTACTCGACGACCTTCGAGGAGCGCGTCACGTCGAAGCGCGTCAGATTGCCGCAGAGGGTGCAGCGCCACCGCGTGGTGTCCGTCGGCAGGGGAACCGTCATCGTGGCTGTTCGCTTTCCTTCTAGTTTCGGTGATGCGTCGTTTCCGTGCTGCGCCAGATTCCCTGGAGCGTGTGGCTCGTAACCCTACGGCCTGGCGGGTCCTCGACGCCCGTCCGTCCCGGGCGGCGAGGCGGTCTGCACGGTTGCGTCCACTTACGTCATGCTCTGTGTCCATGATCAGCTTCTGGAGCACGGCGGGCCGCCGGACAGGCCCCCGACGGCAGGCGCCGGTGATGTACGCACTGATCGTCCTGTGCTGCCTGATCTTCCTGATCGGCCCCGCCTCGGGCCTGAATCCGGTGTACGGCCTGGGCGACGAGCTGCTCGCCGCGCAGCGGGCGTACTTCCGCCGCTGGGGGGTGGTACCCGCAGAACTGTTCGAGGGTTCCCCCCGGGCCGTCCTCACCCCGGCCACGGGCCTCTTCGTGCACGGCACCTGGGTGCATCTGCTCGGCAACATGCTCTTCCTCTACGTCTTCGGCGTGATGACCGAGGAACGGATGGGCCGCGTCGAGTTCACCCTCTTCTACCTCGGCTGCGGCTACCTCGCGCTGCTGGGGTACGCGGTGGCCAACGCCGACTCCGAGCAGTCCCTGGTCGGCGCGTCGGGAGCGATCTCGGCGGTCCTCGGCGCCTTTCTCTTCCTCTTCCCCCGGGCCCGGGTGACCAGCCTTCTGCCGTTCCTGTTCTTCCTGCCGCTGCGCTTCCCGGCCTGGGTGGTGCTGCCCTTCTGGGTGGCTCTCCAGTGGCTCGCGGCGGGCCAGGCCTCCAGCGGTCCCGGGGTGGCCTATCTGGCCCACCTGGTGGGCTTCGGCCTGGGCTTCGCCTACGCGTGGGCGCGATTCGGCCGTACGACTAGAGTGAAGCCCGCCCCTGCTCCGGCCCCCGAGGGAGAGAACCAGCCGTGATCACCGCGATCGTCCTGATCAAGACCAGCGTGGACCGGATCCCCGAGATCGCCGAGCAGATCGCCGCGCTGGACTCCGTCAGTGAGGTCTTCTCGGTCACCGGCACCTACGACCTGATCGCCATGGTCCGGGTGAAGCAGCACGAGAACCTCGCCGACGTCATTCCCGGCAGCATCAGCAAGATCGCCGGCGTGGAGGCGACGGACACCCACGTGGCGTTCCGTACGTACTCCCAGCACGACCTGGAGGCGGCGTTCGCGATCGGGCTGGACAGCTAGCCCCCGGACACCGCCCCTAGGCGTCGAGCCGCGCGGCGGTGATCCCGCCGGGATCACACGGCGGGATCACACGGCGGGATCACACGGCGGGATCACACGGCGGGGACGCAACGGCCTTCCACCGTGCGGTATTTCCACTTCGCGCCGTCTCGGACCAGTTCCCGCACCGCCCCGACGAACCGCTCGACATGCTCGTCCGGCGTCCCCGCGCCGAAGCTCACCCGGACGGCGTTCAGCGACTTCTCGCCGGGAGCCGCCTCGGGGGCACCGCACTCGCCCTGGGTCTGCGGGTCGCTGCCGAGCAGCGTACGGACGAGGGGGTGGGCACAGAAGAGCCCGTCGCGGACGCCGATGCCGTACTCGGCGGAGAGGGCGGCGGCGAGGTGCGAGCTGTTCCAGCCCTCGACGACGAAGGAGAGCACCCCGACGCGCGGGGCGTCGTCGCCGAACAGGGACAGGATCCGGACCTCGGACACCCCGGCGAGGCCGTCGCGGACCTTGCGGATCAGGCGCTGCTCCCGGGCGACCAGGGTGTCGTATCCGGCCTCGGTGAGGGCCTTGCAGGCCGACGCGACGGCGTAGGCGCCGATGACGTTCGGCGAGCCCCCCTCGTGCCGGGCGGCGCTGTCGTGCCACTCCACGTCGACGCCGCCGTCGGCACGCCGGGCGACCGTGCGGCTGGCACCGCCGCCCGCGAGGTACGGCTCGGCCTCGCGCAGCCAGTCGGCCCGGCCGGCCAGCACGCCGGAGCCGAACGGGGCGTACAGCTTGTGCCCGGAGAAGGCCACCCAGTCGACGTCCAGCTCCCGCACGGAGACCGGGTGGTGCGGCGCGAGCTGGGCGGCGTCCAGCACGATCCGGGCGCCGTGCGCGTGCGCGGCCGCGGCGAGCTCCCGTACGGGCCACAGTTCGCCGGTGACGTTGGAGGCGCCGGTGACGCAGACCAGGGCCGGGCCGCGGGACCCGCGCCCGGCCAGCGCGCGCTCCAGGGTCCGCACCGCCTGCTGCGGGGTGCGCGGGGCGTCGAGGTAGGTGACGTCGGCGTCCCGCCAGGGCAGCAGGGAGGCGTGGTGCTCGGTCTCGAAGACGAAGACCTGGCAGCCGGCGGGAAGGGCGCCGGCGAGCAGGTTGAGCGAGTCGGTGGTGGCCCGGGTGAAGATCACCTGGTCGTCGTCACGGCAGTCGAGGAACTCGGCGACGGTCCTGCGGGCGTTCTCGAAGAGGTCGGTGGACAACTGGGAGAGATAGCCGGCACCGCGGTGGACACTGCCGTAGTACGGCGCGTAGGCCGCCACGTCGTCCCAGACGCGCTGGAGGGCGGGGGCGCTGGCCGCGTAGTCGAGGGCGGCGTAGGTGACTTCGCCCCCGGTGACGAGCGGGACGGTCACGTCCCGGCCCAGAACGGGCAGCGGGGCACAAACGGACTGGCCGGCGGCAGCGGTGGAGACGGACATGGGTGTACTCCCGTAAGACAGACGGAGACCACCACGCGAGCGGCACGCTCGAGCGCGGAGGTGGAAGGAAAGAGGGGTGCGGAGGCGGGGCTCTGCGGCCCTATCGCATTCGCTGGCTCACGGAAGGCTCCCTCGACGACCAGGACCCCTGGTGACGCGAGGGGTCCGCGCTTGTCGTAGACCTTGCTGCCTACGACCTGGTCCTCACCCGGGGCACCCCGCCACGGACGGAGGGTTGCCGGACAGCCGGCCGGGGCCTTTCAGCTGTCGCTCATGACCTGGTACAGCATCCTGCCACATGATCTTCGGCTCGCAAGGCGCGGTCCAGAATCCGGACCGCGCCCCGCGTCACCGCACGCGGCCTCAGGCGTTGCTCGCCGCCACCCAGCGGTCCAGCACCCGCCTGGCGGCACCCGAGTCGATCGCCTGCGCCGCCCTCGCCATCCCGGCGCCGATCTGCTCGGCCAGCGGCCCGTCGCCGGGCTCCAGCGCCACCAGCGCCGCCGCCGCGTTCAGCAGCACGGCGTCCCGTACGGGGCCCGGCTCGCCGTCCAGCAGGCGCCGGGCGACCTCGGCGTTGTACGAGGCGTCCGCGCCGCGCAGCGCCTGAACCGGCACCAGGTCGATGCCGACCTCGCGCGGGTCGAAGGACTCCTCGGTCACCTTGCCGTCGCGGACCACCCACACCCGCGACGTCGACGTGGTCGTCAGCTCGTCCAGGCCGTCGTCGCCGCGGAAGACCAGCGAGGAGTTGCCGCGCCCGGCGAAGACACCGGCGACGATCGGCGCCATCCGGAGGTCCGCGACACCCACCGCCTGCGCCTTGACCTTCGCCGGGTTGGTCAGCGGGCCCAGGAAGTTGAACGTCGTCCGGATGCCCAACTGGCCTCGCGCCGCCGCCACATGACGCAGTGCCGGGTGGAACTTCACCGCGAAGCAGAAGGTGATCCCCGCCTCCTCGGCGACCTCGGCGACCCGCCGCGGTGTCAGTTGCAGATTGACGCCCAGCTTCTCCAGCACGTCGGAGGCTCCGGAGGCGGAGGACGCGGCCCGGTTGCCGTGCTTGACGACCTTCGCGCCCGTACCGGCGATGACGATCGCCGACATGGTGGAGATGTTCACCGTCTTCGCGCCGTCGCCGCCGGTCCCGACGATGTCGACCGTCTCGCCCGGCACCTCGATGACGTTCGCGTGCTCGTACATCGTGCGCACGAGCCCGCTGATCTCCTCGACGGTCTCGCCCTTGGCCCGCAGCGCCACCGCGAAGCCGGCGATCTGCGCGTCCGTCGCCTCGCCCCGCATGATCAGGTCCATCGCCCAGGCGGTGTCGTCGGCGCTCAGGTCACGGCCGTCCAGCAGGCCGTTCAGCAGGGCGGGCCAGGAGCGGCCCGCCGCGGTGTCGCCTCCAGCGGGGGTCACAGCGCTCATAAGCCGCTCCTGGTCCAGTCCCGTCGTACGGGACACTTGTCTCGAACTGGGTCCACCCTATCCAGCCCCGGGCACGGCGAAGGGCCCCGTCCGAACACCGGACGGGGCCCTTCGCCGTGGCGTGGCGAGTGCGGCGATCAGTGGTGGCCGTGGCCGCTCGTGATCTCCTTGTACTCATCGACGGTGGGCTTGGGGATCTGGGCGTCCTCACCGTAGTAGGAGTTGCTGAGCTTGGCGCGCAGCTTCTCGGTGCCCGTCACCTTGCGCTCGACGCCGTTCTCGTCGACCGCCGGGCCGATCTCGGCCGGCTGGTACTGCTCGTGTGCCGTGAGCGTGTACAGCGCCTCCTGGCTGAGCGGCTCGTGGACCTCGATGAACTCACCGTGCGGCAGGCGCTTGATGGTGCCGGTCTCCCGGCCGTGCAGCACCTTGTCCTTGTCCCGGCGCTGCAGGCCGAGGCAGATCCGCTTGGTGACGACGAAGGCGAGGACCGGTCCGGCGAAGAAGCCGATCCGGACGAACCAGGTGACCGCGTTGATCGACAGGTGGAAGTGCGTGGCGACGATGTCGTTGCCACCGCCGATCAGCATGATCATGTAGCCGGTGACCCAGGCGACACCGAAGGCCGTACGGGTCGGGGCGTTGCGCGGGCGGTCCAGGATGTGGTGCTCGCGCTTGTCGCCGGTGACCCACGACTCGATGAAGGGGTACAGGGCGATCACGCCGAGGAACAACCCGAACAGCACCAGCGGGACGAACACGCCCAGGACCAGTGTGTGGCCCCAGAAGTTGATCTCCCAGCCGGGCATGGCACGGACGAGGCCTTCGGCGAAGCCCATGTACCAGTCGGGCTGGGCGCCCGTGGACACCTGGTCCGGCCGGTACGGGCCGAGGACCCAGATCGGGTTGACCGACGCGATGCCGGCCAGGGCCGAGATGGCACCGAAGACCAGGAAGAAGAAGCCTCCGGCCTTGGCCGTGTAGACCGGCAGCAGCGGCATGCCGACGACGTTCTTGTTCGACTTGCCGGGGCCCGCGAACTGCGTGTGCTTGTGGTAGAAGACCAGGATCAGGTGGCCGACCACGAGCCCGAGCATGATGCCGGGCAGCAGCAGGATGTGGATCGAGTAGAACCGGGCGACGAAGTCGGTCCCGGGGAACTCCCCGCCGAACAGGAACATCGAGATGTACGTGCCGACGATCGGCACGGACAGGATCGCGCCCTGGGTGAAGCGGACACCGGTGCCGGAGAGCAGGTCGTCCGGGAGCGAGTAGCCGGTGAACCCGGTGAACATGCCGAGGACGAAGAGCAGGAAGCCGAACAGCCAGTTGATCTCACGCGGCTTGCGGAACGCGCCGGTGAAGAAGACACGCATCATGTGCACGAACATGCCGGCGAGGAAGATGATCGCCGCCCAGTGGTGGATCTGCCGGATCAGCAGACCGCCGCGCACGTCGAAGCTGATGTCCAGGGTGGAGGCGAACGCCTCCGACATCAGCTGGCCCTGCAGCGGGACGTAGCTGCCGTGGTACTCCACCTCGTTCATCGACGGGTGGAAGAACAGCGTCAGGTACACACCCGTGAGGATGATGATGATGAAGCTGTACAGGCAGATCTCGCCCAGCATGAAGGACCAGTGGTCCGGGAAGATCTTGCGCATGTTGGCCTTGGCCAGGGAGTAGATCCCGAGCCGGCCGTCGGCCCAGTCGGCGACGCGTTCGCCGGCCGGCGCCTTCCCGCGAGAGCGGGAATCGGAAGTGGTCGTAGTGCTCATCCGCGCTCCCAGAATGCAGGACCGACGGGCTCTTCGAAGTCGCCGAGCGCCTCGAGGTAACCCTCGTCGTTCACGCCGATCCGCAGCTGCGGAAGGGCGTGGCCGGCGGGGCCGAAGATGACCCGGGCACCGTCGGACAGGTCGAAGGTGGACTGGTGGCAGGGGCACAGCACGTGGTGCGTCTGCTGCTCGTACAGCGAGATCGGGCAACCGACGTGGGTGCAGATCTTCGAGTACGCCACGATGCCCTCGTGCGACCATTCGAGCTCGCGCTTGTCCTTGATGTCGCCCGGCTGCAGCCGCACGATCATCAGGGCCGCCTTGGCGATCTCGTTCTGGAAGTCGTGGTCGTGCTCCTCCAGGCCCTCGGGCTTGGCGAACGTGAGCGAACCGACGATGACGTCCGAGGGACGCAGCGGCTCGTTCGTGTTCATGTTGACGAGGAGCTTGCCCTTCTTCCACAGGGTGTGGCGGAGCTTGTCCTCGGGCAGCGGACCCAGGTCGCGCAGCAGGACGACGCCGGACAGCGGCACCAGCGTGAGCGCGCCGAACATCGTGTTGCGGATCAGCTTGCGACGGCCGAGCGCGGATTCCTTGGCACCCTGCTTGAAGTCCGCGTGGACCTTCGCGCGGACCTCGGGGGAGGCCTCGATCGGGTGACGCTCGTCGGCGATCTCCACGTCGGACATCAGGGTGCGGGCCCAGTGGACCGCGCCCGCGCCGATGCAGAACAGCGCGAGACCCAGGGTCAGGCCCAGCGCGAGGTTCAGGGCGCTGACGTGGCCGAGCGGCCAGACGTAGACGGCCTTGTCGACCGGCACCGCCACGAACGCGGCGATGAAGGCCACCGTGGCCAGCATCGACAGCGTGAACAGCATGGCCACCGCGCGCTCGGACCGCTTGGCGGCCCGCTCGTCGATGTCCTGGACCCGGTGCTCGTGCGGGGGCAGACCGGGGTCCGCGAACGGGTTCTTCTCGTCGGCGACGTCGACCGCGCCGGCCCGCTTCGCGGGCAGGTTCTCTTCTGGGATGTCTTGGCTACTCATGACTTCTTGGCCTTTGCGGTCCGGGCGGCGACCCACACGGCGACGGCGATCAGGCCACCGAGACCGAAGATCCAGCCGAACAGGCCCTCACTGACCGGCCCGAGGCCGCCCAGCTCCAGACCGCCGGGGCTCTCCGTCGTGGAGCTGTTGACCGCCTCCAGGTACGCGATGATGTCCTTCTTGTTCTGCTCGGACAGCGTCGTGTCGGGGAAGGAGGGCATGTTCTGCGGGCCGGTCTGCATGGCCTCGTAGATGTGCTTCGGGTCGACGCCTTCCAGAGACGGCGCGTACTTGCCCTCGGTGAGCGCACCGCCCTTGCCGGTGAAGTTGTGGCACTGCGCGCAGTTGGTGCGGAAGAGCTCGCCACCCTCGGCGATGTCCGCGCCCTCCGTGCCGTACTGCTCCTTGGTCGGGATGTTCGGCCCGGCGCCGAGCGAGGCGACGTAGGCCGCGAGCTGGTCGATCTCGGCCTGCGTGTAGATGACCTTCTTCTTCGGCACCTGGGCGCCCTGGGAGGTCGCCGCCGGCATGCGGCCGGTGCCCACCTGGAAGTCGACGGCCGCGGCGCCCACGCCCACCAGGCTGGGACCGTCGGAGGTGCCCTGACCATCGGTGCCGTGACAGCTGGCGCAGCCGACGGCGTAGAGCTTCTTGCCCTCGTCGATGGCGAGGGACTGGGCCGTTTCGTCGGCCTGCGCCTTGTCCGCGGGCGCGAACACGGCGTACAGCCCCCCAGTGGCCGCCAGCGCAAGGAGTAGGACGACGACCGCCGCCAGCGGATGGCGTCGTCGTGCGGAGAGCTTTTTCACGGATTACCCCGGTGTCAGGATCTTCTGCGTCGAGTCTTCTGGAATGCGCGGGAGCGGGTCCCGGCTACTTGATCATGTAGATCGTGGCGAAGAGGCCGATCCAGACGACATCGACGAAGTGCCAGTAGTAGGACACGACGATGGCGGCGGTCGCCTGCTCGTGGGTGAACCTCCGAGCCGCATAGGTACGGCCGAGGACCAGCAGGAAGGCGATGAGTCCGCCCGTCACGTGCAGGCCGTGGAAGCCGGTGGTCAGGTAGAAGACCGAGCCGTACGGGTCGGAGGAGAGCGAGAGGCCCTCGTGCTTCACCAGCTCGGTGTACTCGTAGACCTGGCCGCCGATGAAGATCGCACCCATCACGAAGGTGACGATGAACCACATCCGGAGCTTCTTGACGTCACCGCGCTCAGCGGCGAACACGCCCAGCTGGCAGGTGAGGGAGGAGAGCACCAGGATCGTGGTGTTGGTCGCCGAGAACGGGAAGTTCAAGGCCGAGGCCTTCTCATGCCAGAACTCGGGACCGGTCACCGATCGCAGGGTGAAGTACATCGCGAAGAGGGCCGCGAAGAACATCAGCTCGGAACTCAGCCAGATGATGGTTCCGACGCTGGTGAGGTTCGGCCGGTTGACCGACGGGTGCGCGTGCCCGGTATCTACTGTCGTTGCTGTCGCCACGACCGACATTATGTCGGTCGCTTATCCCGCCCTCACTCCGGGGGGTGCCGTTCGGAGTGTCCGCAGCGTGTGTACTGCCCGGATGGCCCAGGGAAGGCGTGTCCGAACCGGTGTTGACGAGGTGTTCAAAGGAGTAGCATCCGCCGCATCGGGCCGTTCCGTCCCGGCCTTTGCGTACGACGCCGACGTCTCGGAGGAAGCATGCAGCCGACCGCCACGGTGCTGGTCTACAGCGACGACTCCAACACCCGCGCCCAGGTGCGGCTGGCCGCGGGGAAGCGGCCCGCGCCGGACGTTCCGGTGGTGGAGTACGTGGAGTGTGCCACCCCCGCCGCCGTCCTCAAGGAGCTGGACAAGGGCGGGATCGACGTCTGCGTCCTGGACGGTGAGGCCGTGCCCATGGGGGGCATGGGAGTCTGCCGGCAGATCAAGGACGAGGTGTTCGCCTGCCCGCCCGTGCTGTTGCTCATCGGGCGGCCGCAGGACGCCTGGCTGGCCACGTGGAGCCGGGCCGACGCCGCGGTGACCCTGCCTGTGGAGCCGGTGGAGTTCGCGAACGCCCTGGCCGCCCTGCTGCGGGAGAAGAAGCTCGCGAGCGCCTGAGGGGGCGGGGGCGACAGGTTTCGGGCGGCTGCGGGCCTTGTGTGGCCTGTCGCGTGGTTTCCCCGCGCCCCTGAGGGGCGTTCGTTCCTCCGCCGGGCCTCAGACGGTCTCGGGCTGCAGCCTGACCCGCTCCGTCTCCGCGGGGCCCTCGGGGTTGCCGGTGACCAGGGCGCTGCCCTTGCGCCAGTTCGCCCACTCGACGTTCCAGTCGCCGAAGCCGTTGCCGAACGGTTCCATCGTCTTGCCGTAGGAGTTGACGACCTGGACGATGTCGCCGGGGCGGACGGTCTCGTAGAACCATGAGGCGTTGCTGGTGTTCATGCCGACGCAGCCGTGGCTGACGTTGGCGGAACCCTGGTCGCCGACCGACCAGGGGGCGGCGTGCACGTACTCGCCGCTCCAGGTCACCCGGGTGGCGTAGTAGACGGGCAGGTCGTACGACTCGGACGTGCCGTCGGCGATGCCGACGGTGGTGCCGCGCATGCGTACGAAGTACTCCTTGCCGATGACCACCTTGACCCCGTTGCGGGTCTCGAAGCCGGGCTTGCCCATGGTGATCGGGATGGAGTTGATCTCCTTGTCGTTCTTGTAGATCGTCATGTAGTGGCTGCCGCCGTCCGCCACGGCGACGATCCGGTCCCCCGTGGTGATCTTCAGGGGCTTCGCGGTACCGCCCCACAGCCGATCGCTGATCTTGATGCCGTCGAGGTTGCTGCGCACCTGGAGGGTGGCGTTGACGGGCCAGTACTCCTTGGGCCGGTAGTGGAGTTTCTTGTCGTCGACCCAGTGCCAGGAGCCCTCCACGACGATGCTGGAGTCCACCTTCAGGCCGCGTTCGACGATCGCGCGCTGCGCCTTGTCCTTGACGGGCTGGCTCAGGTCGGCCGTGATGGGCTGGCCCACGCCGTACTTGCCCGCCTCGGGGCCGAAGGTGACGTTGAGTCGCTTCTGGGTGCGGGGCTTGCCGGTGTCGAAGGTGACGACCCGTCGGCCGGGTGCCCCGTCCTCGTCCTCGGTGCTCACCCGGACCGTGTAGTGGGCGTTGGCGGCCAGCGGAGAGGTGCTGTGCCAGCGGCCCCCGTCGGCGGAGAGTTCACCCGAGACATGGCGTCCGGCGGCGTCCACGGCCGTGACGTCCGTGATCCGGCCCTCGGAGCCCTCGGAGGTGATCTCCAGGGGCTTGTCCGGGTCCGCCTTCTTGCCGGCCTTGGTGGGGCCGCTGAAGGAGATGTGCTCCGCCGCGTCGTACGGCGTGGCGGACAGCGGGTTGCCGTCGCTGCTGCAGGCGGTGACGCCCGCGCCGAGGGCGATCACCACCAGCGTGCAACCGGCGATTCTGCGGGTGCGCGAGGAGTGGCTCATGCCTTCACGCTAGGAAGATTCGTCAATCTCGGCGCGGTGAGTCATCCGGACGAGGGACACCGTGGGTGTGAAACGTGCAGAACGAAGGAGCCCGGACCCTCCTGACGGAGAGACCGGGCTCCTTGAGCGCTCGGCGCGTCCTACTGGGTGCGGCTCTCACCGCGGTAGTACTCGAAGACCCAGCCCCAGATGCCGATCAGGATCAGCGGGGCGGAGAAGTACAGCAGCCACCAGCCGACCGCGACACCCAGGAAGGCGAGGGCGCCACCGATGCCGAGGGACAGCGGCTGCCAGCTGTGCGGGCTGAAGAAGCCCAGCTCGCCCGCGTCGTCCGCGACGTCGGCCTCCTTGTTGTCCTGGGCACCCGCGTCGACCCGCCGGGCCGTGAAGCCCAGGTAGAACCCGATCATGATGGACAGACCGAAAGCCAGGAAGAGGGCGGTGGTGCCGGCCGGCTCCTTCGACCACAAGCCATAGACGATCGCCATGGCCAGGATGAAGACGCTCAGCCACATGAACATCTTGCCCTGGATCTTCACTTACCGGCCTCCTTGCTACCCGCCAGGGCGCTGGCACCGTGTCCGCCATGACCGAGCTCCTCGAGCGCGGCGATGTCGGGGTGGTGCAGGTCGAACGCCGGGGATTCGCTGCGGATCCGCGGCAGGGTGAGGAAGTTGTGCCGCGGCGGCGGGCAGGAGGTCGCCCACTCCAGCGAGCGACCGTAGCCCCAGGGGTCGTCGACGCCGACCGGCTTGCCGTACTTGGCCGTCTTCCACACGTTGTAGAAGAACGGCAGGACCGACAGGCCGAGCACGAACGAGCTGATCGTCGAGACCGTGTTCAGGGCGGTGAAGCCGTCGGCCGCCAGGTAGTCGGCGTACCGGCGCGGCATGCCCTCGGCGCCCAGCCAGTGCTGGACCAGGAAGGTGCCGTGGAAGCCGATGAACAGCGTCCAGAAGGTGATCTTGCCGAGCCGCTCGTCGAGCATCTTGCCGGTCCACTTCGGCCACCAGAAGTGGAAGCCGGAGAACATCGCGAAGACGACGGTGCCGAAGACGACGTAGTGGAAGTGCGCCACCACGAAGTACGAGTCGGAGACGTGGAAGTCCATCGGCGGCGAGGCCAGGATGACACCGGTCAGACCACCGAAGGTGAAGGTGATCAGGAAGCCGGTCGCCCAGAGCATCGGTGTCTCGAAGGACAGCGAGCCCTTCCACATCGTGCCGATCCAGTTGAAGAACTTCACACCGGTCGGGACGGCGATGAGGAACGTCATGAAGGCGAAGAACGGCAGCAGCACACCGCCGGTGACGTACATGTGGTGGGCCCACACCGTCACGGACAGACCCGCGATCGCGATGGTCGCCGCGATCAGACCCGAGTAGCCGAACATCGGCTTGCGGGAGAAGACCGGGATGACCTCACTGATGATGCCGAAGAACGGCAGCGCGATGATGTACACCTCTGGATGCCCGAAGAACCAGAAGAGATGTTGCCAGAGCAGTGCTCCGCCGTTGGACGCGTCGAAGACGTGGGCACCGAACTTGCGGTCCGCCTCCAGCGCGAACAGCGCGGCCGCCAGGACCGGGAAGGCGAGCAGGACCAGGACACCGGTCAGCAGCACGTTCCAGGTGAAGATCGGCATGCGGAACATCGTCATGCCGGGGGCGCGCATGCAGATGATGGTGGTGATGAAGTTGACCGAGCCGAGGATGGTGCCGAAGCCGGAGAAGGCCAGACCCATGATCCACATGTCGGCGCCGACACCCGGCGAGCGGACCGCGTCCGACAGCGGGGAGTAGGCGAACCAGCCGAAGTCGGCAGCGCCCTGCGGGGTGAGGAAGCCGGCCACCGCGATCAGCGAGCCGAACAGGTAGAGCCAGTAGGCGAACATGTTCAGCCGCGGGAACGCCACGTCCGGCGCGCCGATCTGCAGCGGCATGATCCAGTTCGCGAAACCGGCGAACAGCGGCGTCGCGAACATCAGCAGCATGATCGTGCCGTGCATCGTGAACGCCTGGTTGAACTGCTCGTTCGACATGATCTGCGTACCCGGACGGGCGAGCTCGGCGCGCATGAAGAGCGCCATCACGCCACCGATGCAGAAGAACGCGAACGACGTGACCAGGTACAGCGTGCCGATCGTCTTGTGGTCGGTGGTCGTCAGCCACTTGACGACCACGTTGCCGGGCTGCTTGCGCCGCACCGGCAGCTCGTTCTCGTACGAGCCGGCCTCGGCGGCACCCGCGGGTTCGTTGAGGATGCTCACAGTTGGTTCGTCTCCCGGTTCTTCTCGTGAGGCGTCTGCTCGATGCCCGCGGGAACGTAACCGGTCTGCCCCTTCTTGGCGAGGTCCTTGAGGTGCTGCTCGTAGCGCTCCGGAGAGACGACCTTCACGTTGAACAGCATCCGGGAGTGGTCGACGCCGCACAGTTCGGCGCACTTGCCCAGGAAGGTGCCCTGCCTGTTGGGGGTCACCTGGAAGGCGTTGGTGTGGCCGGGGATGACGTCCTGCTTCATCAGGAACGGCACCACCCAGAAGGAGTGGATGACGTCACGCGAGGTGAGCACGAAGCGGACCGTCTTGCCCTCAGGGAGCCAGAGGGTGGGGCCCGGGTTGCCCGTCTGCGGGTTCCGCTCCCCCGGCGTGCCGCAGGCGTAGACGCCGCCGGCGTCGGCCGGGAACTCCTTCTTGTAGCGGTCCGGAATGGCGTTCAGTTCCTTGGAGGTCTTGGCGTCCCCCGTGGAACCTTCGACATTCTCGATGTAGTTGAAGCACCAGCTCCACTGGAAGCCGACCACGTTGACCGTGACGTCGGGCTTCTTGGACATGTCGAGGAGCTTCGTCTCGTCGCGCGCCGTGAAGTAGAAGAGGACCGAGACGATGATGATCGGGACCACCGTGTACAGCGCCTCGATGGGCACGTTGTACCTGGTCTGCGGAGGAACCTCGATCTTGGTGCGGCTGCGCCGGTGGAAGATGGCACTCCACAGAATGAGGCCCCACACCAGCACGCCGACGGCGAGCGCGGCAGCCCAGGAGCCCTGCCACAGGGAGAGGACGATCGGCGCCTCTTCCGTGGTGGGGGTGGGCATACCAAGGCGGGGGAAGTCCTCCCATGTGCAACCGGTGGCGGTCGCCAGGACCAGGCCCGCGGTCAGTGCCTGCAGCAGCTTCCGCCGCATCGGGCGCCGCGGCGAGCGGTCGGAGCCGTTGGGACTCACGTAGCGCCTTCCCGAGAGTCTCGCCCGCGCTGTCGGCTGCGGCCTTCTCGCTGGTCGGTCGCCGCCCTGCGTCGGGCAGGGGTTTGGATGTTTATGCGGACCAAACCCTAGCCGACGCCCTCCGGGGGTTCGCGGGGAGGGTGCCCGAACGCGCCGCCGGGTCAGCCGAAGGAGTCGGTTGCCCGGCTCCTGCCCGTTCTCCGGGGGGAGTTCCGGGCGTCTGACGACCCGGAAGCACGGCTTGTCCGGCGGGTACGGGCGCATCGTGGCTGGTCGCGCGGTTCCCCGCACCCCCAGGGGCGTTAGCGTGGTTGTGTGGCTTACTTCGACGCCGCTTCCGCGGCCCCCCTTCATCCCGTTGCGCGGCAGGCGCTGCTGGCCTCTGTTGACGAGGGGTGGGCCGATCCGGCGCGGTTGTACCGGGAGGGGCGGCGGGCCCGGATGCTGCTGGACGCGGCGCGGGAGGCGGCGGCCGAGGCGGTGGGGTGCCGGCCGGACGAGCTGGTGTTCACCCCCTCCGGAACACGCGCCGTGCACACGGGGATCGCGGGTGCGCTGGCCGGACGTCGCCGCGCCGGGCGTCACCTGATCGTGTCAGCGGTCGAACACTCCTCGGTGCTCCATGCGGCGGAGGTGCACGAGAAGGACGGCGGTACGACCACTCAGGTGGCGGTGGGCCGTGAGGGCGCGGTGCGCGCACAGGGGTACGCCGAGGCGCTGCGGCCCGACACCGCGCTGGCGTGTCTGCAGTCGGCCAACCACGAGGTGGGGACCGTGCAGCCGGTGGCCGAGGTGGCGTCGGTGTGCCGGGCGGCCGGGGTGCCGTTGCTGGTGGACGCGGCGCAGTCGCTGGCGTGGGGGCCGGTGGCGGGCGACTGGTCGCTGCTGACGGCCAGTGCCCACAAGTGGGGCGGGCCGTCGGGGGTGGGACTGCTGGCGGTGCGCAAGGGGGTGCGGTTCGCGCCGCAAGGGCCCTCGGACGAACGGGAGTCGGGGCGGGCCGCCGGGTTCGAGAACATCCCGGCGATCGTCGCCGCGGCGGCCTCGCTGCGGGCCGTGCGGGCCGAGGCGGCCCAGGAGGCGCTGCGGCTCCGGGAGCTGACGGACCGGATCCGGGCGCGGGTTCCGGAACTGCTCGGGGATGTCGAGGTGGTGGGCGATCCGGCGCGGCGGCTGCCGGGGATCGTCACCTTCTCCTGTCTCTATGTCGACGGGGAGACCCTGCTGCACGAGCTGGACCGCGCCGGGTTCTCCGTCTCGTCCGGATCGTCCTGCACGAGCAGCACGCTGACGCCGAGCCATGTGCTGAAGGCGATGGGGGTGCTGAGCGAGGGCAACGTGCGGGTGTCGCTGCCGCTCGGGGCCGCGGCGGAGGACGTCGACCGTTTCCTCCAGGTGCTGCCGGGGGCCGTCGCGGGGGTCCGGGAGAAGCTCGGGGCGCCGGCGCCCAGCACGGTCGTCCGGGACGACGCGCTCGTCGTGGACGCGGTGGGCAAGCTCTGCCCCGTCCCGGTGATCGAGCTGGCCAAGGTCATCGGGGAGGTGCCGGTGGGCGGCACGGTCCGGGTGCTCGCGGACGACGAGGCGGCCCGGCTGGACATCCCGGCGTGGTGCGCGATGCGGGGCCAGGAGTACGTGGGTGAGGAGCCGGCGGACCGGGGTACGGCCTACGTGGTCCGCCGGCGGGCGTAGTCAGCTCAGGTGCGTCCGGACCTCGGCGGCGGCGTCATGGCCGTACGCCTTGGTGAAGCGGTCCATGAAGTGGGCGCGGCGCAGGGCGTACTCCTGGGTGCCGACCGTCTCGATGACGAGCGTGGCCAGCATGCAGCCGACCTGCGCGGCGCGCTCCAGGCCCACGCCCCAGACCAGGCCGGACAGGAAGCCTGCGCGGAAGGCGTCGCCGACGCCGGTGGGTTCGAGCTTGCGCTCCTCCTCCGGGCAGCCGACCTCGATCGGGTCCTCGCCGGCCCGCTCGATGCGCACGCCCCGGGCGCCGAGGGTGGTGACGCGGTGGCCGACCTTGCCGAGGATCTCCTCGTCGCTCCAGCCGGTCTTCGACTCGATGAGGCCCTTCTCGTACTCGTTGGAGAAGAGGTACGTCGCCCCGTCCAGCAGGATGCGGATCTCCTCGCCGTCCATGCGGGCGATCTGCTGGGAGAAGTCGGCGGCGAACGCGATGTTCCGGGAGCGGCACTCCTCGGTGTGCCGGAGCATCGCCTCCGGGTCGTCGGCGCCGATCAGGACCAGGTCGAGGCCGCCGACCCGGTCGGCGACGGTCTTCAGCTCGATCAGGCGGGCCTCGCTCATGGCGCCGGTGTAGAACGAGCCGATCTGGTTGTGGTCGGCGTCCGTGGTGCACACGAAGCGGGCGGTGTGCAGGGTCTCGGAGATGCGCACGGAGGCCGTGTCGACGCCGTGCCGGTCCAGCCAGGCGCGGTACTCGTCGAAGTCGGCGCCGGCGGCGCCGACCAGGATGGGCCGGGTTCCGAGCTGGCCCATGCCGAAGGCGATGTTGGCGCCCACGCCACCCCGGCGGACATCGAGCTTGTCGACCAGGAACGACAGCGAGACCGTGTGCAGCTGGTCCGCGACGAGCTGGTCGGCGAAGCGGCCGGGGAAGGTCATGAGGTGGTCGGTGGCGATGGAGCCGGTGACTGCGATGCGCACGGCGTGGAATCTCCCGAGTGGAGGGGGTTGACGATTCACGCTACCGGGTTGCGGTGGCGCGGTTGAAGCGGATGGCCGGATGGGCACGAAGCGCCGGCCAGAGGGTGCGGGCGGCTTCGAAATGACTAAAACTACCTGATAGTAGATCTTTCTTCGCCTACCCCGACGTGCCTACGGTGCCGCTATGACGAAACTCGACGCCTCGGTTCCCACCTCCGTCGACCTGGAGGGTGACCTGGCCTCGCTGCGAGGCGACTGCGCCCGGATGGTCCCGCACTGGTCGGCACCCGACCGGCACGCCGCCCGCCCGGTTCCGCCGTCGCTGATCCACGGCGTGACCGTGCCGCCGAGGTCGGCCCGTCTGCTGGACGCGATGTCCGACTACGGCGACTGAGCCGGCCCACGCCGGGAACCGCGCGCTCCCCCGCTGCGTCCCATCGCTGTCCCCCGTAAAGGGGATACGGGATACGACCCACCAGCGTGAGCTGTGCAGCCGAAGGAGCGATGCGGTGAACACCGAGCGACCCGACAACGACGACGACGTCGCGGGCGGGACCGGCGCCGCCGAGCGGAACGCCGACGGGCAGGACGCCGCGCGCACCTCCCCGGACACCTCAGGCACCCAGGACGCGCAGGCCACGGAGGACGTGCAGAGCCCGGAGGGCACGCGGGCACCGGAGGGCGCGGAGGCGGCGGAGCAAGCACGGACTTCAGAGGAAGCGGGGGCGGCCCCGGAAGAGGCGCGAGCCCCGGAAGATGCACGGAACTCGGAGGAGGCGCGAGCCCCGGCGCAGGATCCGGACGAAGTGCGGGCCCCGGAAGACGCGGAAGCCTCCCCGGAAGGTCTCGCTCCGAGAGGCGCGCAAGCCTCAGAAGACGCACAGGACCCGGACGAGGCGCCGACCTCGGAAGAGGGACGGAGCCCGCAACAGGCCTCGGAAGAGGCGCAGGCCCCGGAAGAGGCGCGGGCCCCGGAGGGCCACACCGTCCCGGGCGACGCGCAGGCCCCGGAGCCGGACAACGAGCAGAGCTCGGAGCCGGACGACGTACACGCCCCGGAGCCGGACGACGCGCGAGGCTCGGAGCCCGACGACGCGCGGGCTCCGGAGGGCGTCGGTGTCGGCCTTGAGGGCCAGGACGTCGCCCGCTTGGACCACGGGAGCGGCGACGCGCAGACCTCGGAGCCGGACGACGTACACGCCCCGGAGCCGGACGACGCGCGAGGCTCGGAGCCGGACGACGTACACGCCCCGGAGCCGGACGACGCGCGAGGCTCGGAGCCGGACGACGCGCAGGCCTCGGAGGGCGTCAGGGTCGGCGCTGGGGGACGTGGCCTCGGCCGGTCGGATCACGGGAGCGGGGGCGCGCAGCGTGCCCCAGGGGCCGCCCGGCGTCGCTCCCCCGTCGTCATCGCCTGCGTGGCCGCCGCCGTGCTGCTGGCCGGGGGTGGCGGCGCCTACCTCGCGGCCTCGGCCGGTGGTGGCACCGGCTCCGGTGCCCCGGCGGGGAACGCCACTCCCCCGCCGCTCGCCCTCGACGGCTACTCGTCATCCGGCGCCCCGAACGGCATCGCCCCCGGCGAGCCCGACCCGAACGGCGTCACCTACAAGGCCGACGGCACCCTCCCGGAGGGCCCCGGCTCGGCGGCCGTGCACTGGCCGAGGGGCGAGGTCACCGAGGAGGACGTGGTGCAGCTCGCCGGCGCGCTCAGCCTCGACGGGACGCCCGTCGCCGAGGGAACGGCCTGGCGGATCGGGGGCCGCGACGGCCAGGGCCCCAGCCTCCAGGTGAACCGGGAGGCGCCCGGCACCTGGACGTTCCACCGCTACCACCCCGGAACGGACAACTGCCGAAGCTTCACGGTGTGCGCCAAGGGCCCTGCGACGGGTTCCGAGGAGCCGGTGAGCGAGGCGGCCGCGAGGAAGGCGGCCGCGCCGATCCTGAAGGCGGTCGGGCAGGACTCCGCCAAGGTGGAGGCCGGCCTGGTCATGGGCGCCCGGCGGGTGGTGAACGCCGACCCGGTGGTCGGCGGGCTGCCGACGTACGGCTGGCCCACCGGCGTCACGGTCGGCGCCCAGGGCGACGTGGTGGCCGCCAGCGGTCAGCTGACGGCACCGCAGAAGGGGGCGACGTATCCCGTGCTCAGCGCCGAGCGGACGCTGGAGCTGATGAACGGGGCGCAGGAAACCGCCCCGCGGGCCGGCATCGGCGGCTGCGCCAGTCCCGTGCCGCTGGAGGGTGAGCAGCAGTCGGCGCCCTGCGGGGACGCGCCGAGCGTTCCGCAGCGGGAGCAGATCGCCGTCGAGGACGCGGTGTTCGGGCTGGCCTCGCACTCCGTGGGCACCCGGCCGGCGCTGGTGCCGGCCTGGCTGTTCGAGGTGCGGGCGCCGGGGGCGCAGGACAGCTTCACGGTGACGTATCCGGCGATCGACCCGAAGTACCTGAGCCCGGCGCCGCCGGAGGGGCAGCCCAGCCCCCGGCCGTCCGAGCCGGGCGCCGAGCCGAGCACCCGGGACGTCCGGGTGGAGGGCTACACCGCCGAGGGGCGGGAGCTGACCGTGAGCTTCACGGGCGGGGTGTGCGCCGACTACAGGGCGAAGGCGGCCGAGGCGCCCGGCGAGGTGACCGTGACGGTGACCGAGAAGCCCTGGAAGGACAAGGTCTGCATCCTGATCGCCAAGGTCCAGCACCGGACCGTGCAGCTGGAGCAGCCGCTCGGCGACCGGAAGGTGGTCGGCACGGACGGCAGGGCCGTGCCGCTGGAGAAGCCGGGGGCGCGGCTGCCCCGGTGAACCGACACATGAAGGCGGCGGCCCCCTCGCAGGGGGCCGC
>NZ_JBHWJQ010000041.1:36668-79030 GCF_042731435.1 Streptomyces sp. NPDC059861 | reverse complement strand
GCCGACGGCCGGGCGCCGGGCACCGTGGCGGTCGGCTCGGGGACGCGTCCGCGAGGAGGAGGACTCGCGGACGCCGCCAGGGGGCGTGCGGCTCCCGGAGGCCGTCGCGTCCGCCAGGTGAGGACGTGCGGATGTCGCCGCGGGAACCGTGGCGGTCCGTTTCCCGGGGCGGCATCCGCGGGGGCGGACGGGCGTCACGCCGCCGTACGTCGCTGAAGGCGCCGTCAGGTCCGTGCTCGCCCTGCGGTCGTCGGCGGACGGTCAGCGGTCCGCTGCCGGTACCGCCCGTTCCAGGGCGCGGAGGAACGAACCCGCCGTCGCCCGGTCCCGTACCGCCAGCCGCAGCCACTCCTCCCCGAGTCCGGGGAAGGTGTCCCCGCGCCGGACCGCGAAGCCCAGGTCGCGCAGCCGTCGGCGTACGGCGGCGGCCCCGGGCAGCCGGACGAGGACGAAGGGGCCCTCGGCCGGTGTCACGGCCCGGAGGCCGGGGATGCGCGACAGCCCCGCCACGAGGTGGGCCCGGTCGGCGGCGACACGGTGGGCGGCGTGGGCCGCCTCCGCCAGGGCCTGGGGCGCCACGCACGCCTCCGCGGCGGCCAGCGCGGGGGTGGAGACGGGCCACAGCGGCTGGGCGCGTTCGAGGTCCGCGACGGTCTCCGGGGACGCCAGGACGTACCCGATGCGCAGCCCGGCCAGGCCCCACGTCTTCGTCAGGCTCCGCAGCACGACCAGCCCGGGGACGTCCGTCCGTCCGGCCAGCGCCTCCCGCTCGCCGGGCACCGCGTCCATGAACGCCTCGTCCACGACCAGCGTCCGCCCCGGACGCGCCAGCCGGGCGACGGCCTCGGCCGGGTGCAGCACCGACGTCGGGTTGGTCGGGTTGCCGATCACCACCAGGTCGGCGTCCTCCGGAACGGCCGCCGGATCCAGCCGGAAGCCGTCCGCCTCGCGCAGCAGCACCCGGTCGACGGTGTGCCCCGCGTCCCGCAGCGCCGCCTCCGGCTCGGTGAACTGAGGGTGCACCACGACCGGGTGGCGTACCTTCAGCGCCCGCGCCAGCAGCACGAACGCCTCGGCGGCCCCCGCCGTCAGCAGCACCCGTTCCACCCCGACCCCGTGCCGCGCCGCCACCGCGGCCCGCGCGCGGCGCCCGTCCGGATAGGCGGCGAGCCCGGCCAGCGAGCCGGCGATCATCTCCCGCAGCCAGATCGGGGGCGTGTCCGCGCGGACGTTGACGGCGAGGTCGACGAGTGCCTCGCCGTCGTCGCGGACCTCGGCGTCGCCGTGATGCCGCAGGTCGTGCCCGTCAGTGGGCATGGGAGTGCGCGCCGTGGTGATGGTGCCCGTGGTGGTGGCCGTCGTCGTCGGGGTGGAAGTGCGGCTGCTGCGGCAGGCCCACCTTGTCCTCGAATCCGGGCAGCGCGGTCCGGTACACGCAGGTGTCGCAGTTCATCCGCAGATCGCCCTTGACGGCCTCCTCGTACCGCTCCATCACCAGGTCGAGCAGTTCCGGCTCCGGGCCGATGACGTCCGCCGAGCGCACCTCGACCTCCGGGTGGGCGGCCGCCCAGCCCTCCGTCTGCGACCGCACCCGGTCCGGGAGGATGCCGGTGAACAGGAAGTAGGGCAGTACCACGATCCGCCGCGCCCCGAGCCGCACGCACCGGTCAAGGCCGCTCGGCACGTCCGGCGCGGCCAGCGACACGAACGCCGTCTCCACCCCGGCGTATCCGCGCCCCTCCCACAGCAGTCGCGCCGCCTTGTGCACCTCGGCGTTGGCGTCCGGGTCGGTCGATCCGCGCCCGACCAGCAGCACGGTCACGTCGGCACAGTCCCCGGGCGTACGCCCCTCGGTGCCCAGCGCCTCGTCCAGCCGCCGCTCCAGCACCGTCAGCAGCCCCGGGTGCGGGCCCAGCGGGCGGCCGTAGGCGTAGGAGATCCCGGGGTGCCGCTCCTTCTCGCGGGCCAGCGCGGCGGGGATGTCACCCTTGGCGTGCCCGGCGGACACCAGCATCAGCGGGACGGCGGCGAAACGGCGTACGCCCCGCTCCACCAGCTCGGTGACGGCCTCGCCCAGCGGCGGCGGGGACAACTCGATGAAGCCGCCCGCGACGGGCAGTTCGGGGTGGCGGCGCCCCAGCTCCCGTACGAAGTCGCGGAACGCCTCGGCTCCGGCGTCGTCCCGGGTGCCATGGCCGGCGATGAGCAGGGCGGGCGGCGGGGTGGTCACGGTTTCTCCTCGTACGAAGTGGGGTGGTACAGCAGGGCGTTGAGGGCGGCCGCGGCGACCGCCGAACCGCCCTTCTCGGACACGTTGCTCACGGCGGGCAGTCCGCTCTCCCGCAGCGCCGCCTTGGACTCGGCGGCGCCGACGAAACCGACCGGCAGCCCGATCACCAGCGCCGGGTCCGCGTTCAGCGTCAGCAGTTCCTCCAGCGCGGTCGGGGCACAGCCGACCACCCAGATCGCGCCGGGGCCGACGTCCTCGTACGCCAGCCGCACGGCGTGCGCCGAACGCGTCAGCCCCGGCCCGGAACGGGCGTCCTCGAGCCGGCAGACGGTGTCGCGCCGGGTGATGCCGGCGGCGACCATCTCGACGTCCACGACGACGGGGGCACCGGAGTGCAGCGCGCGGTACGCCCCCTGAAGGTCCCGCTCGGCCATGACGAGGTCGGCCGCGTAGTCGAGGTCGGCGGCGGAGTGGATCACCCGCTCCACCACCGCCCGGGTGAGCGGCGGGAAGTGCGAGGTGTCCAGCCGGGTGCGCAGCCGCCGGAACGACTCCTGTTCGATGGGGTGCACCACACGGTTCACCGGGCCTCCTCCTGCTGCCAGCGGTAGCCGCGCGGCGTCACCATACGCCCCGCGATCTCCCGGGTGGCCGTGTTGCCCACGGTCACGACCGTCATCATGTCGACCGTCGCCGGATCGAGTGCGGCGAGGGTGGTCAGTCGGCCGGACTCGTCCGGCCGGGAGGCGTTGCGTACGACGCCGACGGGCGTCGTGGGCGCGCGGTGCCCCGCGAGGATCGCCAGCGCCTTGGGCAGCTGCCAGTCGCGGCCCCGGCTGCGGGGGTTGTAGAACGTCACGACGATGTCCGCCTCGGCGGCCGCCCGCACCCGCCGCTCGATGACCTCCCACGGCGTGTGCAGGTCGGACAGGCTGATCGAGACGTGGTCGTGCCCGAGCGGCGCCCCGAGGATCGCGCCGGCCGCGAGCGCGGCGGTCACTCCGGGGACGCCGACCACGTCGATGTCGTCCGAGGCCTCGGCCAGCGCCGGGGACGCCATGGCGTACACGCCCGCGTCACCGCTGCCGATCAGCGCGACGGCGTGCCCCTTGCGCGCCTCCTCGACCGCCGTCCGGGCCCGCTCCTCCTCCGCGCCCAGCCCCGACTCCAGGACCCGGGTGCCGGGGCGCAGCAGATCGCGGATCTGGTCGACGTACTGGTCGAGGCCGACGAGCACGGACGCGCGGCGCAGCTCCGCCTCGGCGCGCGGGGTGAGCAGATCGCGGGCCCCGGGCCCGAGCCCGACCACCGCGAGCCGGCCGCGCCCGGGCCGACGTACGACCGCGCAGGTCGCCATCGCCGACTTCCGCTTGGGGACGAGGAGTTCACCCCCGCCGAGCAGCGCCGAGGCCTCCGCGACGGACGGGGTGCCGACAGCGGCCAGGGGGGCGTCGGACGGGTTGGGGACCTCCACGGCCGCCAGCCGCTCCGCGGAGTAGGTCACGAGGGGGACGCCCAGCCGCTCGGCGGCGGCGACGAGCCCGGGCTCCCCGGCCTTGGCGTCGACGGTGACGAGTTCGGCGATGCTGAGAGGGGACAGACGGGCCTCCCGCAGGGCGCCCTCGACCAGCGTGAGCACCTCGTCGACGGGGGCTCCCTTCGACGCGCCGACACCGACGACGAGGGACGGCGGACGCAGGACGACCTCGTCCGCCGCGGGCTCCACGACACGGTCGGTGACCCGGACGGAACACATCACGCCGGCCCCGTCCGCCCCGCTTGCCGCGCCCGTGTCGTCCGCCGACACCGGCAGCGCGGGCAGCGGCCACGCCAACTCGGCTCGCAGGGCCACCGGTTCGCCGTCGAGGAGCGCCCGGGACACCGTGGCCACGGCACCCTCCACGGGCAGGCCCAAGGTGTCCAGGCCGGCCAGCCCGACGGAGTCCGTCGCCGTGGTGATCACCGGTTCGGCGCCCAGCAACCCGCCCACCTCGCGGGCGAGTTCGTTGGCGCCGCCGCCGTGCCCGCCCACCAGGGACACCGCGAACCTGCCGCCCTCGTCGACGCACACCACCCCGGGGTCGGACGCCTTGTCACCCAGCAGCGGCGCGACGAGCCGCACCACGGCGCCCGTGGCCAGGAAGCAGACCAGCTGCTCGCACTCCACGAACGCGGCCCGCACGGCGTCCCCCACGGGACCCCCGTACACCCGTGTCCGGTCCGGCCATGCCGCGGCCAGCCGGTCCCGCGCCGCCGCTCCCGCCGCCGTGGCGGAGATGAGGCCGATCACTGAGCAACTCCTTCGGTACGAGCCGGAGGCCGGACGCCCCACAGCAGGAAGACCGGGTTGGTGGCCGCGAGACGGCTCACCTCACCCGGCAGCGGCGCGAGCCGTGACGACTGCAACAGCACCCCGTCACAGGTGAACCCCGCCCCGGTGAGCGCCTCGCGCACCCCCGGCACCCGGTCCAGCGCGGCCAGGGCGACGACCACCGTCCGCCGCGCCCGTCGCGCGCACTCCGCGACCAGGGCGTGCAGCTCACGCCCTCCGCCCCCGACGAACACCGCGTCGGGGTCGTCCAGCCCCGCCAGCACCCCGGGCGCGGCACCGTGCACCACGCGTACGTCGACGCCGTGCGCCCAGGCGTTGGCCCGGATCCGCCGCGCACCGTCCGCCGCCTTCTCGACGGCGACGACGGCGGCGCCCAGCCGCGCGCACTCGACGGCCACGGACCCGGACCCCGCCCCGACGTCCCAGACCAGATCACCGAGGCGCGGTCCGAGCCGGGCCAGCGCCAGCGCCCGCACCTCGAACTTGGTGATCATCGAGTCCCGGTACGTGAACTCGCCCTCGTCCAGCGCCCATCCGGCCGGTCCCCCGGCCGGGCCCGCGACGGTACGCACGGTGCCGAGCGCCCGACGCTCGTCCAGACACAGCACGACACTCACCGCCGATCCCCAGTCGCGGTCCGCCGCCTCGGCGGGCGTCACCCGCTCCACCCGTTCGCGCGCCGGGTCACCCAGCGCGGAGGCGACCACGAGCACACGGTCGCTGTCCAGCAGCGCCGCACCCAGCTCCGCCGGACCGGACCCAGGCCCGGTCAGCACGGCGACCTTCGGCCGCGCCCGGCACACGTTCACCGCCGTGCGCAGCTCCCGCCCGTGCGCGGAGACCACCACCGCGTCGTCCCAGGGCAGTCCGGCCCTCGCGAACGCGGCGGCGACGGACGAGACACCCGCCCGCACCTGGAGCCGCTCCGTCCCGAACCGTTCGGCGAGCGCCCGCACGATCCCGAAGAACCCGGGATCCCCCGACGCCAGCACCACGACCTGCCGGTCCTTCGCGACGTACTCCTCGATGGTGTCGAGGGCCGGCGCCAGCGGGCCGAGCACGACCCGCTCGGCCGCCTCGGGCAGGCGCACGGCCTCCAGATGGCGCCGCCCGCCGACGACCAGTTCGGCGCCGGCGGCCACGTCGTCGGGCGACGGCGTCCCGGTGCCCGTGCCGACGACCTTGATCACGTGCTCGCACCCCGTTCGCGCAGGGCCCGGCGGGCCTCGGGGTCGGCCTTGCGGAAGCCGTGGAAGTGGCCCGGGTGGTAGAGGTGCGAGCGGGTGCCGTGCGCGTCGAGGGCCGGGCCGACCAGGAAGAGGGTGTGCTTCCAGAGCCTGTGCTCCTTCACCGTCTCCTCCAGCGTCCCGATCGTGCACTTCACGACCAGCTCCTCCGGCCAGGTCGCCTGGTACGCGACGACGACCGGGGTGGTCGTCGGATAGCCGCCCTCCAGCAGCTCGCGCACCAACTGCCCGCTGCGGGCCGCCGACAGGAAGATCGCCATGGTGGTGCCGTGCCGGGCGAACTCCCGCACCTCCTCACCGGGCGGCATCGGCGTCTTGCCGCCACCGAGCCGGGTGAGCACGACGGACTGCGCGACCTCCGGGATCGTCAGCTCCCGCCCGGCGATCGCGGCGACCGCGGAGAACGAGGAGACGCCCGGCACGATCTCGGTCGCGATGCCGAGCGCGGCACACCGGTCGACCTGCTCCTGCGTACCGCCCCACAGGGCCGGGTCGCCGGAGTGGATGCGGGCCACCCGCAGACCCGAGGTGCGCGCCCGCTCGTACACGGCCACGACGTCCTCCAGCGACATCGCCGCCGAGTCGAGGATCTCGGCGCCCTCGCGGGCGTGTTCGAGGACCTCCGCCTGGACCAGGCTCGCGGCCCAGATCACGACGTCGGCCTCGGCGATGGCGCGCGCGGCACGGAACGTCAGCAGATCGGCGGCGCCGGGGCCGGCACCGACGAAGGTCACCTTGCCGGTGGGGGCTTCGGCCATGGGTTCGAGTCCTCTCGTACGGAAGTCAACGCGCGTGCGGTCCGATGTGCACGACCGCGGGCAGATCGGATAGCAAGGGCACATGGCGGTGTTCGTCGCGCTGGGCGCGTTCCTGATGACGCTGGCGGGTGGCTGGACGGCGCAGCGCGTCACGGACCGCCGTCACCTCGTGCTGGGCCTGGCGGGCGGCCTGATGCTGGGCGTGGTCGGCATGGACCTGCTGCCCGAGGCACTCGCGGCGGCGGACACCGACGTGCACGGCGTGCCGGCCGCCCTGCTCCTGTTCGTGGCCGGCTTCCTGCTGGCCCACGGGGTGGAACGCCTGCTGGCGGCGCGCCGCGCGGCGCACGGCGCCGACGAGCACGAGCGCACCCCCGAGGTGGGCCTGACGGCCGCCGGCGCGATGGTCGCGCACAGCGCCATGGACGGCGTGGCGATCGGCGCCGCCTTCCAGATCGGCGAGGGCATGGGCCTGGCGGTCGCGCTCGCGGTGATCGCCCACGACTTCGCGGACGGCTTCAACACCTTCACCCTCACCACCCTGTACGGCAACGCCCGCCGCCGGGCGATGGCGATGCTGTTCGCGGACGCCGTGGCGCCCGTCCTGGGCGCGGCGAGCACACTGCTGGTGACCATCCCGCAGCCCGTGCTCGGCGGCTATCTCGGCCTGTTCGGCGGGGCACTGCTCTATCTGGCCGCGGCCGAGATCCTCCCCGAGGCCCACCACAAGCACGCCGCCGGCCCGACCCTGCTGTGCACGATCGGGGGAGCGGCGTTCATCTGGATGGTGGTGGGCATCGCCGAATGAGCGGGGGAGCGTCACAGCTTGCCGCCCCGCCCGCCCTCGCGCCGCGCGGGCGCGATGAGCGTGGAGAGATACGGCAGTGGCGCCCCGCCGAGCTCGGCGGCGGGCCGGACCGACTCCTCCGGCAGCCCGAGCGCGGACCCCCAGACGGCGCCCTCCAACCGGCCGCTCTCCCGGAGCGCCTCGGCGACCTCGGCCGCCTGCCGCCCGAACTTGTAGGCGACGACGGTCCCGGGACCGTTCAACGCGTCCTTCAGCACGGCGGCACCGGCGGTCACCGGCACCAGCGTGAGCGGCTCGGTCCCCTCCGTCAGCACCGCACCCGACCGCGCGGCGAGGTCCTGCATGGCGGTGATGCCGGGCACCGTCTCGATGACGGTGCCCGGGACCGACGCGGCGACGGTCTGGGCGAGATAGGTGAACGTGGAGTACACGTTCGGGTCCCCGATCGTGGCGAACGCGACGTGGGCGTGCCGCCGCAGCAGCGCGGCGACCCGCTCACCCGCCGCGTCCCACGCCGCCTCACGCCGGGCCCGGTCGGTCCGCTCGTTCAGCGCGAACACGACCCGGACGACCTTCTCCTCGGGCACGTAGTGCAGCACGGTCGCCTCGGCACGCCCCCGCTCACCGCTGTCCATCACCGGTACGACGACGACCTCGGCGGCGCGCAGGGCGTTCACGCCCTTCACGGTCACCAGCTCCGGATCGCCCGGCCCGACCCCCACTCCGACCAGCCTGCTGCTCATGACGTCCGGCACCTCTCCACGAACCGACGGGCGACACCGGGCGTGGACGCCCAGTGCGTGTGCAGATAGCTCGCGTGCACATCGCGCTCCACAAAACCTTCGACGTGCGGCCCGGGGTCACGCACCCCCCAGGCGGGCGCCGGCCCGGCCGCCGGCTCGACGACCGTGCGGTGGAACTCGTGCCCCCGCATCCGCGTCCCCGCCCGCGCGAGCACACTGTCGCTCACGGCGACGGCGTCCCGGTACCCGAGGGTCAGCCGCTGCGACATCCGCGCGTGGGCGTCCAGCACCCCGCACATCGGCTGCCCGTCCAGCTCCCGGCACAGATACAGCAGCCCGGCACACTCGGCGGCGACGGGCGCGCCCCGCTCCGCGAGCGCCGCGACGGCCTTGCGCAGCGGCTCGTTGGCCGACAGCTCCCCGGCGTACACCTCGGGAAACCCGCCCCCGAGAACCAGCCCGCGCGTCCCGTCGGGCAACCGCTCGTCCCGCAACGGATCGAACACCACGACCTCGGCCCCGGCGGCGGCGAGCAACTCGGCGTGCTCGGCGTAGGAGAAGGTGAAGGCCGGTCCCCCGGCGACGGCCACCTTCACTCGCGGGCCGGAACCCTCTTGCCGTGAAGCCCCCAGGGCCTCAGCCGGATCCCACACCGCACACGGCAACGCCGCCGCCCCCCGCGCAAGCCCCAGCAGCCCCTCCAGATCGCACCCGGCCTCCACCTGCGCGGCCATGGCGGCCACCGCCTCGAGTGCCGAAGCCCGCCGCTCGGCGACCGGCACCAGCCCCAGATGCCGCGACGGCGTGTCGACCTGTGGCGCCCGTCGCAGGACACCGAGCACCGGCACCCCGGCCGAGTCCAGCGCCTCCCGCAGCAACTCCTCGTGCCGGTCCGAGGCGACCTTGTTCAGGATCACGCCCCCGACCCGCACCTCCGGGTCCCAGGACGCGAACCCGTGCACCAGCGCCGCCACCGACCGCGACTGCGACGACGCGTCGACCACGAGCACGACCGGAGCCCGCAGCAGCTTGGCGACGTGGGCGGTGGACGCCAGCTCACCCTCCCCGGCGGCACCGTCGTACAGCCCCATCACCCCCTCGACCAGGGCGATGTCGCAGCCGCGCGCCCCGTGCAGGAACAGCGGAGCCACCAGCTCCGGCCCGCACAGGTACGCGTCGAGGTTCCGCCCCACCCGCCCGGTCGCGAGCGCGTGGTACCCGGGGTCGATGTAGTCCGGCCCGACCTTGTGCGGGGACACGGCGAGCCCCCGCGCGGCGAACGCGGCCATCAGCCCCGTGGCGACGGTGGTCTTGCCGCTCCCCGAGGAGGGCGCGGCGACGACCAGCCGGGGCACGGACGTCACCACTCGATGCCCCTCTGCCCCTTCTGCCCGGCGTCCATCGGATGCTTGACCTTGGACATGTCGGTCACGAGATCGGCGAGGTCGAGGAGCTTCTCCGGCGCGTTCCGCCCGGTGATCACCACGTGCTGGGTTCCCGGCCGGTCCCGCAGCACGGACACGACCTCGTCGACGTCGACCCACCCCCAGTGCATCGGATAGGCGAACTCGTCCAGCACGTACAGCCGGTACGTCTCGGCGGCGAGGTCCCGCTTGACCTGCTCCCAGCCCTCCCGGGCCTTCTCCTCGTTGGTCGAGTTGTCACCCTGGAGGTCCCGCTGGACCCAGGACCACCCCTCGCCCATCTTGTGCCAGTCGACGGACCCGCCCTCACCGCTGGCGCCCAGCACCCGCAGCGCGTTCTCCTCTCCGACCTTCCACTTCGCCGACTTGACGAACTGGAACACCCCGATCGGCCAGCCCTGGTTCCAGGCCCGCAGCGCCAGCCCGAAGGCGGCGGTGGACTTGCCCTTCCCGATGCCCGTGTGCACCACGACCAGCGGCCGGTTCCGCCGCTGACGCGTGGTCAGTCCGTCGTCCGGTACGACTTCCGGCTGCCCCTTCGGCATTACGCGGCCCTCCTGTTGCTGCCCTGGACATCCCTGACCAGCCCGGCGATCGAGTCGGCCCGCAACTCGTCCAGCGTCACCGCCGTACCGCCCAGCTCACCCGCGAGCTGCCCCGCGAGCCCCAGCCGCACCGGCCCCGACTCGCAGTCCACGACCACCGAGGCGACCCCGTCGGCGCCGAACAGCCGGGCCGCCCGCCCGGCGTTCGCCACGGGCTCCGGCCCACCGGTGGCCCGCCCGTCGGTCACCACCACGAGCAGCGCCCGCCGCGCCGGATCCCGCAGCCGCTCCACGCGCAGCACGTCGTGCGCCTTGAGGAGACCGGCCGCGAGCGGCGTACGGCCCCCCGTCGGCAGCGACTCCAGCCGGACCGCCGCCGCGTCCACGGACGAGGTCGGCGGCAGCGCGACGTCGGCGCCGGCACCCCGGAAGGTCACCAGGCCCACCTTGTCCCGCCGCTGGTACGCGTCCAGCAGCAGCGACAGCACGGCCCCCTTCACGGCGCTCATCCGCTGCCGGGCCGCCATGGACCCGGAGGCGTCGACCACGAACAGCACGAGATTGCCCTCGCGCCCCTCCCGCGTCGCCTGCCGCAGATCGTCCCGGCGCACGACCAGACCCCGGCCGGACCGTCCCCGCGCCCGCTGATGCGGCGCCGCGGCCTGCACGGTCGCCGCCAGGTGCAGCTTGGTCAGCGCCCCCTGGGGCCGCCGGGCCCCGGTGGTCCGCCCGTGCTCCGTCCGCGCCCGCGAACGCCGCCCGGCCGCACCCTCGCCGATCCCCGGCACGCTCAGCACCTTGGTCCGGAACGGCTCGGCCGCCCGTACGGCGGACTGCTCGCCGGCCCCGGCGGGGGCGGGCTCACCCTCGGCCGACTCCTCGGGCCGCGCCCCGCCGTCGTCACCCCGCGGCCCCACGTCGGGCTGCCCGCCGCCTCCGTCGGGACCGCCGCCCGGCCCGTCCGGGTCGGGGTCTTCGTCCCCGTCGTTCCCGTCGTTCCCGGACGAGTCCGCGAACTCCTCCAGCGTCTCGTCCAGCTTGTCCTCGTCGAGGCCCGGCGCGTCGAACGGATTGCGCCGGCGCCGGTGCGGCAGCGCGAGCAGCGCGGCCTGCCGCACGTCCTCCGCCAGCACATCGGTCCGCCCCGCCCACGCGGCCAGCGCGGTGGCGGTGCGCGCCATCACGATGTCGGCCCGCATGCCGTCCACCTCGAAGGCGGCACAGGTCGCCGCGATCTGCCGCAGCGCCCCGTCACCCAGCCGCACGGACGGCAGCAGTTCCCGCGCCGCCGCGATCCGCGCCCGTACGGCGGTCTCCTCGGCCGCCCACCGGCCCGTGAACCCGGCGGGATCGGCGTCGTACGCCAGCCGCCGCCTGACGACCTCCACCCGCTGGCCGGGCTCCCGCGAGGCCGCGACCTCGACGGTCAGCCCGAACCGGTCGAGCAGCTGCGGCCTCAGCTCGCCCTCCTCCGGGTTCATGGTCCCGACGAGCAGGAACCGTGCGGCATGCCGCACGGAGACACCCTCCCGCTCGACGTACGACGCGCCCATCGCGGCCGCGTCCAGCAGCAGGTCGACCAGATGGTCGTGGAGGAGGTTGACCTCGTCGACGTAGAGGATCCCGCGGTGCGCGGCGGCGAGCAGTCCGGGCTCGAAGGCCTTCACGCCCTCGGCGAGCGCCCGCTCGATGTCCAGCGCGCCGACCAGCCGGTCCTCGGAGGCACCGACGGGCAGCTCGACGATGCGGGCCGGCCGGTGTGCCCCGGCGCCGGGCTCGTGCGGTCCGTCCGGGCAGGCCGGGTCCGGCGCCGCGGGGTCGCAGGAGAAGCGGCAGCCGGGCACCACGGCGACCTCCGACAGCAACGCCGAGAGCGCCCGCACCGCCGTCGACTTGGCCGTGCCCTTCTCACCACGGACGAGTACGCCGCCGACCGCCGGCGACACGGCGTTCAGCAGCAGCGCGAGGCGCAGGTCGTCCTGGCCGACGACGGCCGTGAACGGAAAGGGGGTGCTCACTTGTCGTCGCCCTCCAGGTCGCCTTCGAGTTCGAGGTAGGTGGCGCGCAGCCGTTCCAGCGTCTGCGCGTCCGGCTCCGCCCACAGCCCCCGGTCGGCGGCCTCCAGCAGCCGCTCGGTGATGCCGCGCAGCGCCCATGGGTTGGACTGCTTCATGAAGTCCCGGTTCTCCGGGTCGAAGACGTACTCCGCGCTCAGCTTCTCGTACATCCAGTCGTCGACGACCCCGGCGGTGGCGTCGTAGCCGAAGAGGTAGTCGACGGTCGCCGCCATCTCGAAGGCGCCCTTGTAGCCGTGCCGCCGCATCGCCGCCATCCAGCGCGGGTTGACCACGCGGGCGCGGAAGACGCGGTGGGTCTCCTCACCGAGCGTGCGGGTCCTGACCTGGTCGGGGGTGGCCGAGTCACCGACGTACGCCTCGGGGGAGGCGCCCGTGAGGTGGCGGACCATGGCGACCATGCCGCCGTGGTACTGGAAGTAGTCGTCGGCGTCGACGAGGTCGTGCTCGCGGGTGTCGACGTTCTTCGCGGCGACCGCGATCCGCCGGAACGCCGTCTCCATGTCCCCGCGCGCCGCGCGCCCGTCGAGCCCGCGCCCGTAGGCGTAACCGCCCCAGACGGCGTACACCTCGGCGAGGTCGGCGTCGGAGCGCCAGTTCCGGGCGTCGATCAGCGGCAGCAGCCCGGCGCCGTAGGCGCCCGGCTTGGAGCCGAAGACGCGGGCCGTGGCGCGCCGCCGGTCGCCGTGCCCGGCGGTGTCCTCGTCGGCGTGGGCCCGTACGTAGTTGGAGTCGGCGGGCTCGTCCAGCTCGGCCACCGCCCGCACCGCGTCGTCGATCAGCCCGACGACGTGCGGGAACGCGTCCCGGAAGAAGCCCGAGATGCGCACCGTGACGTCGACGCGCGGCCGGCCCAGTTCGGCCAGGGGGACCACCTCGAAGCCGTTCACCCGGCGCGAGGCGTCGTCCCACACCGGACGGCAGCCCAGCAGCGCGAGGATCTCGGCGATGTCGTCGCCCTGGGTGCGCATGGCCGAGGTGCCCCACACGGTGAGGCCCACGGACTGCGGGTACTCCCCGTTGTCGGCGAGGTAGCGCTGCACCAGTGAGTCCGCCAGTGACTGGCCGACCTCCCAACTGAGCCGCGAGGGAATGGCCTTGGGGTCGACGGAGTAGAAGTTGCGCCCGGTCGGCAGCACGTTGACCAGGCCGCGGGTCGGCGAACCCGACGGGCCGGCCGGCACGTAACCGCCGTTCAGGGCCTTGAGGATGTGGCCGATCTCGTCGGTGGTGCGGGCGAGGCGCGGCACGACCTCGGTGCAGGCGAAGGCGAGCACGGCCTCGGCGTCCGGGAGGTCGGTGCCGACCACCTCCCGCACGTGGGCGGCGCTCTCGGACGCCGCCCACCCCCGGGCCTCCATGCCCTCCGCGATCCGCCGGCACAGCTGCTCCAGCAGGTCGATCGCGTCCGCGGCCGTGCGGGAGGGCCCCTCGACCAGGTCCGTCAGCTCGACCGGCACCTTCACCGGCGCGCCCGGCTCGGCGAGCAACTCCTTCTCGGCGAGCCCGAAGTGCGCGGCCAGCGTGGCCCGCAGCCCCGGCAGCGCGTTCGCCTGCCCGCCCCACACCTGCGAGGCCCGCAGGACGGCGAGGACCAGGTTGACGCGCGGCTCGCCCTCGGGCCCGCCGCCGAGGATGTGCAGACCGTCCCGGATCTGCACGTCCTTGATCTCGCACAGATAGCCGTCGATGTGCATCACGAACTCGTCGAACGTGTCGTCGTCCGGCTGCTCGTCGACATGCAGGTCGTGATGGAGCTCGGCGGCCTTCACCAAGGTCCAGATCTGCGCGCGCACCGCGGGCGCCTTCGCCGGGTCCAGGTCGGAGACCAGCGCGTACTCGTCCAGCAGCTGCTCCAGCTTGGCCAGGTCGCCGTACGTGTCCGCACGCGCCATCGGCGGTACGAGGTGGTCGACGACGGTGGCGTGTCCGCGCCGCTTGGCCTGGGTGCCCTCGCCGGGGTCGTTGACGATGAAGGGGTAGACCAGGGGCAGCTCGCCGAGGACCGCGTCCGGGGCGCACCCGCCGCTCAGCCCGAGTCCCTTGCCCGGCAGCCACTCCATGGTGCCGTGCTTGCCCATGTGGACGATCGCGTCGGCGCCGAAGGAGTTGTCCAGCCAGCGGTAGGCCGCCATGTAGTGGTGGGACGGCGGCATGTCCGGGTCGTGGTAGATCGCGATCGGGTTCTCGCCGAAGCCGCGCGGCGGCTGGATCATCACGACGACGTTCCCGAACTGCAGGGAGGCGAGCACGATCTCGTCGCCGTCGACGTACAGCGAGCCCGGCGGCTCGCCCCACGCCTTGAGCATCGCGTCCCTGAGCTGAGGGTCGAGTGTGCCGAACCACTCCCGGTAGTCCGCGAGCGGCACCCGCGCCGGGGCGGCGGCCAGCTGCTCCTCGGTGAGCCACTCCACGTCGTGCCCACCGGCCTCGATCAGCCGGTGGATCAGCTCGTCGCCGCCCGCCGGGTACTCGGTGAGCGCGTATCCCGCGTCGCGGAGCGCGTCCAGCACACGTACCGCCGAGGCGGGCGTGTCCAGGCCGACCGCGTTGCCGACGCGCGAGTGCTTGGTCGGGTACGCGGTGAAGACCAGCGCGATCCTCTTGTCCTGGTCCGGCTTGTGCCGCAACCGCGCGTGCCGTACGGCGATCCCGGCCACCCGCGCCGCCCGCTCGGGGTCGGCGACGTACACCGGGACGTCGTCGGGGCCCTGCTCCTTGAAGGAGAACGGCACGGTGATCAGGCGCCCGTCGAACTCCGGGATGGCGACCTGCATCGCCGCGTCCATGGGGGACAGGGCGGCGTCCGACTCGTCCCAGGCGCTCCGCGACGAGGTCAGGCACAGCCCTTGCAGCACGGGGACGTCGAGGTCGGCGAGCGCCCCGACGTCCCAGGACTCCTCGTCGCCGCCCGCCGAGGCCTGCGAGGCGTGGGTGCCGCCGGCGGCCAGGACGGTGGCGACGAGCGCGTCGGCCTTCGCGAGGATCTCGTACAGCCCGGCGTCGGCGCCGCGCAGCGAACCACAGTACACGGGGAGGGCGTTGGCGCCGCGCGCCTCGATCGCGTCGCACAGGGTGTCCACGAAGGCGGTGTTGCCGCTGAGCTCGTGGGCCCGGTAGAAGAGCACCCCGATGGTCGGGCGGCCCTCGTCGAGGGCACGGGAGCCACGGACGCCGTACTCCGGCATCTTCCGCGGCTCGACGAACCCCTCGCCCGTCAGCAGCACGGTGTCCGACAGGAACCGCGCCAGCTCGGTGAGGTTCTCGGGCCCGCCCTCGACGAGATAGCGCAGCGCCTCCGCCACGACACCGGCGGGCACGGACGACTCGGCCATCAGCTCGGCGTCCGGCACGGTCTCGCCGCCGAGCAGCACGGTGGGAATCCCCGACGTCCGCAGGACGGCCAGCCCGTCCTCCCAGGCCCGCTTGCCGCCCAGCAGCCGTACGACGGCGATGTCCGCGCCCTCGATCAGCGCGGGCAGCTCGCTGTCGGCGTCGACGCGGGTCGGGTTGCCGATCCGGTAGGAGGCGCCGGAGGCACGGGCCGCCAGCAGATCGGTGTCGGCGGTCGACAACAACAACACAGTGCTCATGCGGGCGCTCCCGGTGGAATGAAAGGCAGTCCTTGCGGCGCGCCGGACTCGATGAGCCGCCACAGCGCGTCCGTGTCCGCGTGCTGTTCGATCAGGTCGCCGAGCCGGTCGAGCTGTTCCTCGCGCAGCGCGGCGAAGGAGGTGCCGGGCGCCGGCACGAAGCGGCGGCCCGCGGCGGCGGCCACCTCGCGCAGGAAGGCCCGCCGGAATCCGTCCGACTCCAGCGAGCCGTGCCAGTGCGTGCCCCAGGTCTGGCCGACCCGGCAGCCGTCCAGGAAGGGCTCGCCGCCCGTGACGTCGGCGACGCCGTGATGGATCTCGTAGCCCTCGACATGCTCTCGAAGGGCCTCGCCGACCGGCCGGGCGAGGGTCTTCTCCCGGGCGAACCGCACCCGTACGGGCAGGATCCCCAGCCCGTCGACGCGGCCGCGCCGGCTCTCGACGTCGTCCTCGATGTGCTCGCCGAGGATCTGGAAGCCGCCGCAGATCCCGAGCACGGGCCGGTGCTCGGCGGCCCGGCGGGCGAGGGCCGCCGCGAGCCCCCGCTCGCGCAGCCACTCCAGCGCCCGTACGGTCCCGCGCGTCCCCGGTACCACCACGAGGTCCGCGTCCGCCAGTTCCTCCGGCCGGTCCACGAACCGCACCACGACGCCGGGTTCGGCGGCGAGGGCGTCCACGTCCGTGAAGTTGGACATCAGCGGTACGGCACACACGGCGACGCGCAGCACGTCCTCACCGACGGGCGGGGCGACGACGGACTCCCGCACGGACCCGCGCAGCGACACACGCAGCCCGTCCTCCTCGTCGATGCCGAGCCCGTGCCGGAACGGCAGCACGCCGTAGGTGCGCCGCCCGGTGAGCGAGTGGAGCATGTCCAGGCCCGGCTCCAGCAGGGAGACGTCCCCGCGGAACTTGTTGACGAGGAACCCGGCGACGCACTCCTGGTCCTGCGGCGACAGCAGGGCCACGGTCCCGAAGAACGAGGCGAAGACACCGCCGCGGTCGATGTCGCCGACGACGAGCACGGGGAGCCGGGCGTTCCGGGCGATCCCCATGTTCACGATGTCGGTCCGCCGCAGATTGATCTCGGCCGGGCTGCCGGCCCCCTCGCAGATCACCGCGTCATACGTGCCCCGCAACTCGGCGAGACAGTCGAGCACGGTCCCCAGCAACGCCTGCTGCCGCCCGCCGTGGTAGCCCCGCGCGCTCATCTCCCCGATGGGCCTGCCGAGCAGCACGACCTGGCTGCTGCTCTCCCCGCCCGGCTTGAGCAGCACGGGATTCATCAGCGCGGTCGGCTCCACCCGGCACGCCTGCGCCTGCATGGCCTGCGCCCGCCCGATCTCGGCGCCCTCGCGGGTGACGAACGAATTGAGCGACATGTTCTGCGCCTTGAAGGGCGCCACCTTGACGCCCTGACGCACGAGCCACCGGCAGATCCCGGCGGTGACGACGCTCTTGCCGGCGTCGGAGGTGGTACCGGCGACCAGCAGCCCACGACCGGTCATGCGCACCTCCTCGACAGCCGTCCCCGCAGCCACGCCCCCGCCGCACCGGCCCCCAGGGCCAGCCAGCCCACCCGCCGGGACAACCGGACGGCCCGCTCGATGTCGCCGACTTCCACCGCACGCCCCCCACCGTTCAGCACGGGCCGGTGCTCGACCCGGCCCGCATACGACAACGTCCCCCCGAGCCGCACTCCCAACGCCCCGGCGAACGACGCCTCCACGGGCCCGGCGTTGGGACTCGGATGCTTCGCCGCGTCACGCCGCCAGGCCCGTACGGCACCTCGCGGGTCACCGCCCGCCAGCACGGCGAGCGAGGCGGTCAGCCGGGCGCCCGGCCATCCGGCGAGATCGTCCAGCCGTGCGGAGGCCCACCCGTAGCGGCGGTGGCGCGGCGACTTGTGCCCCACCATCGCGTCCAGCGTGTTCACGGCGCGGAACCCGAGCAGCCCCGGGACCCCGCCCACGGCCCCCCACACCAGCGCACCCACCACCGCGTCGGACGTGTTCTCCGCGACGGACTCCACCACCGCCCGCGCGATCCCCGGCGCGTCCAGCGTCTGCGGGTCCCGGCCGCACAGATGCGGCAGCCGCGCCCGCGCCGCCTCGACGTCCCCCGCCTCCAGGGCGCTCCCGACGGCCCGGGCCTCCCGCCCGAGCGAGGTCCCGCCGACAACGGCCCAGGTGGCGACGCCGGTCAGCGCGACGGAGGCGGTGGGGGAGGACCGTACGACCCGGTGGGCCGCGGCGCCCAGCGCGACGGCGCCACCGGCGCACACGGCGGCGTGCAGCGCGCCCCACCCGCGGTGGTCCCGCCACAGCACCCGTTCCACGGCACCGGCGGCCCGCCCGAACGCGGCGACCGGATGCCCGCGGCGGGGATCGCCGAGGAGGAGGTCGCCGAGGAGGCCGGCGGCGGCGCCGTACGCGAAGACGCGATCGGCACGCACCGGCTCAGCCGGCCGTGCGGGCGGGCAGAGACCTGGTACGGGACCTCGATGAGCGGCCGGGCATCGCGATATGTCCTCACTCAGGGTGTCCACGCCCTGGTTCGACGAGACCGGCGGTGAGAGTTCCTGGCTCCCGGGGAGTTTCCTCCCCGGTCACAGTGGCGGGACCGCGCCGGATTCGCACCGGGCTTCCTCTCCTGCCGCCGTACATGGCCCCGGAAGTCCACCACGGGGCCGGAACGGCCGTCAACTGGCCGTTGACCTGCGACGGGGCAATTGTGCTGAGGCCCACACGGCACGGGCGGCACCGGTCTCCCGCCCGCCGCGCCCGCCCTCGCCGGCATACGACGAAGCGCCCTGCCCGGGCCCCCGTCGAGGGCACCGCGCAGGGCGCGAGAAATCACCGACGGCCGTCAGGCCGCGGCCGGTTGGACACCGTCGTCCGGCGATCGGGCGAGTGCCGTCAGGCCACGATCAGATAGATCCCGTATCCCACGGCCGCCGCGCACGCCGCGAACGCGGCATACGCGCCGGTCACCGCCAGCGTCGCCGACTCCCCCTGCGCCACCGCCCGTTCGCGCCGCGACAGCCCGGTGACACCGAGGGTGAACAGGCCCACCAGAGCCACCGTGACCACGAGGCTGACGCCGAAGACGGAGCCCAAGGCCGCCCAGTCGATCTTCATGCTTGTGCTGCTTCCTTCGGTAAAAGGGTGCTCAGACGCCGGCTTGCGAGGGGGTCGGCTCCGAGGCCGACGACTGCCTGGGGAACGTGGCGGTGAGGTCGTCCGCGGGAGTGCCGGCCGGCGGCGGCGTCACCGCGGCCATCGCCGTCGTCACCACACCGGCCGGTTCCCCGGCCGCGTCGTTGACGTTCGTGTGGTCCACGACCTCCCGGCGGGAGATCTTCCAGATCGCGGCGCTCGAGCCGATCAGGAAGACGGCGACCAGGGCGGTGCCCCAGGGGCCGAAGCCCGTCACCCACTCGGCGATCGCGCCGACCAGCGCGGCGGCCGGCAGGGTCAGACCCCAGGCGACGAACATCCGGGTGGCGGTGGACCAGCGGACCACTCCGCCCTTGCGGCCCAGCCCCGCGCCCATCACCGCACCGGAGACCGAGTGCGTGGTGGAGAGGGAGAAGCCGAGGTGGGAGGAGGCGAGGATGACGGTCGCGGCGCTGGTCTGCGCGGCGAAGCCCTGCTGCGGCTGAAGGTCGGTCAGGCCCTTGCCCATGGTGCGGATGATGCGCCAGCCGCCGAGGTAGGTGCCGAGCGCGATGGCGACGCCCGCGGAGAGGACGACCCACACGGGCGGGTCGGAGTCGGGGGCGAGGGTGCCGCCCGCGACCAGGGCGAGGGTGATGATGCCCATCGTTTTCTGCGCGTCGTTGGTGCCGTGCGCCAGCGAGACCAGGCCCGCGGAGGCGATCTGGCCGGCGCGGTAGCCCTTCGCGGAGGCCTTGCCGTCGGCCTTCCGGCCGAGGCGGTACGTCAGCCGGGTCGCGAGCATCGCCGCGACGCCCGCGACCAGCGGGGCGGCGATCGCCGGGATCAGCACCTTGGTGACCAGCACGTCCCCGTGGACGGCACCCACACCGGCCGAGGCGACGGTGGCGCCGATCAGCCCGCCCATCAGGGCGTGCGAGGAGGAGGACGGCAGGCCGACCAGCCAGGTCAGCAGGTTCCACAGGATCGCGCCGACCAGTGCGGCGAAGATGACCTCGGGACGGATGCCGCTCTCGTCGACCAGGCCCTTGGAGATCGTGTTGGCGACCTCGACGGAGAGGAAGGCGCCGACCAGATTGAGGACGGCGGACATGGCCACCGCGATCTTGGGTCTGAGGGCACCTGTCGAGATGGTGGTGGCCATCGCGTTCGCGGTGTCGTGGAAACCGTTCGTGAAATCGAACGCGAGAGCGGTTACCACCACAATCGCGAGGATCAGCGAGATGCCTTCCATTTACCCAGGCAATCGTTCGAGGTCATTGGCTGGACGAACGTAGGTAACCCAAGTGAACGAAAGGTGAACTGAGAGGGGCTTGCGGGTGTCCGTGGAAGGGGGTGGTTGTACCCCGGGAGCCGTCGGCCCGCACGCCGTGCCGCCGGCCCGGGGCCCCGTATGGCTACAGGCCCTTCGCGAACCGCCTCAGCTGGGCCATGGACCCGTTGAAGAGATTTTGGTCACCCGGCAGTCCGCCGCCGTTGTCGTACTGCCAGAAGGTCCACAGCGACCACCCGGCAGGCAGTGTGCCCGCGCTCGCCGCGTCATGACGTGCGATCCACAGGGCGTGGTCGCCGCCGAAGGCGCGGCTGCCGCCCGTGCACAGATTCCACCAGTGCGTCGTGGTGTAGATCACCGACGCCGGCCGGTGAGCCGCCGCACCTCGTCGCTGAAGGCCCGGACCCAGGCGACCATCGCCGCCCTGCTCAGGCCGTAGCACCTCTTCCCCTTGTCGTACGGGTTGTACTCGATGTCGAGCGCGGGCGGCAGCGTCCAGCCGTCCGCCCGCCAGCCGCCGCCGTTGCGGACGAAGTGGGCTGCCTGGGCCTTGCCCGCCGACCGGTCCGGCAGGGCGAAGTGGTACGCCCCGCGGACCAGGCCCGCGTCGCGGGCGCCGTCGTACTGCGGGCCGAAGTACGGATTGCGGTAGGTGGTGGACTCGGTCGCCTTGACGTAGACGAACCGCGCTCCCTTCGACCGGGCGCGCGGCCAGTCGACGTCCCGCTGGTGCGACGAGACGTCGTGCCCCTTCGGGCTGCCCGCCGCGCCGGCCGGGACCTCGGCCAGCGCGGTCCCCCCGATCGCGAGCGCCACCGCCGTGGCCGCGAGAACGCGTCCGCGGCGGCGTGACGGTGTGCGGCGGCGTGACGGTGTGCGGTCACGGGCCATGTTTCCCCACGGAACGGCGACGTGCGAGAAATCGCGACGTGCGTGACAAATCCCCCGGAAGCGTAGGGGAAGGTCGCCGACCGCTGATCGCTCTCCGGCCAACCGGGAGCAGAACGGGCCGAAGGGTGCTACGCGCCCTGCCGGATCCGCCGGTTCCCCCCTACAGTGCGCCCGCGCACGGCGGGTGGGGACATGCCGGCGGCCCGCCTGGCAGGATCGCGGCATGGCTGAACAACGGTGGGAACAGCGGGATGCGCGGGGCGCCCCCGGTGACGCGCGCGACGCGGCCGGGACGCGGGGAGGCGCTGTGCCGGACGAGGAGGCCCGGGCCTGGGAGGAACTCGTGGCCACGGCGCGCCGGACCGTGTCCGAGGGTCTGGTCGTCGGCACGTCCGGCAACGTCTCGGTACGTGTGGGGGACACGGTCCTGGTCACCCCTTCGGGCGTCCCCTACGACCGGCTCACCCCGGACGACGTCACCGCCGTCGACCTCGACGGGCGCCAGGTGCGCGGCACGCTCGTGCCGACCAGCGAACTGCCCATGCACCTCGCCGTTTACCGCACCACCGACGCCCACGCCGTCGTCCACACCCACGCCGTGCACGCCACCGCCGTCTCCACGCTCGTCCCCGAACTCCCGGTGATCCACTACATGGCCGGTGCGCTCGGCGGCCCCGTCCGGGTCGCCCCCTACGCGACGTACGGCACCGACGAGTTGGCCGAGAACATGCTCCGCGCGCTGGCCGGCCGCTCCGGCTGTCTCCTCCAGAACCACGGCACCGTCACCCACGGCACGACTCTCGCCCAGGCCTACGACCGCACGGCCCAGCTGGAGTGGATGTGCCGCCTGTGGCTGACGGCGTCCGCCGTGCCGGGCATGACGCCGTCCCTGCTGTCGCGGGAGCAGCTGAAGGAGGCGGGGGAGCGGCTCCGGGGATACGGTCAGCGCGGCTGACCTGAATACGGGCGGTCGCCCCGTACCACCCGGAGCGCCCCCTTTCCGTGCGCCACGTCGCATCACCCCGTCCCGTCGTTCCGCTGGCCGCCGGACGGGCGGGACAGGACACTGGACGGGTGCGCACTGCCAAAGCGACGGCCGCTGCCGTCACCGCCATCACGGTGGCCGGGGCCGCAGCCGTGGCCGCCGGCCGGTTCGCCAGTGACGCCGCGCTGAAGGCGCCGCCCGGCCGGCCCCTGCCCACCGAACCCCGGCTCACCGTGCACGGCACGGCCGCGGGCCGCGTCACCCTCACCCGCACCCTCGCCTCCCTGCGCCCCGGCAGCTACGGTCTGGCGGGCGACGGCTGCCACGCGGTGGTCGGCCCCGTCCTGGACTCCGCCCCGCACCCGCCCGACTCCGTCGTACGCCGCCTGGAACGCGTCGCGCACGGCAGCCTGGAGCCCGGCGACAAGGTCCGGCTCACCCCGAGCCTGTACATCGGCGACCCCGGCACCGCCCTCGGCCTGGACCACACCGACGTCGAGATCCCGGGCGAACTCGGGCCGCTGCCCGCCTGGTTCGTGCCCGGCGCCCGGGACACCTGGATCATCACGGTGCACGGCCTGGGCGCCGGCCGGGAACTCCCCATGAATGTCATGGCGTTCCTGCACGGCCTGCGCTTCCCGGTGCTCGACCTCGCCTACCGCGGAGACCCCGGCGCCCCCCGCTCCCCGGACGGACTGAACCACCTCGGCGAGACCGAGTGGCGCGACCTGGACGCCGCGGTCCGCCACGCCACGGCCCACGGCGCCGCACGCGTCGTCCTGTACGGCTGGTCCACCGGCGCCACCATGGCCCTGCGCACCGTCGCGCACTCCTCGCTCCGGGACCGTGTCGGCGGGCTCGTCCTGGACTCCCCGGTGCTCAACTGGGAGGCGACCCTGCGCGCCCTCGCCGCCGCCCGGCGCACGCCCAGCCCGCTGCTGCCGCTGGCCGTCCGCGCCGCCCAGGGCCGCACCGGTCTGTACGGTGACCGCATCGACGAGGCCGCCCATCCCGAGCGGCTGACGGTCCCGGCCCTGATCCTCCACGGCCCGGACGACCTGGTGGCCCCCTGGGCCTTCTCCCGCCGCCTGGCCGACCGCCGTCCCGACCTGGTCACCCTCCACACCGTCCCGCAGGCTCCGCACAACGCCATGTGGAACGTCGACCCGAGCGGCTGCGAGGAAGCGCTGCGCCGCTTCCTGACACCGATGATGTGACGCCGCCGCCCCCTCCTGGCCCGGCCGCTCCGTCAGCCCCGGACCACGGTTCCGTTTAACGCCGTACCACTGTCCGGATTTCGGCCGGCACCCCCTCCCCGGGGCCGTCCCTTGGCCACTCCCGTCGCCCCACGTGACATTCCGTTTGGGTTTTCGGACCGTCAACCGGAAGACTGCACCCGTGACGTCCCGTATCCCGCGCGACTCCAGGCTCCGACTCGTCCGCCCGCGACCCCTGGCCGCCGCCCCCCGAGCGATGAACCAGCAGCGCTCACGCCGCCCCGCCCCCCGCCCGCCGGAGGGCACACCGGCCCCCGCGGAGCTGGCCAAAATGGCGCGCTCCAGGCTGGCGGGCGCGGCCCGCGTCGCCCGCTGGGCCGACGCCGCCCTGCGCCCGGGCAAAGGCAACGCGACCTCCGGCGGCAAGGCCACACTCGCCGACGCGACCGCCGAACGGGCGGCCGGTGAACTGGGGCTGACGGCGGCCCAGATCCGCGCCGAGTGGGACACCGCCCGCCTCGCCGGGCTCGTCGAGGTGCACGGTGACATCGCCCGCCCCGGCTGGCGGCTGCGCGCCTGGGACCGCGACGACACCGCCGTCCTGCGCGGCTGGGTCGCCTTCTTCGACGCCTGGTCGCTCGCCCATCCGGAACCCGCCGACCACGAGCCCGCCTCGGTCGCCGAGGTCGTCTCGGCGATGCCGCAGGTGCTCTCCTTCCTCCAGCTCTCGGCCGGCCCGGTCCCCGTCGAACAGCTCCTCGATCTCCTCCAGCAGCGGGTCACGGAACTGCGCACCGAACGCTGCGAGGTCCCCTACGGCCCCCAGCGCGAACCCGCGAGCCCCCCGGTCCCCGGCACCGCGGCCACCGTCGACGCCGGGCCCGAGGACACCGAGCTCGCACCCCTCCTCGACTGGGCCCTGCACGCCCTCGCCTCCGTCGGCGCCCTCACCTACGGCGCCGGGCAGGCCACTCTCACCCCCCTGGGCAGCTGGGCGGTCTGGGTCAAGCTGGAGCAGATCTGCGTCGCCGCGCAGAGCCCCGCCGGCAACATCGAGGCCGTCGCCGAGGACATGCTGCGCGGCTGCGCCCAGCTGCGGCCCAACGCCGCCCGCGCCGAGTACCGCGCCTGGCTCGCGGCCCGGCCGGTCGGCAGCGCCGTCACCGAACTCCTCGACGCCGCCCGCGGCGAGGACGCCCTGCTGCGCGGCCTGGCCTTCGAGGCGCTGCGGGTTGTCGGCGCACCCGCCGAGCCCGACGTCCGCGGCGTGCTCGACGAGCCGACGCTGCGGCCGTACGCCCTGTTGTGGCTCGCCGAGCACGACGGCGCCGATGCCGAGGACGCCCATGAGGTGCTCACCCGGGAGGAGGCCACCTGGCTGTGGGTCGACACGGCCGCGGCCGTCGCCGACCACGGCGAGGCCCCGCTCCTGGTGCGGCATCTGGAGTCCGCCGTGCAGCCGACCGTGCCCGCCCTGCTCGACGAGGTGCGTGCCGTGGGCCATCCGCGCACCGTGCAGGTCCTGGTCGCGCTGGCCGCCGCGCACCCCGACCCCGCCCTTGCCAAGGCCGTGCGCCGCGCGGCCTTCCAGGTGCACACCGGGGGCAACTGAGGCCGCGCGCGGTCAGTCGGCCGTGCGGGGCGCGTAGGTGCCGAAGCTCCAGACGTTGCCCTCGGCGTCCCGGGCCATGTAGTCCCGTGAGCCGTAGTCCTGGTCCGTCGGGGGCATCAGGATCTCCACGTTGTGGTCCACGGCCTGCTGGTGGTGTGCGTCGACGTCGTCCACGACGACGTACACCCCGACCGGTCCCGCGTCCTTCATCACCGTGTCGAAGAGCCCGCCGCGGCCCTTCGAGCCGATCATCACCCCGCCGTTGCCCTGCACCAGCTCGGCGTGCGTCACCGTGCCGTCCTCGCCCTCGTAGACGGCCAGTTCCGTGAAGCCGAGGGCCTCCGTGAGCTGCTTGATCGCCGCTTTCGCGTCCGCGTACAGCAACGTCGGGTAGATGCTCGGACCGCCACCGCTCGTACCTGCCATGCCGATCACTCCTTCGTGCGTCGGGGCTGTGCGTCGGGGCCGGGGTCGCCGTACGAGGACCCGCCCGGTGCGTTCATCGTGGCATCCGCCACCGACAACGCCGCCCGAAAAGCACAAAAGCCCCGGCCGGACGCGGGCCGCACCGAAGCCGGCCGGTGCCGGGCCGTACCGAGGCGTCCCCGGCGGCTGCGAGCCTCAGCCGAAGGTGTTGCACCGGGCCATGTCCCCGGTCCTGTACCCCTGCTGGAACCACGCCTGGCGCTGCTCCGCCGACCCGTGCGTCCACGTCTCCGGCGTCACCCGCCCCTGGAACCGCTCCTGGATCCGGTCGTCGCCCACGGCCGCCGCCGCGTCCAGGCCGTCACGGATGTCGGAGTCGGTGAGGCTGGTGATCAGCGGCCGCCCGGTCGACTCGTCCGGGGTCGTCGTGGCGTGGTGCGCCCACACCCCGGCGTAGCAGTCCGCCTGCAGCTCCACCTTCACCGCGTTGCTGTTCGCGCCCGTCCCGCCGTCCTGCGCCCGGCCGAGGGCGCCCATCAGGTCCTGCACGTGATGCCCGTACTCGTGGGCCACCACGTACGCCTGCGCGAACGGCCCGCCGCTGGAGCCGAACTTCGTCCGCAGCTCGTCGAAGAACCCCAGGTCCAGATAGACCTTCCGGTCACCTGGGCAGTAGAACGGCCCGACCGCCGAGGTCGCGGCGCCGCACGCGGTGCCGACCCGCTGGCTGAAGAAGACGGTGGGGGAGCGCGAGTAGGTGCCTCTGCGCCGCTGGAACTCCTCGTCCCAGAAGTCCTGCACGCTGTTGACCACCGCCACCGTCCGGCAGTCGTCCTTGGTGTTCGCGTCCTGCCCGGTACGGCAGTTCTGCTGCACCTGCGCGAGCGAGGACGAGGTCGGCACCGGCTCCGCGCTTCCGTCGGTCAGGCCCAGCTGGTCCGGCCCGACACCGAGGAAGAGGCCGAGGAGCAGCGCCAGCAGACCGGCGAGGCCACCACCGACGGTCGCCCTGCCACCGGGGATCCGGCTGCCGCGGACGTCCTGCACCTCGGACGTGTCCAGCCTGGCGTCGTCGTCGAACTGCATGAACGCACCACCCTCTGCCGCACAGTCCCCCTCGCGCCATCCTCACGGGCCTGAGGCCTCCCGGCGCCGGGCGGGCGTCCGAACGGGCGACGTGCCCACCGCGGCCCCGCCACCTCCCGGCGGCACCCGGCACCCCTCGTTACGCTCTGCGCCTGTCCGCGAGCACGGCTGTCGAAGGGAGCCCGGTGGTCGTCCTGCCGGCCGAGGCGAAGCCGACCGATCGCCTCCCTCCGCCCGATCCCCTCGCCCCGGACACGAAACCCGCCGCACCCCCGCCCTCGCCGCGCGCGCCCCGCCGCCTCCCGGCAGCCGTCGCCGCCCTCCTGCTCACGGCCCCGCTCCTGGCCGTCGCCCACCAGGCCCGGCCGGCCCCCTACGGAGACCGCCTCACCGTGCACGCGCGCGTGCAGCACCCGCCTGCGGAACTGCGGATCCGCAGGGGAGCCGTCGAGGCGTACGAACGGGCCACGGGAGGAGTCCGCTGGCGCTACACCCGCGAAGGGGCCCGCCCCTTGACCGTGCTCCCCGCGCGCGGGGAGGCGATCACGCTCTGGGACGACGGACTCGTCACCGACACCGACGGCACCACCGTCCACTGGCACCGCGCGCTCCCGGCCGCCGCCGGCTGGCTCGCGGCACACGGCGGAACGGGCGTCCTGCGCCCGCTGGGCCGCGGCATCCTCGCCGTCGTCACCCCGGGCCGCATCGCGGCGTACCGCACCGCCGACGGCGACCTGCGCTGGGTACTGCCGGCCCGCAGGGGCTGCGCCTTCCGGCCGGAACGCGCGCTGCGCCGAGGCGGCGCCCTGCTCGTCGCCCAGCCCTGCACGCGCGCCGCCTGGACCACCCAGCTCGTCGCCGTCGACGACCTCGGCCGGATCGCCCCGCACCGCACACCGCTCGCCAACGACGCCTCGGGCCGGCGACCCGGCCACCTTGACCACTTCCACGAACCTGACCGGTTCGAGGGCCCGCAGCCGCGCTCCGCCCGCCCGCCTGCGCCGCCGGAACGGACGCACCCGCCAAAATTGCTTGCACGGCCCCGTTAGACTGGCCCCATGGCCATTCTCCTCGCGCATTAGACGGCGGGAAACGTCCTCAGCCGCCCGTCCCGCCAACCACCCGCCCAGGAGTCTGTCCGTGATCTCCGCCTCCGGCATCGAGCTGCGCGCCGGTGCCCGCGTCCTCATCGAGTCCGCCACCTTCCGTGTCGCCAAGGGCGACCGCATCGGCCTGGTCGGCCGCAACGGCGCCGGCAAGACCACCCTCACCAAGGTCCTCGCCGGTGAGGGCCAGCCTGCCGGCGGCACCGTCACCCGCTCCGGCGAGGTGGGCTACCTCCCGCAGGACCCGCGCACCGGCGACCTCGACGTGCTCGCCCGCGACCGCATCCTGTCCGCGCGCGGCCTGGACGTACTGATCCGCAAGATGCGCGACAACGAGCAGCGCATCGCCAACGGCAAGGGCGCCACCCGCGACAAGGCGATGAAGCAGTACGAGCGTCAGGAGACGGAGTTCCTGACCAAGGGCGGGTACGCCGCGGAGGCCGAGGCCGCCACCATCGCCGCCGCGCTGAACCTGCCCGACCGGGTGCTCGGGCAGCCGCTGCACACGCTCTCCGGCGGTCAGCGCCGCCGGATCGAGCTGGCCCGGATCCTGTTCTCGGACGCCGACACCCTGCTGCTCGACGAGCCCACGAACCACCTGGACGCGGACTCGATCATCTGGCTGCGCGACTATCTCAAGACCTACCGCGGCGGCTTCATCGTCATCTCCCACGACGTCGACCTGGTCGAGACGGTCGTCAACAAGGTGTTCTACCTGGACGCCAACCGCTCCCAGATCGATGTCTACAACATGGGCTGGAAGCTCTACCAGCAGCAGCGCGAGGCCGACGAGAAGCGCCGCAAGCGCGAGCGGCAGAACGCCGAGAAGAAGGCCGCCGCGCTGCACTCGCAGGCCGACAAGATGCGCGCCAAGGCCACCAAGACGGTCGCCGCGCAGAACATGGCGCGCCGCGCGGACAAGCTGCTCAGCGGCCTGGAGGCCGTCCGGCAGTCCGACAAGGTCGCCAAGCTCCGCTTCCCCGAGCCCTCGCCCTGCGGCAAGACGCCGCTCACCGCCGAGGGACTGTCCAAGTCGTACGGCTCGCTGGAGATCTTCACCGACGTCGACCTGGCCATCGACAAGGGTTCCCGGGTCGTCATCCTCGGCCTCAACGGCGCGGGCAAGACCACCCTGCTGCGGCTCCTCGGCGGTGTCGAGAAGCCCGACACCGGCCAGGTCATCGAGGGCCACGGCCTCAAGCTCGGCTACTACGCGCAGGAGCACGAGACCCTCGACCCCGAGCGCACGGTCCTGGAGAACATGCGCTCCGCCAACCCCGACCTCGACCTCGTCGAGGTCCGCAAGACGCTGGGTTCCTTCCTGTTCTCCGGCGACGACGTCGACAAGCCGGCCGGTGTCCTGTCCGGCGGCGAGAAGACCCGGCTCGCCCTCGCGACCCTCGTGGTGTCGTCGGCGAACGTGCTGCTCCTCGACGAGCCCACGAACAACCTCGACCCGGCCAGCCGCGAGGAGATCCTCGGCGCGCTGCGCACCTACAAGGGCGCGGTCGTCCTGGTCACCCACGACGAGGGCGCCGTCGAGGCGCTCCAGCCGGAGCGGATCATCCTGCTGCCGGACGGCGTCGAGGACCTGTGGGGCTCGGACTACGCAGACCTGGTCGCCCTCGCCTGATCGCCCGCGGCGCGATCGTTCGCCCGCTCGACTGCCGATCGGTCGCTCGACCGATCGGTCAGTTCCGCTTGATCGAATGGTTGATCCACTGCCTATGGATCATTCGGCCTAGCCGTGATCCATCATCTGTGTGAGATCTCCTCGTACCCCGGTGTGTCCTACACCCATTTCCCGCCACATCCCTTTGTCGACAAGGCCTCGGTGGCGCCATGGCCTGACCTGGCACTTCATGGAACAACCCGTTCGGCCGTATGCGTGCCACGCGGCGGAACCAGAGATTCCTCTTGTGGGGATGTGCTCCTGTCGTCACAACCCTCACCCACGGACCTTGCCGAATGGGTGGCCATGAAGGCCCGGAGGGGTGATCATGAGGGGACCAGAGCGCACTTCCCATGAGGAGGCACGGGTGGCCGAGACTCTGAAGAAGGGCAGCCGGGTGACCGGCGCCGCGCGCGACAAGCTCGCGGCAGACCTGAAGAAGAAGTACGACGCCGGTGCGAGCATCCGGGCATTGGCCGAGGAGACCGGCCGCTCGTATGGCTTTGTGCACCGCATGCTCAGCGAGTCGGGCGTCACGCTCCGTGGGCGTGGCGGGGCGACGCGGGGTAAGAAGGCCGCTTCGGCCTGACGCCCGGGCGTTCCCCTCGACTTCGATGGTGGCCACCCGGTCGGTCCGCTGATCGGCCGGGTGGTTACTGTGCAGTCACTTACGAGTGCCTCGGTACGGCACTCACGATGACCGCACCCATCGGAGGCGCCCCATGGCTTCGTTCGACCCGGTACTCGACAAGGACGGCGTACGGCTCACCGTCGACGACGCGATCGCCACGGTGACGTTGACCAACCCGGCCAAGCGCAACGCGCAGAGCCCCGCTCTGTGGCGGGCGTTGGCCGAGGCCGGTCGGCTGCTGCCGGGCACCGTCCGCGTGGTCGTGCTGCGCGCCGAGGGCAAGTCCTTCTCGGCGGGCCTCGACCGGCAGGCCTTCACTCCCGAGGGCTTCGACGGCGAGCCGTCCTTCATCGACCTCGCGCGCGGCGACGACGCGGAGTTGGACGCGACCATCGCCGAGTACCAAGAGGCGTTCACCTGGTGGCGGCGCAGCGACATCGTCTCCGTCGCCGCGGTGCAGGGGCATGCCATCGGCGCGGGATTCCAGCTCGCCCTCGCCTGTGACCTGCGCGTCGTCGCCGACGACGTGCAGTTCGCGATGCGCGAGACCAGCCTGGGCCTGGTCCCGGACCTGACCGGCACGCATCCGCTGGTCGGGCTCGTCGGCCAGGCCCGCGCGCTCGAAATCTGCGTCACGGGGCGCTCCGTGCAGGCGGACGAGGCCGTGCAGAGCGGCCTGGCGAACGTCGCCGTGCCCTCCGCGGAGCTCGACGGCGCCGTCCGCGACCTGGCGGCGGCGCTCCTCGCCGCGCCGCGCGACGCCGTGATCGAGACCAAGGCGCTGCTGCGGGGCGCGGGCGAGCGGAGCTACGAGGAGCAGCGCGTCGCCGAACGCGCGGCGCAGGCGCGGAGGTTGCGCGACCTCGCGGGCCTCGGCGAGTGACGCCCTCAGCCGAGCGCGACCGCCGTGATCAGCACGGCCACCGTCGGGTGATCCTGTAGCGCGATACCCACCCTCGTGCGGACCTTCCGGGCCACCTCCACGGCCCGGTGATCCGCGTCGACGGCCAGTTCCACCCGGACGTGCCGGCGCGGCAGCGCGGCCTCGACCGGGTCCGAGCCGATGTGCACCGCCCGGCCCGACCCGCCCAGCACGCCGGTCAGGTGGGACACGCCCGGCACCGCCAGAGCCGCGGCGGCCACGGCGGCGGCCTCGCCGTCCGCGGGCTGCCGCGCCGGAGGCGGCTCCGGCGGTGGGACGGCGTCGGGTTCGCTCTCCTCGTCCAGCAGGGCCGTCACCCGCAGGTCGACCTCCGCCACCGTCAGTCCGAGCCGCTCCGCCGCCGCGGCCGACAGCGCCGTGCGCAACCGGACGGCCGTCGTCGGCAGCGGCTCGGCGGCCGTGGCCGCGAAGTCGGCCGTCACCCGGAGCGGACCGGGTGGCAGGGCGCTCGGCGGCGGGGGCACGGCGGCCGCGTGCGGGGCGTCGGGGTCGGCATGCGTGAGCCGCAGCGTTCCCAGCCGCACGCCCGGCACCGCGCCCGCCGCGTGCCGCAGCACCGTCCCGGCCGCGTCCTCCGTGATCCACGCACCGTCGCGCGGACCGCCCAGCGGGAGCAGTCTGCCGAGGTTCAGCTGCTGTCGTACTGCCTGCGTCCATCGGTCCGCCGTCATTGCTCCAGCCTGCCGCATTCCCGGCGCGGGACCGCGCAGCCTCACTTACGGTGGTCGCAGGACTACGGAAGGACGCACGGCGATGACCGACATGGACCGGGACCGAACGCAGACCTCCGAGGGCGAGATCGAGTCGACGGTGCAGACCCGCCAGCCCGCCAGGCGGGGCGGCGGGGATCCCGGGACCCGCGGCAGGACCACCATCGCCGACGGTGTCGTGGAGAAGATCGCCGGGCTGGCCGCCCGGGACGTCGTGGGCGTCCACGCCATGGGCAGTGGGCTGAGCCGCACCTTCGGGGCCGTGCGGGACCGGGTGCCCGGCGGGTCGAAGTCCGTGACGCGCGGCGTGAAGGCCGAGGTCGGCGAGGTGCAGACCGCGCTCGACCTGGAGATCGTCGTCGACTACGGGGTGTCCATCGCGGACGTCGCGCGGTCCGTCCGGGAGAACGTGGTCGCGGCCGTGGAGCGGATGACGGGCCTGGAGGTCGTCGAGGTCAACATCGCGGTGAGCGACGTCAAGCTGCCGGACGAGGAGGAAGAGGAGCCGGAGCCCCGGATCCAGTGACGTATCGTCATCCGAAGTCCGTAATGCACCACAATGGCATGGGATGCATCTCTACGGGACCGAACGACCCGCACGGCTACGAGCTGAGGAGCGAACGATGAGCAGGGCCGTGGTCGGCATGATCGCCGGAATGGCGCTGGGCTTCGCCGGATACTTCGGTGGGTTCGGCGCGTTCGTACTGGTGGCGGCGCTCGGCGCCGTCGGGTTCGTCGTCGGCCGGTTCCTGGAAGGGGATCTGGAAGTCGGCGACTTCTTCCGCGCCCGCGACCGGCGGCGGTGACACCCGTGAGCGGCGAGCCGGACGAACCCCGCGGGACGGGTGCCGTCATCCCGGCGGGCGAGCGCGGCCGGACCACGATCGCCGACCGGGTGGTCGCTGGGATCGCCGCCCAGGCCGCCCGCGAGGCGCTCGGACCGCTGCCGCGGTCGGCGGCCCGTCCACAGGCGACGGTCGTGGTCCGCCCTCAGGCTCCCCACCCCGCCGGACCAGCGGGAACGCCCGTCGACACCGCCCGGGTCCGCATCCATCTCGAACTGGACTACCCCACCGACATCGGTTCCCGCTGTGCTCAGGTGCGTTGTCATGTGGTCGAGCGGGTAGGCGCGTTGGTGGGAATGGCGGTTCCGGAGGTCGCGGTCCAGGTGGAGCGGCTGCATCTGGCGGCGACGGCGGCGCAGGGGAGGACCCGATGAGCGAGCCCCAGGGCTCCGAGGGCACCACACAGAGACTGCCGGTGATCGAGAAGGCCGAACCGGCGCTGGGCCAGTCCGCGTCGGCCGCCGCCTACGAACCCCGGCCCGGCGCCGACGGCGAGGACGGCAGGACGCACCGCTTCTGGTCGGCCCGCCGCGTCCCCGCGGCCGTCGCCGCCACCCTGCTCCTGGTCCTTTCGGGCCTCTTCCTCTACGACATCGCCGCCGTTCGCGCAGGCCGGCAGGCCATGTTCTGGCGCCGCGAACTGGCCCGGCAACTCGCCGCACGCCCCCTCGACGACGTCTGGGTCCTGGTCGGCGCGGGCGTCGCCGCCGCCCTCGGCCTCTGGCTGATCGTGCTCGCCGCGACGCCCGGCCTGCGTGCCGTGCTGCCCATGCGGCGCACGCACCCCGACGTCCGTGCCGGACTGGACCGGAGCGCCGCCGCGACCGTGCTGCGCGACCGGGCCATGGAGGTGTCCGGGGTGCAGTCGGCGCGGGTGCGGATGGGGCGCAGGCGAGCCGACGTCCGCGCGGTGTCGCACTTCCGTGAACTCGACGACGTACGCGCCGACCTGGACGACGTGCTCGCCGACGCGATCCGGGCGCTGGGCCTGTCCCGCAGCCCCGCGCTGTCGGTGCACGTCCGCCGACCCGGCCGGAAGGGGTGAGCGCGGTGCTCAGGACCGTCAACCGGGTACTGCTCGGCGTCGCGGGGCTCGTGCTGCTCGCGCTGGGCGGGGCGGTGCTGGCCGTCGGGCTCGGGGTGGAGGCGCCGTCCTGGTGGATCCACGCCGGACGCGACGACGTACTGCTGGCCGACGCCGAGCGGACCCGGTGGCGGGACGCGGGCTGGTGGTGGCCGGCCGTCGTCGCGGCGCTCGCGGCGCTGTTCCTGCTCGCCCTGTGGTGGCTGGTCGCGGTGGTGCGCCGGCGCCGGCTCGCCGAGGTGCTGGTCGACACCGGCGACGGGGAGGGCGCGCTGCTGCGGGGCCGGGCCCTGGAGGACGTACTCGCCGCCGAGGCGAGCGCCATGGACGGCGTGGCCCGCGCCCAGGTCCGCCTCAGGGGCCGTCGCACCGCCCCCGAGGCCCGCGCCAGGCTCCTGCTGGAACCCGACGTGGACCCGGGGGAGGCGCTGAACCACCTGACGACCCGTGCGCTCAGCCACGCCCGCAACTCGGCGGGACTGGCGTCGCTGCCGGCGAAGGTACGGCTGAGGGGCGTCAGGCACCGTGCGGAAAGGGTGAGTTGACGGCCTCAGAAGCCGTGCCTGGCCCCGCCGTCCACGGGCACCATGACCCCGGTCACGTAGGACGCGGCCGGCGACAGCAGGAAGGCCGCCGTCCGCCCGAACTCCTGCGGCGTCCCGTACCGCCGCAGCGGAATCCGCGATTCCGTGGCCGCCCGGGTGGCCTCCGGATCCGCCGACAGGGAATCCAGCTCCCGCACCCGGTCCGTGTCGATCCGCCCCGGCAGCACGCCCACCACCCGCACGCCCCGCGGACCCAGCTCCTCCGCCAGCGACTTGGCGAACCCGGCCAGCCCCGGCCGCAGACCGTTCGAGATCGTCAGCGCCGGGATCGGCTCGTACACCGACCCCGACAGCACGAACCCGATGACACCGCCGGCCTCCAGTTCCGCGGCCGCCGCACGGGCCAGCCGCACCGCCCCCAGGAACACCGACTCGAAAGCGGCCTGCCACTGCTCGTCGGTGACGTCGGCGACGAACCCCGCGGGCGGACCGCCCACGCTGACGAGAACCCCGTCGAACCGGCCGAACCGCTCCCGCGCCGCGGCGATCAGCCGGGCCGCCGCCTCCGGATCGGCGTTGTCCACGGCCACGCCGTGCGCGTTCGGTCCGAGCTCGGCCGCCGCGTCGGCGACACGCTTCCCGTCCCGTCCCGTGACGACGACTTTCGCACCCTCGGCCACCAGCTCGCGTGCGGAGGCGTTGCCCAGCCCGCGGGTGGCCCCGGTGACGACGTACACCCGGTCCTTCAGTCCAAGATCCATGCGACCTATCCTGCCTCCTCGTCCCCGAACAGGGCGAGGGCCGTGTTCACCAGACCGATGTGGCTGAACGCCTGCGGGAAGTTGCCGAGCTGGCGGCCGGCCACGGGGTCGTACTCCTCGGCCAGCAGCCCCACGTCGTTCGTCAGCCCCACGAGCTGCTCGAACAACTCGCGGGCCTCCTGCGTGCGTCCCGTCATGTGCAGCGCGTCCGCGAGCCAGAACGAGCACACCAGGAAGGTGCCCTCACCACCGGGCAGCCCGTCGACGGCGGTACGTTCGGCGCTGTAGCGGTGCAGGAAGCCGCCCTGGCAGAGCTCGGCGCGGACCGCCTCGATGGTGCCCCTCACCCGCGGGTCGTCAGCCGGCAGGAAGCCCACCCGCGGGATGAGCAGCGTGGCGGCGTCCAGTTCGCGGGAGCCGTAGTACTGCGTGAAGGTGTTGCGTTCCGGGTCGTAGCCCCGCTCGCACACCTCCCGGTGCACCTCCTCGCGGAACTCCCGCCAGCCCTCCAGATCGCCCTTCAGCTCCGGATCGCGCTCCATGGTGCGCACCGCGCGGTCGGCGGCCACCCACACCATCACCTTGGAGTGCACGAAATGCCGGCGGCCGCCGCGCACCTCCCACAGTCCCTCGTCCGGCTGCCGCCACGCGGTCCGCAGGAACTCCATCAGGGCGCACTCCAGTTGCCACATGTGCGGCCTTACGGCCATCCCCGAGATCCGCGCCAGCGACAGCGAGTCCATCACCTGCCCGTACACGTCCAGCTGCAACTGCAGTACGGCGTCGTTGCCGATCCGGACCGGAGCGGAACCGGCGAACCCGGCCAGCCACGGCAGCTCGGCCTCGGGCAGCCGCCGCTCGCCGGCCAGCCCGTACATGATCTGCATGTCCGCCGGGGCGCCCGCGACCGCGCGCACCAGCCAGTCGCGCCAGGCCTCCGCCTCCTCGTGGTAGCCGGCCGCCAGCAGCGCGCCCAGGGTGAGGGTGGCGTCGCGCAGCCAGCAGTAGCGGTAGTCCCAGTTGCGCACGCCGCCGAGTTCCTCCGGAAGGGAGGTGGTGGGGGCGGCGACGACGCCGCCGGTCGGGGCGTAGGTGAGGGCCTTCAGGGTGATCAGCGAGCGGAGCACGGTGTCCCGGTGCGGGCCCCGGTAGCGGCAGCGGGCCGACCAGGCCTGCCAGTCCGCGACGCTGTGGCGCAGCGACTCGTACGGGTCGACGAGGGGCGGGCGCGGCTCGTGGGAGGGGTGCCAGGTGAGCACGAACGCGACCTTCTCGCCCTCGCCGATGGTGAACTCCGAGTGCGTGCCGAAGTCCTCGCCCCAGGTCGGCACCGGCGGCTCGCTGCGCAGCCAGGCCGAGTCCGGGCCCGCGACGGCCACCCGGTGTCCGTCGGAACGGCGCATCCACGGCACGATGGAGCCGTAGTCGAAGCGCAGCCGGAGCGTGCTGCGGACGGTCACGCGACCGCTGAGCCCCTCCACGATCCGGACGACGTCGGGTGCGCGGTCGCGCTGCGGCATCAGGTCGGTGACGCGGATCGAGCCCTCCGGGGTGTCCCACTCGGTGTCCAGGACCAGGGTGCCGGGGCGGTACGCGCGGCGCGTGCAGGTGGGCGGGGTGGCGTCGCCGCCGTCGGCGTCGTCGCCGGCCTTGGGGGCGATTCGCCAGTGGCCGTTGTCCTCGTCGCCGAGCAGCCTGGCGAAGCAGGCGGCGGAGTCGAAGCGGGGCAGGCACAGCCAGTCGACGGAGCCGTCCCTGCCGATGAGCGCGGCGGTCTGCTCGTCGCCGATCAGGGCGTAGTCCTCGATGCGGCTGCCGGCGTGGTCCTCGGCGGAGTTCCTGGTGAGCGGGTGCACGGAGTGCGGGTTCCCGGGGGACCGGCGGAGCAATCCGGTCCGGTGGGCGAGGGCCGCGCGGACGGGGGCTACACCGGCGCGGGCGCGGTCTCCTCCTGCTGCTCCTTCGCCGCCTCCTGCGCGCGGTCCCGGGCCTCGCGGCGGGCCAGGATCACCCAGCCGACGGGGACGCCCGCCGAGAACAGCCACCACTGGATGGCGTACGCCATGTGGTTGCCGATGCTGTCGTGGTCCGGGGCGGGGATCAGCTCGGGTGTGTCGCCCTTCGGCTCGGGCGCGGTCAGTTCGACGTAACCGCCGAGGACCTGCTTGCCGAGGCGCTCGGCCTCCTGCGCGCTGTCGATCAGCATGATCTGGCGGTCGGGCAGGCCCTGGACGTTCTTGATGCCGCTCTCGGCGGTGGTCTGGTCGGGCATCAGCCGCCCGGTGACCGTGGTCTCACCCTGCGGGGGCGCGGGGAGCTTCGGGAACGCGGTCTGGCTCAGCCCGCCCGAGGGCACCCAGCCGCGGTTGACGAGCAGCACCTTGCCGTCGTCGAGGACGAAGGGGGTGAGCACGTGATAGCCGACCTCGTCGTCCGCGTTCGTGCGGCGGCGTACGACGACCTCGTGCGCGGTGTCGAAATGCCCCTGCGCGGTCACGCGCCGGTAGAGGTCGGCGTCCCTGATCTCGGCTCCGGGCGCGGTCAGCGACTCGACGGGGACCGGTGCGGCGGCCAGCGAATCGGCGATCACGGCGTTCAGCGCGACCCTGCGCTCGTGCCGGTGCAGCTGCCAGAAGCCCAGCTCGATCATCGTCGGGATGAGAGCGAGGGCGACAAGGGTGAGGATCACCCACTGCCGGGACAACAGGAAGCGGTACACCCCACGACCGTACATCTCGGGCCGTGGGGTGCGGTGCGTGGGGGTGGGGGAGGACTCCCCGGGGCTCAGACGCGGTCGACGATGCCCACCCTCCCCTCCGCGCGGGCGCAGTGGGCACCGCAGTACCAGTGGCCCTCGACCTCGACGCCCTGGCCGATGATCTGGACCCGGCAGTGCTCGCAGATGGGCGCCATGCGGTGGATCGCGCAGGCGAAGCAGTCGAAGACGTGCACCGCGCCCTGCGCGTGGACCTCGAAGGTCATTCCGTAGCTGTTGCCGCAAACTTCGCAATTCGCCATGCGCCACAGGGTGAGCCGTCCCCGGGGCGCGGGCGAGCGGGCGCCGGGCGAGTCGCGCACCAATCACCCGTCCGTACGGTCACCCCTCGGACGCTGCTTCCACGTCCCCGAGGAGCTGACCGAATGCCGCCTCGTCGACCACCGGCGTGCCGTACTGCAGGGCCTTGACGACCTTCGACGTGCCCGAGTCCGGGTCGTTGGTGACGAGCAGGCTGGTCAGCCGGGACAGGCTCGTGGCGACATGCAGCCCGGCCTCGACGGCGCGGTCCTCCAGCAGCTCGCGATCGATCGAGGTGTCCCCGGAGAAGGCGATCCGCATGCCCTGCTTGAGGCGCTTGCCCTCCTCGTACCGCCCCGGGTTGGGGTACGGGCAGGCGGGCCGCCTGCGGGACGGGCGCCAACCGCCGGGCCGGTATCCGCCGTGCCCGCCCGCCTGCTGCCCGATGCGCGCCGTGGGCTGCTCGGCCCACTCCGTCAGCGGCCGGCACTCGTGCAGCGGCAGCCGTACGCCGCCCTCCGCCGCGGCCCGCAGGCTCGGCCGGAACGCCTCCGCCAGCACGCGCGCGTCGTCCAGCGCGTGGTGCGCCCGCTGCTGCACGATGCCGAAGTGCGCGGCCAGCGACGCCAGCTTGTGGTTGGGCAGCGGAAGCTCCAGCGCCTTGGACAGGGCGATGGTGCACAGCCGCTGACGCACCGGAGCCTCGCGCCGCACGCGCGCGTACTCGCGGGCGATCATCTGCCAGTCGAACACGGCGTTGTGCGCGACGAGCACCCGGCCCTCCAGCCGGGTCGCGAACTCCTCGGCGACGTCCCCGAAGAGCGGCGCCCCTTCGAGCGCCTCGCTCGTCAGGCCGTGGATCCACACGGGGCCCGGGTCCCGCTCCGGGTTGACCGTCGTGTACCAGTGGTCCTCGACCTCGCCGCGCCCGTCCAGCCGGTAGACGGCCGCGGAGATTATCCGGTCGTCCCGGGCCAGGCCGGTGGTCTCCACGTCAACGACCGCGTACCCCTGGGGATACGCGGTCGGCCAGACTGTCGGGGAGGACGCTGCGGTCGCACGGTCTTCGAGCATGGTCACTGAGGATACGGGCCCCGACTGACATCGCTGTCCGTCAGGTCCCCTGGTCCAGCCGCCTGTTCGAGAGGCGTACGTGCGCGGGTGTGACGGCCGGTCAGGCGCACGCCGTGGGCGGGAATCGCCGGCAGAGAAGCGCGTACCGCTGGTAATACTTGTCGGTAACAACCCCTAGCCGTGGCCGACCAGGGGTCCTACGGTGCACCCATGCCGAACCTCCCCGATGTCGTGATCTGGTCGATACCGGCCTTCGTGCTGCTCGCCGTCATCGAGATGATCAGCGTCCGCCTCCATCCCGACGAGGACGCGGCCGGCTACGAGACCAAGGACGCGGCCACGAGCGTCACCATGGGACTCGGCAGTCTCTTCTTCGATCTGCTCTGGAAGATTCCGGTCGTCGCCATCTACACGGCCCTCTACGAGCTGACGCCGCTTCGGGTGCCCGTGCTGTGGTGGACCGTCGTGCTGATGCTGTTCGCGCAGGACTTCTTCTACTACTGGTCGCACCGCGGCCACCACGTCATCCGCATCCTGTGGGCCTGTCACGTGGTGCACCACTCGAGCGAGAAGTTCAACCTGACGACCGCGCTGCGCCAGCCGTGGACGTCTTTGACCGGATGGCCGTTCTACGTCCCCTTGATCCTTCTTGGTGTGCATCCGGCCGCACTGGCCTTCTGCTCGTCCGCGAACCTCGTCTACCAGTTCTGGATCCACACCGAGCGGATCGACAGAATGCCCCGCTGGTTCGAGTTCGCGCTCAACACGCCGTCCCACCACCGGGTGCACCACGCCTCCCAGGGCGGCTACCTCGACCGCAACTTCGGCGGGATCCTCATCGTCTGGGACCGTCTCTTCGGCTCCTTCGCCGCCGAGACCGAACGACCGGTGTACGGGCTGACCAAGAACATCGGCACGTACAACCCGCTGAAGGTCGCCACCCACGAGTACGCCGCCATCGCCAGGGACCTGAGGGCGGCACGCAGTTGGGGCGAGCGCGCCGGACGGCTGTTCCGCGGCCCGGGCTGGCAGCCGGCTCCGGCACCCACGGCGCCCTCCCCGGCAGCGGACCCGGCCGGGGAGGGCGCGGCCGCGTGAGCGTTTCCACCCTCCGTCGCGCCGTCCCCGTCCCGGCCACCGCCCTGCTCGCCGCCTTCGGCGTCGCCGCCGCCGTCGACCTCGTCTCGCTCGCCGTCGGCTTCGAGCCCGGGCACACCGTCGCCAAGCCGCTTCTGATGCCCCTGCTCGCCCTCTGGGCCCACCTGAGCGGCGCGCCCCGGCTGCTCGTCGCCGCCCTGCTGTGCGGCTGGGGCGGGGACGTGCTGCTCCTGTCGGACGCCGAGCCCGCCTTCCTGGCAGGCATGGGCCTTTTCGCCCTGGGACACGTGTGCTATCTCGCCCTCTTCAGGGCGCACGGCCGGCCGGACACCGCCCCACGCGCGCGGGCGGGCCTTGTCGCCCTCGGCTACGCCGTCGTCCTCACCGGCACCGTCGCCCTGCTCCGGCCCGGCCTGCCGGCCGACCTGCGCGTGCCCGTGGCCGCCTACAGCGCGCTGCTCACCGCCATGGCCTACGGCGCCCTCACCCGGCTGGGTCTCGTCGCCGGGCTCGGCGGCGCGCTGTTCATGCTCTCCGACACGCTCATCGCCACCGGCATCGCGAAGTGGCCGCAGCTGCCCGGGCCGGACTTCTGGATCATGCTCACGTACCTCGCCGCGCAGTTCCTGCTGACCTGGGGCACGCTCGGCGGAGGGCGGCCGCCGACGGCGGCGACGCACACCGCGGACCTGCAACGAACGGCGGCCGGGCCGGAGGGGTGACCCGTCCGGCGCCCGGCCGGCTGTCGCGGGCGCCGTGCGGACGCCCGCGGCTCGAGCCCTACTTGCTCACCGCGTCCAGCGCGTCCGCGGTGCCCCAGCCGTAGAAGCCGTTGTAGTTCTTCGGCCCCTCGCACACCGCGTCGACCTTGCCGTCGCCGTCGATGTCGTACGGGTCCGTGCACGCCGTGCCGTCCGCCTCGGCGTACAGCAGCGCCTTCACCAGCGCCGGCGGGGCGTACGGGTGCGTCGACTTGATCAGGGCGGCGACGCCCGCGACGTGCGGCGAGGCCATCGACGTACCGGCCATGTAGCCCCACCTGCCGCCGGGCAGCGTGCCCAGGATCAGGCCGCTGGTCGCGGGCGGGGCCGGCGTCTGGTAGGCGGTCGAGTCGCCGCCGGGCGCGGCGATGTCGATGACGCCCAGACCGTGGTTGGAGAACGACGACTTCAGGCCCTTCGCGCCGGTCGACGCGACGGTCACGATGCCCGGCAGCTGGGTCGGTATGTCGTAGCACTCCGACGGGTCGATCACCCGCTCGGTGGGCGTGGAGTCGTTGGGGGAGACCGGGTCGGTGATCTCGTCGGCCGCGAGGTCGTAGTTCTCGTTGCCGGCCGCGGCGACGTTGACGGCGCCCTTCTTCTCCGCGTACTTCGACGCCCGGGTGATGGCCTCCACGAGCGCCTTCTGGTCCGGGTCGTTCTTGCAGTTGAAGTACCACGGGTCGGTGTAATAGCTGTTGTTCGTCACGTCCACGCCGTGCTCGGCGGCCCAGACGAAGCCGCAGACGACGGCCTCGGTGTAGAAGTACCCGGCGGTGGTGGACACCTTGATGCCGGACACCTTCACGCCCGGCGCCACGCCCGTCATGCCGACGCCGTTCTTGGCGGCCGCGATCTCGCCGGCCACGTGCGTGCCGTGCGGGCTCTCCGCCGCGCTGGGCCGCCAGGCGCCGTCGGTGGTGTCCGGTTTGCCGGTGACGCAGTTGACGGACGCCTTGCGATCGAAGTTCGGCGCGATGTCCGGATGGGTGTCGTCCACACCGGTGTCGATCACGGCGACGGTCACCCGGTCGCTTCCGAGTGACTTCTCGTGCGCCTTGTCCGCCTTGATCGCAGGCAGGTCCCACTGCAGCGGCTGGAGCGGGTCCTGGCCCTCGACGGCGTCCACGTCCGCCAGGTCGTCGGCCGTGAGCACCTTCGGCGTGCCGACGTCGGTGGTCGACTGCGCGGGCAGCGGCGCCGTCCGTGTGGAGCCGGCCGACTGCACGCCCCGCGCCTTCCTGATCGTCCGGGCGAAGTCGGCGTTCGCCGAGTGCACCACGATCACGCCGATCTGCTGGTACGACATGACGATCGTGCCGCCGGCCTCGGCGATCGCCTTCTTCACCTGCCCCGAGTCGCTCCCGGGGCGGACGTTGACGACGTAGCTGAGCGAGGTGGCGTCGGCGGTGACCGGCGCGGGGGCCGGCGCCGCGGACGCGGTGGCGCCCGGCAGGAAGGCCAGAGAGGTCGCCATGGCCATTCCGACCGGGATCACCAGGGCACGGCGGTAGCGGGGGTGAGGCACTGTCATGGTGGGGATGTCTCCAGTTCGTTCGTGGCTGCGGGCGGTACGAGCGGACCGTGCGGGAGGTTCTTGGAGCGGGGGGGGGGGGGGGGGGGCCCGGCCGCCCCCGCGCGCACGGGCGCATATTACTGAGGAGGCGCGCAAGAATATAGATGTAGCAGTAA
>NZ_JBHWJQ010000041.1:0-36658 GCF_042731435.1 Streptomyces sp. NPDC059861 | reverse complement strand
TGTACTCTTTTTCGTGGGGGGGGGGGGGGGTTCCGTGCGCCCGGGGGGGGTGTTTTTGGGGGGGGGGGGCGGGGCGGGGGCCCCGCCCGCCCCGCGGCCTGAGCGACTACTTGACCGCGCGCAGCGCGTCGACGATGCCGTGTCCGTAGAAACCGTTGACGCGGGCGCCGCCCTCGCACACCGCGTCCTGCGTGCCGTCACCGTTCTGGTCGTACGACTCGGGGCAGGCCGTCTTGTCCGCCTGCGCCTTGAGCAGCCACTGCAGCTGCGCCGGGCTCGCCCAGGGATGCTTCGACTTCAGCAGCGCGGCGACGCCCGCGGCGTGCGGCGAGGCCATCGAGGTGCCCTGCAGGAAGCCGTACTGGTTGTTCGGCATGGTCGACAGGATGCGGCCGTTCTGCGACGGCGTGTCCGGGATCTGGTAGAGCCGGTCGCCGCCCGGCGCCGCGACGTCGACGACGCCCTCGCCGTACGAGGAGTAGTACGACTTGAGGTTCTGCACGCCCGTGGCGCTGACCGTGACGATCCCCGGGAGCTGCGTCGGCACGTCGAAGCACTCGTGCGGGTCGATGGTGCGCTCGACCGGGGTGGAGTCGTCGGGGCTGGTGTCGTCGACGATGGCGTCCGAGTCCAGGTCGTGGCTGGAGTTACCCGCCGACGCCAGGTGCAGGGTGCCCTTCTTCTGGGCGTACAGCTGGGCCCGGTTGACCGCGTCGACGATCGCGCGCTGGTCCGGGTCGTCCATGCAGTTGTACAGCCACGGGTCGACGTAGTAGCTGTTGTTCGTGATCTCGACGCCGTGGTCGGCGGCGAACACGAACGCGCATACGACGTTCTCCGGGTAGAAGAGCCCGTTGTGCGGGTCGCTCACCTTGATGCTGGAGACCTTCACGCCCGGCGCCACACCGGCCACGCCGATCCCGTTGCGGGCCGCCGCGATCTCACCGGCGACATGCGTGCCGTGGTAGTCCTCCGCGGTGTACGGCCGCCAGGCGCCCTCACTGGTGTCCGCGACGCCGCCGACGCAGTTGGCGGACTGGCCGGCGGAGAAGTTAGGGGCGAGGTCCGGGTGGGTGTCGTCGACGCCGGTGTCGATCACGGCGACGGTGACCGTGCGGCTGCCCGGGTTGATCTGCGCGGCCTTGTCGGCGCCTATCGCGCGCAGGTCCCACTGGTCGGCTTCGAGGGGCTCGCTCCCGGCCGTTGCGGCCGCCTTCACCTTCGCGGCCTCGGCACCGGTCAGGTAGTCGGCCGCGCCCTCGTCGGTCGTGCCCGCGGCGACCAGCGGGGCGGTGCGGGTGGCACCCGCCGACTGCACGCCGCGGGCCTTGCGTATCTGCGCGCCGAAGTCCGGGTTCGCCGAGTGCGCGACGATCACGCCGATCCTGTCGTACGTGGTCACGACGGTCCCACCGGCCGCGGCGACGGCCTTGCGTACCGACGCGAGCGTGTGACGGTCCGTCTTGGTGTTGACGACATACGCCAGCTGGGGCGAGTCCGCGGTCCGGGCGGCGGGCTCCGCGCGCGGGGCGGCCGTGGCGGACGCGGGCAGGAAGCCGAGCGACGCGGTCAGCGACAGCACGACGGGCACGGCGAGAGCGAGCCGGCGTCTGGAACGCAGATGAGCCATGGGGTCTCCACATCATCCGGAAACAAAACCGGCCCGAGACACAGGTGGTGCTCGGGCAGGTACATGACGGGTGGTGCAGGGTGAAGCTATCTCCCGACCTTGCTGGCCAGCAATCACTTCCGGGGATGACTTCGGAGTTTTCCGCCGATGACTTCCGAAAGAACGCAGGGCGGTTGAACCGGTTCTCGCGTGGCGCCGTGACGTTGAGCAGGGAGCCCGAGCACGATCGAGGCGGCCCCCTGTCGGATCACGCACCCGGCCACTAACATCGCCGCCCGGTTCACGTGATCCACATCACTGGCAACAGCACAGCAGCCGCAACACGAGGAGACTCCGTGGCTACCGAAGCACCCTCACCCTCGAAGGACACAGAACATCGACTCCCCTCGACCGAGGAGTTCGTCGAGGTGCAGAACAGCGCGGAGTTCGGTGAACTGCGCCGCTCCTACCGTTCCTTCGCCTTCCCGCTGACCGTCGGCTTCATCGCCTGGTACCTGCTGTACGTCCTGCTGTCCAACTACGCGGGCGGCTTCATGGGCACCAAGCTCTTCGGCAACATCAACGTCGCCTTCGTCTTCGGCATCGCCCAGTTCGTCACCACGTTCCTCATCGCCTGGTGGTACTCGCGGCACGCCGCCGCGAAGCTCGACCCCAAGGCCGAGGCCATCAAGTCCCGGATGGAGGGCGGCGCATGAGCCCCGTTCAGCACACCGTTCTCGCGGCCAACGAGGCCAGCGAGCACCGCCCGCTCATCATCACGCTGTTCGCGCTGTTCGTCGTCGCGACCCTCGTCATCACCATCTGGGCGGGCCGCCAGACCAAGGACGCGGCCGACTTCTACGCGGGTGGCCGCCAGTTCAGCGCCTTCCAGAACGGCCTCGCCGTCTCCGGCGACTACATGTCCGCCGCGTCGTTCCTCGGCATCGCCGGCGCGATCGCCCTGTTCGGCTACGACGGCTTCCTGTACTCCATCGGCTTCCTGGTCGCCTGGCTGGTCGCCCTGCTCCTGGTGGCCGAGCCGCTGCGGAACTCCGGCCGCTACACCATGGGCGACGTGCTCGCGTACCGCATGCGCCAGCGTCCGGTCCGCACCGCGGCCGGCACCTCGACGATCGTCGTGTCGATCTTCTACCTGCTGGCCCAGATGGCGGGCGCCGGCGTCCTCGTCTCGCTGCTCCTCGGCATCACGTCGGACGCGGGCAAGATCGGCATCGTGGCCCTCGTCGGCATCCTGATGATCGTCTACGTCTCCATCGGCGGCATGAAGGGCACCACCTGGGTTCAGATGATCAAGGCCGTGCTGCTGATCGGCGGCACCATCCTGATCACCTTCCTGGTACTGCTGAAGTTCGACTTCAACATCTCCGACCTGCTCGGCTCGGCCGCCGAGAACAGCGGCAAGGGCGCCGCCTTCCTGGAGCCGGGCCTGCAGTACGGCGCCACCGGCACCTCCAAGCTGGACTTCATCTCCCTGGGCATCGCACTCGTCCTCGGCACCGCCGGTCTGCCGCACATCCTGATCCGCTTCTACACGGTCCCCAACGCCAAGGCCGCCCGGAAGTCCGTGAACTGGGCGATCGGCATCATCGGCGGCTTCTACCTGATGACCATCGCGCTCGGCTTCGGCGCCGCCGCGCTGATCTCGCAGGACGAGATCATCGCGTCCAACCCGTCCGGCAACACGGCGGCCCCGCTCCTCGCCCTGCACCTCGGCGGCGTCGACTCGGCCTGGGGCGCGATCCTGCTGGCCACGATCTCGGCGGTGGCCTTCGCGACGATCCTCGCCGTGGTCGCCGGTCTTACCCTGGCCTCCTCGTCGTCCTTCGCGCACGACATCTACGCCAACGTCATCCGCAAGGGCAAGGCCACTGGTGCGGAGGAGGTCCGCGCGGCCCGCTGGGCGACCGTCTTCATCGGCATCGTCTCCATCGGACTCGGCGCTCTCGCCCGCGACCTGAACGTCGCCGGCCTGGTCGCCCTCGCCTTCGCGGTCGCCGCCTCCGCGAACCTGCCGACCATCCTGTACAGCCTGTTCTGGAAGCGCTTCACCACCCAGGGCGCGCTGTGGTCGATCTACGGCGGCCTGATCGTCGCCGTCGGCCTGGTGCTGTTCTCGCCCGTGGTCTCCGGCGACCCCAAGGCGATGTTCCCCAGCGTCGACTTCGCGTGGTTCCCGCTGAAGAACCCGGGCATCATCTCGATCCCGTTCGGCTTCCTGATGGGCTGGCTCGGCACCGTCCTGTCGAAGGAGGAGCCGGACACCGACAAGTTCGCGGAGCTGGAGGTCAGGTCCCTGACCGGCACCGGCGCCCACTGAGCACGCCCCCTGAAGCGGCCGCGTCGTCGGGACTCCTGTGGGTCTCTACGACGCGGCCGCGTCCCACCTCGTGGGATCAGGCCTTAGTCGATGTCCGTGAGGTCACGTAGGCTCACAGTGTCGGAGAAAGTTGTGTTCCGCTGCGTGTGATCCACCACGAGGGAGGGGGCCACGTGCTCATCGACACCTACGGCCGGGTGGCCACTGACCTGAGGGTCTCGCTGACCGACCGCTGCAACCTGCGTTGCGCGTACTGCATGCCGGAGGAGGGCCTGCAGTGGCTGGCCAAGCCCGACCTGCTGACGGACGACGAGATCGTGCGGCTCATCGACATCGCGGTCACCTCCCTCGGTATCGAGGAGGTCCGCTTCACCGGTGGCGAGCCCCTGCTGCGCCCCGGCCTGGTCGGCATCGTGGAGCGCGTCGCCGCCCTCGAACCGCGCCCGCAGATGTCCCTCACCACCAACGGAATCGGCCTCAAGCGCACGGCGGCGGCCCTGAAGGCCGCGGGCCTGGACCGGGTCAACGTCTCGCTGGACACGCTGCGCCCCGAGGTCTTCAAGACCCTCACCCGGCGGGACCGCCACCATGACGTCATAGCGGGCCTGGACGCCGCCCGCGAGGCGGGCCTGACCCCGGTGAAGGTCAACTCGGTGCTGATGCCGGGCCTGAACGACGACGAGGCCCCCGACCTGCTGGCCTGGGCCGTCGAGCACGACTACGAGCTGCGCTTCATCGAGCAGATGCCCCTGGACGCCCAGCACGGCTGGAAGCGCGACGGCATGATCACCGCGGGCGACATCCTGGCCTCCCTGCGCAGCCGCTTCGACCTCACTCCCGAGGGCGACGCGGCGCGCGGCTCGGCCCCCGCCGAGCGCTGGCTGGTCGACGGCGGCCCGCACCGCGTCGGCGTCATCGCCTCGGTCACCCGCCCGTTCTGCGCCGCCTGCGACCGCACCCGCCTGACGGCCGACGGACAGGTGCGCACGTGCCTGTTCGCCCGTGAGGAGACCGACCTGCGCGCTGCGTTGCGCTCGGACGCCCCGGACGAGGAGATCGCCCGGATCTGGCGCCTGGCGATGTGGGGCAAGAAGGCGGGCGCGGGTCTCGACGACCCGACGTTCGTCCAGCCGGACCGGCCGATGTCCGCGATCGGCGGCTGACAGCCGGAGGGAGGGGGGCCGGATCAGGCCTCCTGCTCCTGCCATTCCTTGAGCAGAACCACGTCCTTCAGGAACCCGCGCACCCCGAGAAACTGCGACAGATGCTCCCGGTGCTCCTCGCACGCGAGCCATGTCTTGCGCCGCTCCGGCGTGTGGATCTTCGGGTTGTTCCACGCCAGTACCCACACGGCGTCGGCGCGGCAGCCCTTGGCGGAGCAGATCGGGGTCTCGTCACTCACAGGTTCGTCTCACCACTGCACGACTGCACGGAAAAGGCGACGCCGAGCAGCCACGGGGGGAGCTGCCCGGCGTCGGTCTGTCGCTCCGACGGGGGATGCGGAGCGCCTACGAAGTATGTCACGCGCAACCCGTCGAGGGGCACCGGAACAACATGATTGACCGGGCTTTTCCGGAGTCCGTACAAGGCCTTGATGCGGAGGCCTTTCGTCCTTTATTCGGGCCGCCCCTTCGCGGGATCGCCCATAATGTCCTCCGGCACGGACTCCGTGAAACGGTCGCCGTCCGCACGCGGTGGCGCGATCTGGGCCACCGGGGGCGGTACGACCACGAAGGTCGACGGCAGTGACGGCACATTCTCCCGCCCGGCGTTGGCGATCACCACCGCGACGTAGGGGAGCAGCACGCCCAGCACCAGCGCCACGATCGCGACGTGCCGTTCCACGTTCCACAGGGTCGCCGCGAGGATCACCGAGAGCGTGCGGACCGACATCGAGATGACATAGCGGCGCTGCCGGCCGCGGACGTCTTCCTGGAGGCCCTGCCGGGCTCCGGTGATCCGGAAAACCTGGCCGCCGCCGTCACCATGCCTGTTCCGCATCACACTCACCATCCGCCCGCCTCGGGACTCTCCCCGGCACGTCCAGCTCCGCAGCCGGCCGAACCGGGGCCGGACAGCGTCCACGTTACGCCGCCGCCGCGCCGCCCACGAGACCGGGTCCGTCTCCTGCCTGGGCGAACGCCGTCGTACGTAGCGCGTACGGCGGCATCCGACATGCGCCGTACGGCTTACGCGCCGACACTGGGCGTAATGCTCACGTCGAGACGTACGAGGAGGCAGCCATGGGCTGGCTGTGGGCGATCATCGTGGGATTCGTGCTGGGCCTGATCGCCAAGGCGATCATCCCCGGCAAGCAGCACATCCCCCTCTGGCTGACCACCATCCTGGGCATGATCGGCGCCATCGCGGGCAACGCCATCGCCCGGGGCTTCGGGGTCGCCGAGACGCCCGGCATCGACTGGAGCCGCCACATCTTCCAGCTGGTGGCCGCGATCATCCTCGTCTTCCTGGGCGACATGGCGTACATGCAGCTCAGGGGCAACAAGCGTCGCGCTTGACGTACGGCGGACGGGGCGGCCCTCCGTCGACCGGAGAGCCGCCCCGTCCAGCCAGGCACGTCTGGTGTCAGGCGCCCGTGACCTCGACCGCCGCCAGGTTCTTCTTGCCTCGCCGCAGCACCAGCCAGCGCCCGTGCAGCAGGTCCTCCTTGGCCGGAACCGCGTCCTCGGAGTCGACCTTCGTGTTGTTCACGTAGGCGCCGCCCTCCTTGATCGTGCGGCGCGCGGCCGACTTGCTGGGCACCAGGCCGACCTCGGCGAACAGGTCCACCACCGGCGCCGGCTCGGCGACCCGGATGTGCGGGACCTCGGACAGCGCCGCCGCCAGCGTCCGCTCGTCCAGCCCGGCCAGCTCGCCCTGCCCGAACAGGGCCTTGGACGCGGCGATCACGGCGGCCGTCTGGTCGGCGCCGTGCACGAGTGTCGTCAGCTCCTCGGCCAGCGCGCGCTGCGCCGCCCGCGCCTGCGGACGCTCCTGCGTCTGCCTCTCCAGCTCCTCCAGCTCCGCACGGGATTTGAAGGACAGGATCCGCAGGTACGTCGAGATGTCACGGTCGTCCACGTTCAGCCAGAACTGGTAGAACGCGTACGGCGTCGTCATCTCCGGGTCGAGCCAGACGGCACCGCCCTCGGTCTTGCCGAACTTGGTGCCGTCCGCCTTGGTCATCAGCGGCGTCGCCAGCGCGTGCGCGTCGGCGTCCGGCTCCAGCCGGTGGATCAGGTCCAGGCCGGCGGTGAGGTTGCCCCACTGGTCGCTGCCGCCCTGCTGGAGGGTGCAGCCGTACCGCCGGTAGAGCTGGAGGAAGTCCATGCCCTGCAGGAGCTGGTAGCTGAACTCCGTGTAGCTGATGCCCTCCGAGGACTCCAGGCGCCGGGCCACGGAGTCCTTCGTCAGCATCTTGTTGACACGGAAGTGCTTGCCGATGTCCCGGAGGAACTCGATCGCGGAGAGGTTCTGCGTCCAGTCGAGGTTGTTGACCATCACGGCCGCGTTCTCGCCCTCGAAGGACAGGAACGGCTCGATCTGGTGGCGCAGCCTCTGCACCCAGCCGGCGACCGTCTCCGGGTCGTTCAGCGTGCGCTCCGCCGTGGGGCGCGGGTCGCCGATCAGGCCCGTCGCGCCGCCGACCAGCGCCAGCGGCCGGTGACCGGCCTGCTGGAGCCGGCGCACGGTGAGCACCTGCACCAGGTGACCCACATGCAGGGACGGCGCGGTCGGGTCGAAGCCGCAATAGAACGTGACGGGACCGTCCGCGAGCGCCTTGCGCAGTGCTTCCTCGTCGGTGGAGAGGGCGAACAGCCCCCGCCACTTGAGCTCGTCGACGATGTCCGTCACGGTTCTCTTGTCTCCTCGGATGATCTTCGGGCAGTCGGGTGACCGCCGCCTACGAGGTTATACGCCCCGGCTGACAGAGCTCATGTTGAAATCCGGGATCCGCAGCGGCGGCATCGCGGCCCTGGTGAACCAGTCGCTCCACTCCCGGGGCAGGGTCTTCTCCGTGCGCCCCGCCTCGACGGCCCGGCCCAGCAGCCCGACCGGCGACTCGTTGAAGCGGAAGTTGTTCACCTCGCCGGTCACCTCGCCGTTCTCGACGAGGTAGACGCCGTCCCGGGTCAGGCCGGTCAGCAGCAGGGTGGCCGGGTCGACCTCGCGGATGTACCACAGGCAGGTCAGCAGCAGACCTCGCTCGGTGCGCGCGACCATCTCCTCCAGGGAGCGGTCCTCGCCGCCGTCGAGGATCACGTTGTCGATGTGCGGTGCCAGCGGCAGCCCGGTCATCCCCGCGCTGTGCCGGCTGGTGAGCAGGTGCCGGAGCTCACCCCCGGCCACCCACTCGGTGGGCGTCAGCGGCAGACCGTTGTCGAACACAGACGAGTCGCCCCCGGAGGAGTGCGCGAGCACGAAGGGGGCGGACTCCAGCCCCGGCTCGTTCGGGTCGCTGCGCAGGGTCAGCGGCAGGTCGGTGAGCCGCTCGCCCAGGCGCGTGCCGCCGCCCGGCCTGGAGAACACCGTCCGGCCCTCCGCCGCGTCCCGGCCCGACGCCGACCACATCTGGTAGATCAGCAGGTCCGCGACCGCGGTCGGCGGCAGCAGCGTCTCGTAGCGCCCGGCGGGCAGCTCCACGCGACGCTCGGCCCAGCCCAGGCGTACGGCCAGCTCGGCGTCGAGCGCCGCCGGGTCGACGTCCTTGAAGTCCCGCGTGGAGCGGCCGGCCCACGCCGAGCGGGTCCGGTCGGGGGACTTGGCGTTCAGCTCCAGCGTGCCGTTCGGCTGGTCGTGCCGCAGCCGCAGCCCCGCCGACGTGCCCAGGTAGCTGGACGTCACCTCGTGGTTGGCGAAGCCGTACAGCTCGCGGCCGCCCGCACGCGCGCGTGCGAACGCCTCGCCCAGTGCCGGCGCGAAGTCGGCGAACACGGCGGACGACGTCTCGGCCGGCGCGTCCGTGAAGTCGGGCGAGTGCGGCACATCGGTCACCAGCGGCTGGGCGTCCTCGGCCGGCCCCGCGCCCCGCGCGGCGGCCTCCGCGGCCCGCACCAGCGGCTCCAGTTCGGCCACGGTCACCGCGGACCGGGACACCACCCCGGTCGCCGTGCCCTGACTGCCGTCGACGGTCGCGACGACGGTGAGCGTGCGCCCGCGCGTGACGCCGTTCGTGGTCAGCGCGTTGCCCGCCCAGCGCAGGTTGGCGGTCGACTGCTCGTCCGCGATCACGACACAGCCGTCGGCCCGGGACAGCTCCAGGGCGCGCTCGACGATCTCGTGCGGCTTGTTCGTCGGGGCGCTCATCGACCGGCCTCCTGCGTGGTGTTGAGACTATGCTTCCCCGGGGGGCAACCCCCGGACCCCCGGCCGATGCTGTTGCTGGCGCTCATCGACCGGCCTCCTGCGTGGTGTTGAGACTGTGCTTCCCCGGGGGGCAACCCCCGGACCCCCGGCCGATGCTGTTGCTGGCGCTCATCGACCGGCCTCCTGCGTGGTGTTGAGGATGTTGACGCCCCGGAAGAGGGCGGAGGGGCAGCCGTGCGACACGGCCGCGACCTGGCCCGGCTGGGCCTTGCCGCAGTTGAAGGCGCCGCCCAGGACATAGGTCTGGGGGCCGCCGACGGCCGCCATGGAGCCCCAGAAGTCGGTCGTCGTCGCCTGGTAGGCGACGTCCCGCAGCTGGCCCGCGAGCCGCCCGTTCTCGATCCGGAAGAAGCGCTGACCGGTGAACTGGAAGTTGTACCGCTGCATGTCGATCGACCAGGACCGGTCACCGACGACGTAGATGCCCCGCTCCACACCCCCGATGAGGTCCTCGGTCGACATGCCGGCCGGATCGGGCCGCAACGAGACGTTGGCCATCCGCTGCACCGGCACATGCGCGGGGGAGTCTGCGTAGGCGCATCCGTTGGAGCGCTCGAACCCGGTCAGCCGGGCGATCCGGCGATCGAGCTGGTAGCCGACGAGGGTGCCGTCCTTGACGAGGTCCCAGGACTGCGCCTCGACGCCCTCGTCGTCGTACCCGATGGTGGCGAGGCCGTGCTCGGCGGTGCGGTCGCCGGTGACGTTCATCAGCTCCGCGCCGTACTTCAGCTTGCCGAGCTGGTCGAAGGTGGCGAAGGAGGTGCCGGCGTAGGCGGCCTCGTAGCCGAGCGCGCGGTCCAGCTCGGTGGCGTGCCCGATGGACTCGTGGATGGTCAGCCAGAGGTTGGACGGGTCGACGACGAGGTCGTACAGGCCCGCCCGCACGCTCGGCGCGCGCATCTTCTCGGCAAGCAGCCCGGGCAGCTGGTCGAGTTCGGCGTCCCAGTCCCAGCCGGTGCCCCGGAGGTACTCCCAGCCGCGTCCCACGGGCGGTGCGATGGTGCGCATCGAGTCGAACTCGCCGGTCGACTCGTCGACCGACACCGCCGTCAGCTGCGGGTGCAGTCGTACGCGCTGCTGCGTGGTCACGGTCCCGGCGGTGTCGGCGTAGAACTTGTTCTCGTGCACGGTGAGCAGCGAGGCGTCGACGTGGTCGACCCCGTCGGCGGCGAGCAGCCGCCCGCTCCATTCGGCCAGCAGCCCCGACTTCTCCTCGTCGGGCACGGTGAACGGGTCGATCTCGTACGACGAGATCCACGTCCGGTCCGCGTGCACGGGCTCGGCGGCGAGTTCCACCCTCTCGTCCGACCCGGCCGCCTTGATCACCTGTGCGGACAGCTTCGCCATCGCGACGGCCTGACCGGCCACCCTCGCGGCGGCGTCCATGGTCAGGTCCACACCGGAGGCGAACCCCCACGTCCCGCCGTGCACGACCCGTACCGCGTAGCCGAGGTCGGTGGTGTCCGACGACCCGGACGGCTTGCCGTCCCTGAGTCGCCAGGACGCGCTGCGCACCCGCTCCAGCCGGAAGTCGGCATGCTCCGCACCCAGCGCACGCGCGCGTGCGAGCGCCGCGTCGGCCAGTGCGCGTAGCGGAAGTGCCGTGAAGGCTTCGTCGATGGTATGAGGCACCGAGGGTCTCCCTGCTGTCGTCGCCTGTCGGGTCAGATCATGTCGCGGGAGCGGTCCCGCGGACCACACGTTTCCACGCCGCGAACGCAACTTTCTGTAGGGATTCGACAGTGGGGCCCCCGAGCCACTGTCGGTGCCCGAATGTCCCGGGAAGCCCGCGGGCCGATAGGTTTTCGGTGTAGCCGCCTGTCATCCAGGTGTTCGGGCGGGCGTACCAGACCGCTATGGAAAGGGTGATCCGTTGAGCCGCTCGGTTCTCGTCACCGGAGGCAACCGGGGCATCGGCCTCGCCATCGCCCGCGCTTTCGCCGACGCAGGCGACAAGGTCGCGATCACGTACCGCTCGGGTGAGCCGCCGACGGGTTTCCTCGCCGTCAAGTGCGACATCACCGACACCGAACAGGTGGAGCAGGCCTACAAGGAGATCGAGGCCGAGCACGGCCCCGTGGAGATCCTCGTCGCCAACGCCGGCGTCACCAAGGACCAGCTCCTGATGCGGATGTCCGAGGAGGACTTCACCTCGGTCATCGACACCAACCTCACCGGCACCTTCCGGGTCGTCAAGCGCGCCAACCGCGGCATGCTGCGCGCCAAGAAGGGCCGCGTCGTCCTGATCTCGTCGGTGGTCGGGCTGCTCGGCTCGGCGGGCCAGGCGAACTACGCCGCCTCCAAGGCCGCGCTGGTCGGCTTCGCGCGGTCCCTCGCGCGTGAGCTGGGTTCGCGCAACATCACCTTCAACGTCGTCGCCCCCGGTTTCGTCGACACCGACATGACACGGGTGCTCTCCGACGAGCAGCGCGCCGAGTACGTGGCGCAGGTGCCGCTGCGCCGCTACGCGCAGCCGGAGGAGATCGCCGCGGCGGTGCGGTTCCTCGCCTCGGACGACGCCTCGTACATCACTGGAGCCGTCATCCCCGTAGACGGCGGACTGGGAATGGGTCACTGATCACCATGAGCGGAATTCTCGAGGGCAAGCGCGTCCTGATCACCGGTGTGCTGATGGAGTCCTCCATCGCGTTCCACACCGCCAAGCTCGCTCAGGAGCAGGGCGCCGAGATCATCCTGACCGCGTTCCCGCGGCCCACGCTGACCGAGCGCATCGCGAAGAAGCTGCCGAAGCCCACCAAGGTCATCGAGCTCGACGTCACCAACGACGAGCACCTCGGCCGCCTCGCCGACATCGTCGGCGAGGAGCTCGGCGGCCTCGACGGCGTCGTGCACTCCATCGGGTTCGCGCCGCAGGACGCGCTCGGCGGCAACTTCCTCAACACGCCGTTCGAGTCCGTCGCCACCGCCATGCACGTCTCGGCGTACTCCCTGAAGTCGCTGACCATGGCGTGCCTGCCGCTGATGCAGAACGGCGGCTCGGTCGTCGGCCTCACCTTCGACGCCCAGTACGCCTGGCCGCAGTACGACTGGATGGGCCCGGCCAAGGCCGCCCTGGAGGCCACCAGCCGCTACATGGCGCGTGACCTCGGCAAGCAGAACATCCGCTGCAACCTCATCTCGGCGGGCCCGATCGGCTCCATGGCCGCCAAGTCCATCCCGGGCTTCGGCGAGCTGGCCTCCGTGTGGGACAACCGCTCCCCGCTGGAGTGGGACCTGAAGGACCCGGAGCCGGCCGGCCGCGGCGTCGTCGCGCTGCTGAGCGACTGGTTCCCGAAGACCACGGGCGAGATCATCCACGTCGACGGCGGTCTGCACGCCATCGGCGCCTGATCGACCGGTCGCCCGGTGATCGGCTGATCACCGCTCTACGAGGGCTCGCATCCGTGCCGGGTGCGAGCCCTCGGCATGTCGCTCGTTCGGCCTATCCGGCCGGGCGGGGGCAGGGGGCGGCCGGGCATTCTGAAGAGGCGTTCACCACGCACCCCTCCCCAGCCCGGCCGAGGAGCTTACCTTGTGCGCCTGTACCGCTGCCTGGCCTCGATGACCGTTGCCGCGGCCCTCGTCCTGTCCACGCCGTACGACGCGATGCCGCACGCGCGCGTGGCGGACGGCGAACCGCAGGATCCGCCGCCGTTCGGTGCCACGTGCCGCACCGGCGTCGAGGGGTCCCATGTGGTCGCGCACTGCCACAACCCCTATGTGGACATCGACCGGGTCCGTCTGCACATCGAGTGCGACCGATGGTGGGACCTCGACACGGACAGCGCGCCCGTGGACACCGAGCCCGCGATGACCGTGCGCCTGACCGGCCGCTGCTGGAAGGAAGTCCGCTCGGCGTGGGTCAGTCACCAGAACCGGGGGAGCTGAACCGGCCCGGGCGGCACTGGAACGGATAGCTCGCCGCCTCCGTGGCCGCCGTCCCGGCGTCGCCCACACGGATGGCGTCCAGCAGCCGGCCGTGGTCCATGTACGTCTCCGGGGTCAGCTCCTCGCCGACGTCCTCGCGCAGCCAGTCCCGCATCACCTCGCCCAGGTCGGCGTACATCGCGGTCATCACGTCGTTGTGCGAAGCGGCCACCACGGCCAGGTGGAAGGTGGCGTCCGCCGCGACGAACGCCTCCGCGTCCCCCGACTCCCAGGCCTCCTCGCGCCGCAGCAGCAGCGCGTCGAGCTGCTTGAGGTCCTTCTCCGTGCGCCGCTCGGCGGCCAGCTTCGCGGCGGCCGACTCCAGCGTGGAGCGCACCTCGGCGATGTGCCGGGGGTCGGCGCCGGCGAACCGGCGGTGCATGACGCCGGCCAGCTCACTGGTCGCCACGACGTACGTGCCGGAGCCCTGACGGATGTCCAGCAGGCCGTTGTGCGCCAGCGCGCGGACGGCCTCGCGGACCGTGTTGCGGGCGACCCCGAGCTGCTCGACCAGCTCGGGCTCCGTCGGGATGCGTGAGCCGACCGGCCACTCGCCCGACGCGATCTGGTTGCGCAGTGCGGCGATGACCTGCTCGGACAGCGCCGAACGGCGGGGATGGCTCAGGGGCATGGCACACCTTCGCACGGGAACGGCGGCCTCGGACCGCACCGGGATGGACAACCAATCATCCCATGATTCTATGATGGGCGGCATGGCAAGCGAGGAAACCCGGACGCAGGACCACCCCGACATACGCAGTCCGGCCACGGACGAACGCCGAAGCGCGGCGGAAGGCTCCCCCATGCGTGCGTGGAGCGATGCGAGCGGTACGGCGGCCGGGGCGTCCCACGCGCGCGCGTGGACCATGCGGCTGGTCGTCGTCGGCATCGTGCTGTCCGCGCTGAACCTCCGCCCCGCCATCACCAGCCTCGGCGCGCTCCTGGAGGAGGTCCGCGACGGGCTCGGCATGAGCGGCAGCGTGGCCGGCCTGCTCACCTCCGTGCCGCCGCTCTGCTTCGCCGTCTTCGGCGTCATGGCACCGAGGCTGGCCCGCCGCTTCGGGCTGGGCGCCGTCGTGTGCGTCGGCATGGCGGCCATCACCGCGGGCCTGCTCATCCGGCCGTACGCGGGCGGCACGGCCGGGTTCCTGGCCGCCAGCGCCCTCGCCTTGATGGGCATCGCGGTCAGCAACGTCCTGATGCCGGTCATCGTCAAGCGCTGGTTCCCGGACCGGGTCGGCTCCATGACCGGCCTGTACTCCATGGCACTGGCCCTCGGCACCTCCCTCGCGGCCGCGGTGACCGTGCCGATGACGCAGGCCATGGGCGGCGGTTGGCAGGCGGGGCTCGCCGTGTGGGCGGCGCTGGCGGCCGCGGCCGTGGTGCCGTGGATGCCGTTCGTGAGGGACCGGGAGGGCGCACGCACCGGCGGGCCGGCGGCCGCCGGACGTGAGCCGCACGCGCGCGAGGACGCCGCCCCGGCTCCCTCCCTGCGGATCACCCGTAGCCGTACCGCCTGGGCGCTCGCCGCCTTCTTCGGGCTCCAGGCCACCGCCGCGTACATCACGATGGGCTGGATGGCGCAGATCTTCCGCGACGCGGGCGTCGCCGCGGGGACGGCCGGACTGCTCCTGGCCGTCACGATGGTGATGGGCGTGCCGCTGGCCTTCGTCATCCCGCGCCTCGCCACCCGGCTGCCCCAGCAGGGCCCGATCGTGCTGGCGCTGGGCGTCTGCGGACTCGCCGGATACGCCGGGCTCTACCTCGCGCCCGCCCAGGGCGCCTGGGCCTGGGCGCTGCTGCTCGGCGTCTCCAACTGTGCCTTCCCGCTGGCCCTCACCATGGTCGGGATGCGTGCCCGCACCGGCGCCGGCGTCGCCCAGCTGTCGGCGTTCGCGCAGAGCACCGGCTATCTGATCTCCATCCCCGGGCCCCTGCTGGTGGGCGTCCTCTACCAGCACAGCGGGGGCTGGGGCCTGCCGCTCGCGCTGATGGCCGCGCTGATGGTCCCGCAGATGGCGGTGGGCATCCTGGCGGGCCGCAACCGCACGGTGGAGGACGAGGCGGCGCGCTGACCCCCGAGGGTCCGGCCCGGGAGCGGGGTGCGAGACTTGCCTCATGCCAGTGCTCGACCCGAATCCCCGCAACGGCCAGAAGAAGATGCTGCTCGTCTTCGGCTCGTTCCTCGCCATTTTCGTGATCATCGCCGTCATCGCGTCGATCGCCTCCCCGTGACGGCGGTCGCCCGGCAGTGACGGCGCTCGCCTCTCCCTGCCAGGGGATGGTGGGGCTAGCCCCCCCATCCCCTAGGGGGTGAGGGTCAGGGTCAAGTGGGTGGATCACCGGATGGGTTGGCGGCTCTTCATTCCGTAGCTTCGAAGTGTGGCCGGAGGACCCGGGCCACCTCTCGTCGAGGACGGACCACGGAGGCAGCATGTCGGCCAGCACGCACACCCGGCCCCGCCCGGCGACCACGGGCCGTGCCGACATCCGGCTGCCCTGGTGGGCGCTCGCCCTGCCGACGCTCGCCTTCGTCGCCCTCCTGACGCTGATCCTGAACCCCTCCGAGGCCCACGCGGCGAGCGGCGAGCCGGCGATCAGCCACCTCGTGGAACGCGCCCATCAGCTGATATCGCGCTGAGCACGCCCCGAGGCGCCCGTCAACTCCTGGCGCCCCATGGCCTGTTTCATGCGAAGCTGGATCTCATGAGCGTCGCTGAACCCCGCAGGATTGTCCTCTTCCGGCATGCGAAAGCCGACTGGCCACAGGTGAACGATCACGAGCGGCCGCTCGCCGAGCGGGGCCGCAAGGACGCCCCTGTCGCCGGCCGCAAGCTGGCCGACTCCGGCATCTCCTTCGACCTGGCCCTCTGCTCCACGGCGACCCGGACCCGCGAGACCTGGAAGCTCGCCGTCCACGAGTTCCCGCACCGGCCGAAGACGGTCTACGAGGAGCGGATCTACGAGGCCTCGCCCGGCGAGCTGATCGCCGTGCTCAACGAGACCCCCGACGACGCGCAGAACGTCGTGCTGATCGGCCACAACCCCGGCGTCCAGGGCCTCGCCGAGGTACTGACCGGCTCGGCCGACGCCGAGGCGCGCGAGCGGATGAGCCACCGTGGCTTCCCGGCCGCGGCCTTCGCCGTGCTGTCCTTCACGGGCTCCTGGAAGTCACTGGAACCGGGCGTGGCCACCCTGGTGGACTACTGGGCCCCGTCCGAGTGACCCACCGCGCACACCGACGGCCCGGCACGACACGGCGCCGGGCCCGTCGGACGTGAGCGTGGAGGGGACTCGGCCCTCCACGGGAGAGGGGGCTCGGCCCTCCCCGGCAGAGGCGACTGCCAGCCCTCCCCAGGAGGAAACCTCAGTCCTCCTCGTGCGCGTCCGCCGCCTCGACCTCCTCGCGGGTGACCCCGAGCAGATAGAGGACCGTGTCCAGGAAGGGCACGTTCACCGCGGTGTGCGCCGCCTCGCGCACCACCGGTTTGGCGTTGAAGGCGACCCCCAGGCCGGCCGAGTTCAGCATGTCGAGGTCGTTGGCGCCGTCACCGATCGCCACCGTCTGCGACAGCGGCACGCCCGCCTCCGCGGCGAACCGGCGCAGCAGTCGCGCCTTGCCCGCCCGGTCCACGATCTCGCCGGTGACCCGGCCGGTCAGCCTGCCGTCGACGATCTCCAGCGTGTTGGCCTGCGCGAAGTCGAGGCCCAGCCGCTCCTTGAGGTCGTCGGTGACCTGGGTGAACCCGCCCGAGACGACACCCACTTGGTAGCCGAGCCGCTTCAGGGTGCGGATCAGCGTGCGCGCGCCCGGCGTCAGCCGCACCTCGCTGCGCACCTTGTCCACCACCGACGCGTCCAGCCCCTTCAGCAGCGCGACGCGCGCGTGCAGCGACTGCTCGAAGTCCAGATCCCCGCGCATCGCGGCCGCCGTCACCTCGGCGACCTCGGCCTCGCAGCCGGCGTGCCCGGCGAAGAGCTCGATCACCTCGTCCTGGATGAGGGTCGAGTCCACGTCCATCACGACCAGCCGCTGAGCGCGCCGGTGCAGGCCCGCCGCCACGACGGCCACGTCCACGCCGAGTGCCGCCGCCTCGATCGCCAGGGCAGTGCGCAGCGGCTCGGTATCCACGCCGGACACCGCGAACTCGACCGCCGTCACCGGGTACTTGGCGAGCCGGAAGATACGGTCGATGTTGCCGCCCGCCTTGGTGATCCGCGCGGCGATCGCGGCCGTGGCCTCGGCGGTGAGCGGATGCCCAAGCACCGTCACCAGGGACCGGCCATGACCGCGCGGCCGGTTGTCGCCGAGGCCGGAGATGATCTCGGCCTGCATCCTCATCGAGTCGGCCCAGCTGTGGACGGTCGACCGCAGCTCGCCTTCCAGGCCCTGGGGCGGCTCGGTCACGAGCGCGCACAGCACCATCCGGCCTCGCGTCACGACCTGCTCGATGTCGACCACGTCGACGGAGAAGGCGGCGAGGGTGTCGAAGAGTCCGGCCGTGATGCCCGGCCTGTCCTTGCCGAAGATCTTGACAAGGAGAGTCGGGACGTCAGAGGTCTGCGAAGCGCTCATGGTGTTCCCAAGGTAACCGGCACGCAGTGCCGATCGCCCGCGAGGTCCGCCTGACGGACACGGAACACTCGATAACCCTGGATGGCGCTCCGGTGGCGGGCGCCTGACGGGTCGACCACGGTGCCCGCCCCACACCCGCCTCACCGGCCACGCTTCGGCCGCCCCGGCGGCAAAGGACCCGGAGGTGGTGGACCGGGTGGCGGAGGGCCGGGCGGTGAAGGACCGGGTGGCGGGGGGCCGGGCGGTGAAGGGCCGGGTGGCGGGGGGCCGGGGCCGTCCCCCGGCGAAGGTACCCGCGCCGCTCCCCGAGGCGCCCGAGGCTGCGGCGGATCGAACGGCCGGACCACGGTCGGCGCCCCGGACACGTCCTCCTCGTCTCCGTCACCGCCCCCTGACACCCGGTCGCCGCCGTCACCGCCCACCCCCGCATCCGGGGGCCGCGCGTCCTCCGGCTCCCGCAGCCCCTCCGGCAGCCGCAGATACGGATTCGTGTCAGGGTTCGGCGGCCGGTACGGCACACCGACCGCGTACGGCCCCGAGGTCGCCCCGTACCCCGGCGCCCCCGCCGTCACGTCACCGAGTGCCGAAGGCGCCGCCCGCCGCCCCGCGGCCCCGCTCGCGTACGCCAGCAGCGCCCCGGCGGCCCCCGCACCGGCCCCCCACAGCGCCCCGAGCAGCAGCGCCATGCCCGGATTCCCGCGCAGCTCCACTCCCGCCCCGAACGCGTCGAAGCCCAGCACGGACAGCGAGGCGTCCACGGACAGCTCGGTCAGCCATCCCAGCAAGGGCAACGCCAACGCGGTCGCGCACCCCAGCCGCAGCGCGCACCGGCCGGCGAAACCAAGGGCACCGGAACCCCGCGCACCCCCGGCACCCGCTCCCAGCGGTGTCCGCACCCCTACCAGGACCCCCGCGAGCAGCATCATGACCGCCGCGGCCACCCCCAGCAGCCACACCCGGCCGTCCAGCTCCGCCAGCCGCGCCAGGGTCACCGGCTGGTCCGAGTCGACGAGCAGGTCGTCCAGCGGATCCGGCAGGAAGCGGGCGAGCGCCCCCGACGCCTCCCCGTGCCACGGCACGAACAGGCCGAGGGGGATGCCCAGCCACACCCCGTTCGGCGCGCCCAGCAGCGCCGCCCCGGCGATCCGCCGGGGATGGTCGTCGCCGATCGCCGCGTACGCCGCCGCCGCGAGCCCCGCCGCCACCGCGGCCAGCACCACCGTGACGAGCGCGGACACGGCCGGCCGTACGACCCGGTGCACCGCGTCCCAGCCGCGCGGCAGGGGAGTGCGGCGGGAGGCCAGCAGCGCGATCACCAGCACGCCGGCGGCCCAGCACAACCCGCCGAGCAGCGTCGGCGCCGTGTCGACACCGAACCCCACCTCGGCCTGCGCGTCGATCAGGTCGCCGACCCGGTCCGGCAGCAGCCCGCCGATGTCCCCGACGTCACCGAGCCCGGGAATCTCGATGCCCCCGGAACCCGCGCCGCCGGGCAGGTCCTCCAGGCCGAGGGCGCCCCCGTCGATCGTGACGACGTCGTGCCCGGTCCAGGCCAGCCCGCCCAGCGTCGTCACGAACAGGGCGACCACCGCACCCGCGCGCGCGAGGAGTTCGGACGGGGCGATCACAACTCCCGCCGCGCGCAAGGACCGTAGGAAGAACCAGGACAGCAGCAGCGCGCCCACCAGGCTCACGCCCAATGGCGTGATCTCGATGGCCGTGGTCGCCTCCGCGCCGCTCAGCCCGAAGGCGGACACATCACCGGACGGAGTGACCGAACCACCCGCCCCGAGGGCCACCACCGCCGCGGTCATCGGCCCCAGCGAACCGGCCGAGTCCGCCTCCAGCAGCCGCAGTCCGAGCGCCGCCGTGCCGGCCATCCCGATCAGTGCCCAGCTCACGGAGGCGATCGCGGACAGCAGGATGTCGGCCCACGGCAGCCTCGCGCCGTACCCGGCCTTCTCGACACTCACGGCAGACCCCCCGATCCGCGGCACGGCGTCGCCGCCGCGCATGTCCCCCTCGCGTGGGATCACCACTCTCCGGGCCGGTTTCCACCCCGTCAACGGCGCGCGGTGTCACGCCCGTACGCGCTCTTCACAAGGCCCGACTTTCGGTCAGGGGGCCGCTACTGAAATAGTTCCCCCCGATGTTCGACATCCCTAGACTCCCTGCGACGGGGGTAATTCGGGGGACAACTCAGTGGGGCATGGAGTGCCGGAACTCGTACTGCAAACCAATGGACGGACCTGGACGCTCGACCCGTCCAGGGCTTACACACTAGGACGCGATCCGCAAGGCGACATCGTGTTCGACGACGCCAGAGTCTCCTGGCGGCACGCAACGGTCAGTTTCAACGGCCGTGGTTGGGTCATCGAGGACCACGGCAGCACCAACGGCACGTTCGTGCAGGGCCAGCGGATCCATCAGGTGGAGATCGGCCCCGGCTCGGCCGTCAACCTCGGCAACGCGACCGACGGACCGCAGCTGAACCTGTCCGGCGCCGCGGCCACCGTCGCGCCCCAGGGCCAGCCGCAGCAGCAGCCGTTCGCGGCGCAGGGCGCGAACCCGGGCTGGTCGCAGCAGCAGCCGCCGCAGGCCGGGTGGCAGCAGCCGCAGCAGCAGGCGCCGCGCATTCCGCAGCAGCAGGGCGCCGGCGGTGCGGCGGGGGCACCACCGGTCTACGGCGATCGCAGCCCGACCACGTTCCACCAGTTCTCGCTCGGCCGCGTGATGCGCATCGGCCGCGCCCTGGAGAACGACCTGGTCGTCTCCGACCTCCAGGTCTCACGCAACCACGCCGAGTTCCACTCCACGCCCGACGGGCGCATGGAGATCCGCGACCTCGGCTCGCACAACGGCACGTACGTCAACGGTCTGCCGATCCCCAAGGGCGGCTCCCAGCTGCTGGGTCCGACCGACATCGTGGGCGTCGGCCACTCGACGTTCCGGATCGTCGGCGACCGGCTGGAGGAGTTCGTCGACACCGGCGAGGTGTCCTTCTCCGCCCGCCACCTCACGGTCACCGTCGACGGCGGCAAGCAGATCCTCAAGGACGTCTCCTTCGGCGTCCCGGAGAAGTCGCTGATCGCGGTCATCGGGCCCTCCGGTTCCGGAAAGTCGACCCTGCTGAAGGCGCTGACCGGCTACCGGCCCGCCAACCAGGGCGAGGTGCTGTACGACAACCGGAACCTCTACAAGCAGTTCGCCGAGCTGCGTCAGCGCATCGGTCTGGTCCCGCAGGACGACATCCTGCACAAGGAGCTGACCGTCAAGAAGGCCCTCAAGTACGCGGCCAAGCTGCGCTTCCCGGCCGACACCACGGCCGCCGAGCGTGAGGCCCGCATCGACGAGGTGCTGCGCGAGCTGAAGCTCGACATCCACAAGGACAAGAAGGTCACCTCCCTGTCCGGCGGCCAGCGCAAGCGCGTGTCCGTCGCCCTGGAGCTGCTGACCAAGCCGTCGCTGATCTTCCTGGACGAGCCGACCTCCGGCCTCGACCCGGGCATGGACCGCGACGTCATGCAGCTGCTGCGCGGCCTCGCCGACGACGGCCGTACGGTCCTCGTGGTCACCCACTCCGTGGCCGAGCTGGCACTGTGTGACAAGCTCCTGGTGATGGCCCCAGGAGGCTCGGTCGCCTACTTCGGCCCGCCCGAGGAGGCGTTGAACTTCTTCGGCTACGACACCTGGGCCGATGTCTTCTCCGCCTTCGAGAACTACCGCGACTACGACTGGGCCGGCCGCTGGAAGGGCTCGCAGCACTACCAGATGTACGCCGCGGACATCGACGCCGTCGCCCCGCAGGCCGTACAGATGCCGGCCATGCAGGCGATGAAGCCGCCCAAGCCGCAGGGCTGGATGTCGCAGTTCGTGACGCTGGTCCGCCGCTATGTGTCGGTGATCGCCTCCGACAAGGGCTTCCTCGCCCTGATGGTGATCCTGCCGGCCGTCCTCGGCGCGGTCAGCCTGCTCATCGAGCCGGACAACGGCCTGCTGCCCAACGAGCCCAATCAGACCGGCCGGATCATCCCCAACGGCACGGCCACCACGGTCCTGCTGATCCTCGCGGTCGGTGCCTGTTTCGCCGGCGCCGCCAACTCGGTCCGCGAGCTGATCAAGGAACGGGTCATCTACGAGCGGGAGCGCGCGACCGGCCTGTCCCGCTCGGCGTATCTGATGTCCAAGGTGTTCGTGCTCGGCATGATCACCGTGTTCCAGGGCCTGCTCGTCGGTGTGATCGGCTTCTCCAGCCGGGAGCTGCCGGCGGAGGGCCTGGTGCTGGGCAGCGCGACGATGGTCGAGCTCTCCCTGCCGATCATGGCGCTGGGCTTCAGCTCGATGATGTTCGGCCTGATCATCTCGTCGCTGGTGAAGACGGCCGAGAAGACCATGCCGCTGCTGGTCATGTTCGCGATCATCCAGGTCGTCTTCACCGGCTGCCTGTTCGCCCTGAACGGCGCGGTCGGCGTCAACCAGTTCTCGTACCTGATGCCGTCCCGCTGGGCGGTCGCCGCCGCGGGTGCCACGCTGGACTTCAACAGGATCAGCCCGCCCGAGGAGGGCGCCGGCAACGACCCGCTGTGGGAGCACACGGTCGGCGCGTGGACCCTGGACATGCTCGCCCTGATCGCGCTCGGTGTGATCTGCGGCTTCTTCGTGGCCCGCTTCCTGCGCCGCCACGAGCCCGAGGTCATGCGCAAGTAACCGGCCCCGCGAACACGCCGAAGGGCGGCACCCCGTCAGGAGGGGTGCCGCCCTTCGCGTCGTATGGCCGGCGTCGTACGGCGGGCAGAGGCCCGCGCTCACCTCAGCACGCGCCGTGCGTCGGTCAGTACGCGCTGTTGACGTTGTCGATCGAGCCGTACCGGTCGGCCGCGTAGTTGGCGGCAGCGGTGATGTTGGCGACCGGGTCGTAGATGTTCCAGGAGGTGCCCGGCACGTGGTACGCCTTGAACGTCGGCGGGATCACCTGGAGCAGGCCCTTGGACGGGATGCCGTTGATGGCGTTGATGTCCCAGTTGTTGATCGCGTTCGGGTTGCCCGACGACTCGCGCATGATGTTCTTGTGCAGGCCGTGGTAGGAGCCCGGTATGCCCTTGGACTTCATGATCGATAGCGCCTCGCGGATCCAGCCGTCGAGGTTGTTGCCGTAGGCCTTCTTCGCGGCGACGGGCTGGAACGCGATGCGCTCGACGGAGCGGCTCGCGGCGGCCTTCGCCTCGCGCTGACGCTCCGCCTTCTCGGCGGCAGCGGCCTGCGCGGCGGCCTTCTCCTTTGCGGCGGTCTCGGCGGCGGCCTTCTGCTTCGCCTCGATGGCCTGGACCTTCAGGCTGGCACCGGCGAGCTGGTCGGTGACATCGGCCTTGACGCCCTTCACCGGCTCGGCGCTGAAGGCGACCTGCGCCGGGGCGGCGGCGTCGGTGGTGGTGGTCTGCCCGCCCGAGGGCACCGCGGAGAACGCGAGGGCAGCGGCGCCGAGCGTGGCAACACCGGCGAGGGCGATCTTGTTCGTCTTCGTCAGGGCGCGACTGCGGTCGCGAAGGGTGTTCTTGGGCATGGCAGGTGGACCTCTTCGAATAGCGCGGAGGTCGCTCACTTCAGTGCGGGGCCAGGTGCTTCCCGCGTGAACGCCGCGGGCAGAACCCACGGCGCTGAGCGACGGCAGCCATTCTTAGCGGCCGCAAAACCCACCGGCAAAGGTGTGACCTACGATGCCGGGTAGTGGATCAGGTAGGGGCAAATCGGGACAGACCAGAATGTCTTCCCCGCTCGCTCTGGGTGCATTTATCTCCTATTGACCTTCGTACGTGACTTGCGCCCTATGTGCGGCCTCACATCGGCGGAGTGGCAGCCTCACCGGGAGTTGCTGGAGCAATGCTCGCTGTCACGGCCTCTGCCGGGAGGAGGAGATGCACGTCCCCGAACTCGTGCCACAGGTAGCGACGGCGCAGCGCCTCCTCGTACCCGCGGTCGATCGCCGCGGCGCCGGCCACCGCCTCCAGCATCAGCAGATGCGAGGCCTCCGGCTCGTGCAGCCCGGTCACCAGCCCGTCCACCACCCGCACACCGCGCTCCGGCGTCACCACGAGATCCGTCCACCCCTGGGCCGCCCGGACCACCCCGTCCGGCCCCGCGGCCGACTCCACGGCGCGCACGGCGGTCGTGCCCACCGCGACCACCCGGCCGTCCCCGGCCCGCACGGCGTTGATCAGCCGCGCCGACGCCTCCGGCACCGCGAACCGCTCCGGGTACGGCGGCTCGTGCGCCTCCGCCGAGGCCACCCCTGTATGCAGCGTGACCGGCGCGAACTGCACACCCCGGCTCACCAGCTCGGCCACCATCCGGTGGGTGAAGGGCCGCGCCGCACTCGGCATCTCCGCGCTGCCCGACCCGTCGGCCGAAGGATCGGGCAGCGCGAACACCGTCTGGTACACGGACAGCGGCTGATCGCGCTTCGTATAGGAGTAGCGGATGGGCCGCCCGTGGTCACGCAGCAGCTCACACACTCGCGCCCCGTCCGCCCGTGCCCACCACAGCCGCTCGCCCCGGGCGCTCAGCGGCTCCTCCAGCACCAGCCGCCCGCCCCCGGGCAGCCGCACCTCCGTCCCCGCCGGGCCGCCCGCACGCGCGCGTGTGGTGCCCCTCCCGTCCGGATCCCGCAGCTCCACGGCCCACCGCCCGTCGTCACCGAGCGTCGAGAAGTGCACCACCACGCGCGCGTGCCCAGCCCACCCGTCCACCGCAGCGGCCAGCGTCGGAGAGGTGTTCACGACCAGCAGATCGCCCGCCCGCAGCAGCTGCGGCAGCTCCGCGAACGCATGGTGCGTCACCTCCGTACCCCGCGACACCAGCAGCCGTACGGCATCCCGCTCCAGCCCCGGCCCGCGCTGTTCCGCCGGCACGCGCGCGGACAGCTCCTCGGGCACCCGCCCCCACCGGCGGACGGGCTCGACCGACGTCACTCCGAGCGCCGACGTCATCGCGTCCCCTCCAGCAGGGCCGGCGCCCCGTAGCGGCCGCTCGCCGGCCGTTCGTCCAGCAACCGCAGGAACGCCGGCACCACACTCGCCGGCTCCGGCCGCGGATCCTCGTCCTCCGGTACCGCCGCCGCGTACAGCTCCGTCGCCATGTCCCCGGGGTCCACCGCCCAGACCCGCAGCCGGGGCTCCTCCGCGGCAAGCACCGCCGCGAGGTGGTCCAGGGCCGCCTTCGACGCCCCGTAGCCGCCCCATGTCTCGTAGGCCTCGGCGGCCGCGTCCGAGCTGACCGTGATCACCGCGCCCTGCCGGGAGGCCCGCAGCAGGGGCATCGCCTCCTGGACCAGGCCCAGCGCGGCCACCACGTTCACCTCCAGTGCCCGCCGCAGCCCGTCCAGGGGCAGCCGGTCCAGCCGGACCAGCGGCTCGGCGCCCAGCGCGCTCGCGTTGCTCACCACCAGGTCGACGCCGCCCAGCTTCCAGGCCGCCGCCACGAGCCCGGCCCGGTGCCCGGCGTCCGTGACATCCCCGGCGAGTGCCTCCACCTGCGTCCCGTACGTCGCGAGCGCCGCCGCCGTCTCCTTCAGCGCCCGCTCGCCCCTGGCGTCCAGCACCAGGTCCCAGCCACGCATGGCCAGGGCCTCGGCGAGCGCCCCTCCCAGCCCTTTGGACGCCCCCGTGATGATCGCTACCGGCATGACACGTTCCCCCTCGTCTCGACGCCGCTCGATCGGCGTGCCCTCAACGTAGGAACCGGGGGTCCCGCCCCGCCTCGGACGGGGGCCGCAAACCGGCGGGGCCCTTCGTCCTAGGCCGCCGGGCCAGGACCTCGGGCCTAGGCCCAGCGGCCTAGGCGGCTGCCGTCACCGGTCCGATCCGCGCTGTCACACCCCGCCGGTAGCGTGGAAGCCATGAGTCAAGGTCCCCGGTCCGGCCTCGCCGCGGTGAGCACCGCGCTGCTGGCAATGAGCAGGCATCTCGAGGTGCGCGACGTCCTCAAGACGATCGTCGCCTCGGCCCGCGAGCTGCTCGACGCGCAGTACGCCGCGCTGGGCGTTCCGGACGACCACGGCGGCTTCGCGCAGTTCGTGGTCGACGGGGTGAGCGACGACCAGTGGAAGCGGATCGGCCCGCTGCCCCGCCAGCACGGAGTCCTCGCCGCGATGCTCCGCGAGGCGAAGCCGCAGCGCCTGGCCGACGTCCGCACGGACGCCCGCTTCGGAGGCTGGCCCTCCGCCCACCCCGACCTGGCCGACTTCCTGGGTCTGCCCATCCGTGACGGCGACGAGGTGATCGGCGCCCTCTTCCTGGCGAACAAGAACTGCCCCAAGCCGGAGGGCACCTGCGGCTTCGACGCCGACGACGAGGAACTGCTGGCCATCCTCGCCCAGCACGCCGCGATCGCCCTCACCAACGCCCGGCTCTACGAACGCAGCCGCGAGCTCACCATCGCCGAGGAGCGCTCCCGCCTGGCGCACGAACTGCACGACGCGGTCAGTCAGAAGCTGTTCTCACTGCGCCTGACCGCCCAGGCGGCCGCCACCCTCGTCGACCGTGACCCGGCCCGCGCCAAGGGCGAACTGCAGCAGGTGGCCGCGCTCGCCGCCGAGGCCACCGACGAGCTGCGCGCCGCCGTGGTCGAGTTGCGTCCCGCGGCCCTCGACGAGGACGGCCTGGTGGCCACCCTGCGCACCCAGGTGCACGTCCTCGACCGCGCCCACACCGCACGCGTGACGTTCACCGCCCAGGGCGTGCGCGCCCTGCCCGCCGCCCAGGAGGAGGCACTGCTGCGCGTCGCCCAGGAGGCACTGCACAACGCGCTGCGGCACTCCGGGGCGGAGCGGGTCGGCGTGACACTGTCCCGACGCGGCAGCGGCGCGGTCCTGCGCATCACGGACGACGGCGGCGGCTTCGACCCGCGCGCGATACGCCGTGCCGGACGCCACCTCGGCCTGGTCTCCATGCGGGATCGGGCGGGCGGCGTGGGCGGCACGCTCACCGTGGAGTCGGCGCCCGGCAAGGGCACCACGATCGAGATGGAGGTCCCCGGTGGCTGACGCAATCAGGGTGCTGCTCGTCGACGACCACCAGGTGGTCCGCCGCGGTCTGCGCACCTTTCTCGAAGTGCAGGACGACATCGAGGTCGTGGGCGAGGCCGCGGACGGCGCCGAGGGGGTCGCCCAGGCCGAGGAACTGAAGCCGGACATCGTCCTGATGGACGTCAAGATGCCCGGCATGGACGGCGTCGAGGCGCTGCGCAAGCTGCGCGAGCTGGGCAACCCCGCGCGCGTGCTCATCGTCACCAGCTTCACCGAGCAGCGCACGGTCGTCCCGGCCCTGCGCGCCGGCGCCGCCGGGTACGTGTACAAGGACGTCGACCCCGACGCGCTCGCCGGCGCCATCCGCTCGGTGCACGCCGGGCACATCCTGCTCCAGCCCGAGGTGGCGGGCGCCCTGCTGTCCCAGGAGGAGACCCACTCCGGCCAAGGCCGGGCCGGTTCACTCACCGACCGGGAGCGCGAGGTGCTCGGCCTGATAGCGGACGGCCGTTCCAACCGCGAGATCGCCCGCGCGCTGGTGCTCTCCGAGAAGACCGTCAAGACCCATGTGTCGAACATCCTGATGAAACTCGACCTGGCGGACCGCACCCAGGCCGCCCTGTGGGCCGTTCGCCACGGCGTGACGGGCTGAAACAGGCAGAAAAGCACTCGGTACGGCAATACGGAAGGTCTCGCTCCGGGCTGAGATTCATACCGTCGTGGGAATGTCCCCCGGATGGCGCATCCTCCACGGGATGCCGGCGTTCTTCAGTGCGTGCTGCGGCGACTGGCCGCGGCAATCGCATCAGAAGGGCTTACGAAGTGAAGAACCTGAAGAAGGCAGCGGCCGTGACGATGGTGGCCGGGGGTCTGGTGGCCGCCGGCGCCGGTATGGCCTCCGCCACCGACGGATCGCTGGCCACCGGCAAGGCCGAGGGCTCGCCGGGCGTCGTCTCGGGCAACCTCGTCCAGGCCCCGGTGCACATCCCGGTGAACGTCGTCGGCAACAGCGTGAACGTCGTCGGCGTGCTGAACCCCGCCTTCGGCAACCTCGGCATCAATCGCTGAGCTTCCGCCGTGTCGGCCGTCGGCCCGGAGGACGTGGGCAAGCTCCCACCTCACGTCCCCACCACCTGACGCCGACCGATCACCAAAGGGCTCCGCGAGTCACGGGACGACTCGCGGAGCCCTTTCCCATACCGCAGTCTCGCCGTCATCCACAGCGCCGCCGCCTCCGGCCCCGCCGACTCCGCAGCCCCGAATGTTCGGGAGCCTCGCCCGCTCCCTGGTGCCGGCCGTTCCGCAACTACGTCCGCCTTGCTTCCGCACCGCCTGTTCCGCAGCCTCTGCTGTTCCGCAAGGACGCCTGCCCCGGAGCCCCGCCCGCTCCCAGCCCCGCCCGCTCCGTAGTGCCGGTCGGCGCCCGGCTGCTCCCCGCGGGCCGGAGGCCCGGGGTGGCCTCACTGTCGCTCCCGCTCCTCCACCACGGAGTTGTACGCCGCGACCTGCGCGCGCCGAGCCGTCCGTTCCACCGGACGCAGCACCTGCGCCCGCGCCGCGATCTCCGAGGCGCTCACCGCGCCCCCGTGCCCGTTCTCGTACGCGAGCGAGACCAGCACCCCGATCCGCTGGGCCAGCTCCAGCACGCGCACGGCCCGTCCCGGATACCCCGGCGCGAGCACCTCCCGCCCGCGCTCGGCCCGCGCCCGGTACGCGTCGATCGCCGCCTGGGCCACCGGCCCCGACGCGGCCACGTCCAGCCGCGTCAGCACCTCCGTCGCCTCCCTGAGCGCCTCGGCCAGCTCCCGCTCCGCCTCCCCGAGCGAGGGCACGTCGGCCGGCGGCGCCTCCCGCACCGGCAGGCAGTGCCACACCACCTCGACATGCACATCACCGTCAGGCCCGGCCTCGTGCACCTCCGGGACCAGCCCCAGCGCACCCCCGTGGCAGATCACCGCCTCCTCGGCATCCAGCGCCCGCGCGTTGAAATCCGGCGGCCCGCTCAGCCCCAGCGGATGCCCCGGCGCCGGCAGCGCGACCCGCAGGCCGGTCGCCCCGAGCGCCCGCAGCCGCCCCAGTGCGAGCGTGAGTCCCACGGGCGCCGGCTCGCCGGGCAGCCCCTCCACCCGGTGCACGGCGTCCTCGCCGACGATGGCGAGGACGGCGTCGTCCGGCGAGATGAGTCCGGCGAAAAGGGCATTTCCCCAAGCGGCAAGGCGACCAGAGCGCGGTTCCGAGAGCATGCTCCCACCCTAAGTACCGGGCCGAGGGAATGGACGGGCCGACCGGTGGCGTAGATTTCCTTGAGGGCTCGCCCACCGGCGCGGCGGACCGAGCCACAGCCGTACGCGACAGCCGAGACCGGCCACACTGCAAGGGGAGACAACGCGCTCATGAGCGATGTTCTGGAGCTTCAGGACGTATCCGTGGTCCGTGAGGGCCGGGCTCTGGTGGACCAGGTCTCCTGGTCGGTGAAGGAGGGCGAGCGCTGGGTCATCCTCGGCCCGAACGGCGCCGGCAAGACCACCCTCCTCAACGTCGCGTCCAGCTACCTCTACCCCAGCAAGGGCACCGCGACCATCCTCGGCGAGACCCTCGGCACGCCCGGCACCGACGTCTTCGAGCTGCGCCCCCGCATCGGCATCGCCGGCATCGCCATGGCGGACAAGCTCCCCAAGCGCCAGACGGTCCTGGAGACCGTACTCACCGCCGCGTACGGCATGACGGCGGGCTGGCAGGAGGAGTACGAGGAGATCGACGAGCAGCGCGCCCGCGCCTTCCTCGACCGGCTCGGCATGTCCGACTACCTGGACCGCAGGTTCGGCACCCTTTCCGAGGGCGAGCGCAAGCGCACCCTGATCGCCCGCGCCCTGATGACCGACCCCGAGCTGCTCCTGCTCGACGAGCCCGCCGCCGGCCTGGACCTCGGAGGCCGCGAGGACCTCGTACGCCGCCTCGGCCGCCTCGCGCGCGACCCGATCGCCCCCTCGATGATCATGGTCACCCACCACGTCGAGGAGATCGCCCCCGGCTTCACCCACGTGCTCATGATCCGCCAGGGCAAGGTGCTCGCCGCCGGACCGCTGGAGCTCGAACTCACCTCGCGCAACCTCTCCCTCTGCTTCGGTCTCCCGCTCGTCGTCGAGCAGGTCGGTGACCGCTGGACCGCGCAGGGCCTGCCGATGGCGTGAGCCGGTGAAGTCCCGCGCGGGCGCGGGTAAGAAGCCCGCGCAAACCGCAGCGCGCCCTGTCCGCGCACGTCTTGCGGTCCTACGATGACCGTGTGGAAATCGACGCGTGGGTGTGGTGGTTGGTCGCGGCGGCCGGGCTCGGCATCGGGCTCGTGATCACCGCGATGCCCGAACTCGGCATGCTCGGGGTGGGCGCCGTCGCGGCCGCGGCGACCGCCGGCATCTTCGGCGGTGACGCCGTCTTCCAGGTCGTGGTCTTCGCCGTCGTCTCCACCGCCCTGATCGCGGTGGTACGCCCCATCGCCAACCGGCACCGCGCCCAGCGGCCCCAACTCGTGACCGGGGTCGACGCCTTGAAGGGCAGACAAGCCGTCGTACTGGAACGCGTCGACGGATCCGGCGGACGCATCAAACTGGCCGGAGAGGTCTGGTCGGCCCGCGCCCTCGACACCGGCCACGTCTTCGAAGTGGGTGAGCAGGTCGACGTCGTGGACATCGAGGGAGCCACCGCCATCGTCATGTGACGTCGCCCGCCCCCAAGGTGGCCGAACACCGCACCTGCCGTGCGACGGTCTGTCAGACTCGTCCAGCAAGATCTTCAACAACCATAAGATCTGCACCAGTAGGATCTGCGGAACGCGGATCCACCGAACGCGCCGAGGCGGAGAAGGGTACGGGGAGCGACGATGGAACCGGTCATCATCGTCCTGATCATTCTGGTGGTGTTGGTCTTCATCGCCCTGATCAAGACGATCCAGGTCATCCCACAGGCCAGCGCCGCCATCGTGGAGCGCTTCGGCCGCTACACGCGGACGCTGAACGCGGGCCTCAACATCGTCGTGCCGTTCATCGACACCATCCGCAACCGCATCGACCTGCGCGAACAGGTCGTCCCGTTCCCGCCGCAGCCGGTGATCACCCAGGACAACCTGGTCGTCAACATCGACACGGTCATCTACTACCAGGTCACCGACGCGAGGGCCGCGACGTACGAAGTCGCCAGCTACATCCAGGCCATCGAGCAGCTGACGGTCACCACCCTGCGCAACATCATCGGTGGCATGGACCTGGAGCGCACCCTCACCTCCCGCGAGGAGATCAACGCGGCCCTGCGCGGCGTGCTCGACGAGGCCACCGGCAAGTGGGGCATCCGCGTCAACCGCGTCGAGCTCAAGGCGATCGAACCGCCCACCTCCATCCAGGATTCGATGGAGAAGCAGATGCGCGCCGACCGCGACAAGCGCGCCGCGATCCTTCAGGCCGAAGGTGTCCGGCAGTCCGAGATCCTGCGCGCCGAGGGCGAGAAGCAGTCCCAGATCCTGCGTGCCGAAGGTGAGGCCAAGGCCGCCGCACTGCGTGCCGAGGGCGAGGCCCAGGCCGTCCGTACGGTCTTCGAGGCCATCCACGCCGGCGACCCCGACCAGAAGCTCCTCAGCTACCAGTACCTCCAGATGCTGCCGAAGATCGCCGAGGGCGACGCCAACAAGCTCTGGATCGTCCCCAGCGAAATCGGCGACGCCCTCAAGGGCCTGTCCGGCGCGATGGGCAACTTCGGCTCGGGCCTGGGCGGTTCGGGCAACGGCGGCGGTTCGGGCAACGGCACGGGCTCGGGTACGGAACGCCGGGAGAAGCCGTCGATCGACTGACGACGCCTGAGGAATGCGGGCAACCCCGCGCCCTTGTCCCTTGTCTCTCAGGGGCGCGGGGAACTGCGCGACAAGCCACACACGACCGACGGACGACGAAACAGACCAGTGGCCCAACGGCCTAGGCAGCAGCGGACGCCAGCCACTCGGGCAACGCCTCGTAGTCGTCCTGCGCCAGAGCAAGAAGCATCGCGTCCGCCGGCGTCGGCTCGAACGGCTCCCGAAGCAGCGGCATCCCCGCCTCCTCCGGCGTCCGATTCGCCTTACGGTGGTTGTCCTCCGCGCACGAGGCCACCGTGTTCAGCCAGATGTCCTGACCCCCCTGGGACCTCGGCAGCACGTGGTCCACGGTCGTCGCCCGACGACCGCAGTACGCGCACCTGTGCCGGTCCCGCACCAGCACACCCCGCCTCGACCACGGCGCTTGTCTTCGGAACGGCACCCGTACGTACCTGCACAACCTGATGACCCGGGGCGCCGGTATGTCGAGCGCCGCTCCGCGCATGCGCAGTTCGGGGTGGGCCTGCTCGACGACGGCCTTGTCCTGGAGCACCAGAACGACGGCTCGATTCAACGTCACCGTCGACAGCGGCTCGAAGCTCGCGTTCAGTACCAGCGTGTCCCGCATACCAGCCCACCTCCCGTGTGCACCGGCCCACCCCATGGCGGGCTGGGATCAACTCTGGCCGTGCACGCCAAGATGGACAACGCAATATCCGCTGCTCCCACGAGGTGTGAACCCGTGGCCCCTGGCCACAAAAATGCCCGCCTCCGATCACTCTCAGACCAGAGGCGGGCAAACGTTCGGTGAACGTCAGGCTTCGGCGGGTACCTCGTACTCACCGATCAGCTGGGCGCGGCCCAGCGTGTGGAACCGCAGATTGAAGCCCACCACGGCCGGACTGGCGTCCGCGTCCGGACCGAGCTTCTCCTGGTCCACCGCGTACACCGTGAACACATACCGGTGCGGCCCGTCCCCGGGCGGCGGAGCGGCACCGCCGAAGTCCTTCGTGCCGTAGTCGTTGCGCGCGTGCACAGCGCCCTCCGGCAGACCCTCGAACTTGCCGCTGCCCGCACCCGCCGGCAGCTCCGTCACCGAGACCGGGATGTCGAACAGGACCCAGTGCCAGAACCCGCTCCCCGTGGGGGCATCCGGGTCGTAGCAGGTCACGGCGAAACTCCTGGTCTCAGCCGGGAAGCCCTCCCACCGCAGCTGCGGTGAGGTGTTGCCGGCCGCATGGACCTGAGCGTCCTCGAGGGTCGCACCCTCGTGCACGTCCTCGCTCGTGACCGTGAACGCCGGCACGGGCGGATGGAAGTCGTGGGGGAGCGGCCGCCTCTTGAGCTCGGTCACCTCGGTACCTCCTGATCGGATGGTTCAGTGGGCTCCGAGCCTAGAACCAGTTCCGCTTGCTGCCGACTTCGGACAGCCACTGGTTGAGATAGGCCACCCAGTCGGTGCCCTGGTAGTCGTGCAGCCCCACCTGGAACGAGCGGAAGGTGTCGCTGCCCTCGCTGAACAGACCCGGCTTCTTGTCCATCTCCAGCACGACGTCCATCGCCTGCGCGTCGGCCACGAAGCTCAACTCGACCTGGTGCAGACCCCGGTACTGCTGCGGCGGCAGGAACTCGATCTCCTGGTAGAACGGCAGCTTCTGGCGCGTACCCCGGATGTGACCGCGCTCCATGTCCGCGTTCTTGAAGCGGAAGCCCAGCTGGATGAAGGCGTCCAGGATCGCCTTCTGCGCCGGCAGCGGGTGCACGTTGATCGGGTCCAGGTCCCCGGAGTCCACGGCGCGCGCGATCTCCAGCTCGGTGGTCACGCCGATGTGCATCCCGCGCAGCGCCTGACCGTCGATCGTCGTGATCGGCGTCTCCCACGGGATGTCCAGCCCGAACGGCACCGCGTGCACGGCGTTCGCCTGGAGCTCGAAGGCACCGCCGAGACGCACCTTCGTGAACTCGATGTCCTGCTTGTACTCGGTGTCCTGGCCCTCGACCTCGACCTTGGCCTGCAGCCCGACGGACAGCGCCTCGATCTGCTGGTTCACGGACCCGCCCTGGATGCGCACCTCGCCCTGGACGACGCCGCCCGGAACGACGTTGACCTCGGTCAGCACGGTCTCGACCGAGGCCCCACCGGCCCCCAGACTCGCGAGCAGCTTCTTGAACGCCATGTCTCTCCCTCGTTCACTACGTCTCTGATCACTACAAACGCGATCCGGCCGTGGCCGGTTCCGGGAACCCACCCTGGCAAGACGAACGTCCTCTGGCCACCCCGCCCGCCCTCACCGCCTCCGTTACCCTCGGACGGCATGATCGCGACCCCCGACCGTACGCCTCGGCCCAGAAAGTTCTTCGACCGGCCCGTACTGGAAGTGGCCCCCGACCTCCTCGGCCGCATCCTCGTACGCGCGACACCGGACGGTCCGATCGCGCTGCGACTGACAGAGGTGGAGGCCTACGACGGCCCGAACGACCCCGGCTCCCATGCCTACCGCGGACGCACCCCCCGCAACGACGTGATGCTCGGTCCGCCCGGTCATGTGTACGGCTACTTCACCTACGGCATGTCACGGCGGTCAGCATGAACGTGAACCTCCTCGCCCATCCTGCCGAAGAGGTCGCCCCCCGGCTGCTCGGGAGCGTCCTCACCTGCAAGACCCCCGAGGGAACCGTGAGCATCGTCATCACGGAGACCGAGGCGTACTCCGGTACGGCTGACCCAGCTTCCCACGCCTACCGAGGTCAGACACCCCGTAACGCCGTCATGTTCGGACCCGCAGGACACCTGTACGTCTACCGGTCCCACGGTCTCCACTGGTGCGCCAACGTCGTGACCGGGACCGATGGCATCGCCTCAGCTGTCCTCATCCGGGCAGGCAGGGTCATCGAGGGGGAAGACCTGGCACGCAAGCGGCGAGGGGAGAAGGTCGAGAGCCCACGCCTTGCCCGAGGCCCGGGGAACTTCTGCCAGGCTCTCGGCATCACGGCGGAGCACAACGGCGCAGACCTTCTGACAGGTACCTCGGTCGTGTTGTCCGAGGGTGAGCCTGTACCTGCCGCGCTCATCCAGGTTGGTCCCCGGGTAGGCGTGAGCAAGGCCCACGACTGGCACCACCGGTTCTACCTTGCCGGTGATCCGACGGTCTCGGCGTACCGACTGAGCCCGAGAGCCAAGCCGCCCGCCGGAGCCTGAGCCGCTGTGCGCCTTGCCCGCGGCTCGCCGGTGGGTCGATGCGGAGCTGGGTAACCGTGGCGGAATCGCAGAACGGTCAGCGAAACTCGGTAGCTGTTCGGACCCAGCTCTGTTTACGTTCGACCGCATGGCTGACGACTGCTTCGCGCATCCACGGCTCGCCGCGATCTACGATCCGCTCGACCCTGACCGCAGCGATCTCGATGCCTACCTCCGGATCGGAGAAGAGTTCGAGGCACGCCGAGTGCTGGACATCGGCTGCGGCACAGGGGTGTTCGCACTTCTCCTGGCTGACCGAGGGATCGAGGTCGTCGGTGTGGATCCCGCGCCGGCGTCCATCGATGTCGCCCGGGCCAAACCGGGCAGTGAGCGAGTGCGCTGGATCTGCGGTGACGCGACAGACCTCCCGCCGCTGCGGGTTGACCTCGCGACGATGACAGCGAACGTTGCCCAGGCCATCACTGATCCGCAGATGTGGCAGACGACGCTACTGGGGACCTACAAGGCGCTGCGGCCTGGCGGACATCTGGTCTTCGAGACGCGCGATCCGGCCAGGCGAGCCTGGGAGAAGTGGACCCACGAGAACTCCTACCGCGTGACGGAGATCCCTGGTGTCGGCTCCGTCGAGAGCTGGGTCCAGCTGATCGAGGTGAGCCGGCCTCTGGTGACGTTCCGCTGGACCTACGGGTTCGCAGCAGATGGACAGGTGCTGACGTCGGATTCGACCCTGTGTTTCCGCGAGCGGGAGGAAGTCGAGCGGGATCTGGTCGCGCAGGGATACGTGGTGGATGACGTTCGCGACGCGCCCGACCGTCCAGGAAGGGAGTTCGTCTTCCTGGCGCGCCGTCCGTGAGCGTCGGTGACTCGAGCCACTCGGACTTCGATGACGCACACCCTGGATTCCAGGGCACAGGACAACGCCCCTGGCGCAGCGTGACCAGTAGCGGACGTCTCGAGAACGTGGGGCTGAGCCTGGCGTAGGTGATCGCTCGCACTGCCTGTCTCTTGCTTATCGTCGCCTTGCCGATCGTGCCGGACCAACGACACATGCTTGGTGAGTCAGGCACGGCGAGCGCCGTCCTGCTCCGCGCCGGCGAGATCATCGAGGGTGCCGAGCCGGCCCGCACCCGTCGACTCTCGGCCCGACATGACAAGGAACTGGCCAAAGGTCCGGCGCGTCTGCCCACGGCCCTGGACGTGGACCGCGCCTTGGACGGCACCGATGCCTGCACCTCCGGTGACACCCCCTGCGCGTGCTGACCGGCACCCCGGTCCCCTCCGACCAGGCGCTCAGCGGGCCACGGACCGGAGCGGCCGGCGACGGCGGCGTCCACCCCTGACGCCTCTGGATCGCCAACGACCCGGCGGTGAGCCCGTATCGGGCCCACGTGCCGAGGCGCCGTCGAAGTTGACGCGCCCCTGGAAGGTGCGTAATGTAGCCCGAGCCGCTGAACCGGGTACTGCGATCGTCAGCAGCCGGAGCGGCCAACCCACTACTTAACGAGCAGCCCCAGCGGGGTCGATTCGGGTGTGTCCGCATGCCTGAATTCGAAGCCGCAACCCCCGATTATGAATCGGGCGGGGGAATCGGTTAACGTAGTGAATGTCGAAAGGCCGCGAGGCCGAAAGACAAAACCCCGCCGACCGGGAATCGGAACCGAAAGGATCTGATAGAGTCGGAAACGCAAGATCGAAGGGAAGCGCCCGGAGGAAAGCCGCGAGAGAGATTCTCGGGTGAGTACAAAGGAAGCGTCCGTTCCTTGAGAACTCAACAGCGTGCCAAAAG
>NZ_JBHWJQ010000040.1:0-80089 GCF_042731435.1 Streptomyces sp. NPDC059861 | reverse complement strand
AAACGCCCGGTTACATTTCGAACCCGGAAGCTAAGCCTTACAGCGCCGATGGTACTGCAGGGGGGACCCTGTGGGAGAGTAGGACGCCGCCGAACTACCTTTAGAGCTCCGGCTCTTGGGCACATGCCCAGGAGCCGGAGCTTTTTTGCGTTGAGGTAAGGTCGGGGGGCATCGTTGGCTCGTTTTCGACAGGAGGCCCCCGGTTGGAGGTCCAGGAGACCCGCGTTCAGACGGACCGGGTCCTCACCATCCCGAACATCCTCAGCATGGCCCGGCTTCTTGGCGTGCCCCTGTTTCTGTGGCTGATCCTCAGGCCCGAGTTCGGCGGACCGAAGAGTGACGGCTGGGCGCTGCTGGTGCTGGCTCTGAGCGGGATCAGTGACTACCTGGACGGCAAACTCGCCCGGCGCTGGAACCAGATCAGCAGCCTTGGCCGGCTCCTCGATCCTGCCGCGGACCGGCTCTACATTCTCTCGACCCTGGTCGGGCTCACGTGGCGCGAGATTCTGCCCCTCTGGTTGACCGCTGTACTGCTTGCGCGAGAACTGGTCCTGCTGGTGATGGTGGGCGTCCTCAGACGCCACGGCTATCCGCCGCCCCAGGTGAACTTCCTCGGCAAGGCCGCCACCTTCAACCTGATGTACGCCTTCCCGTTGCTGCTGCTCAGTGACGGAAGCGGATGGCTGGCGTCACTCGCTGCGATTTTCGGATGGGCGTTCGCCGGATGGGGTACAACCCTCTACTGGTGGGCAGGAGTCCTCTACGTGGTACAGGTCCGCCGTCTGGTTCGTGCGGACGCCATGGCCGATTGAGCTCGTCGAATGCGCGGCCGCAGCGGTGCGATGGCCCGCAAGGGAAAAGTGCGGGACAATTCGGACGGGTGAAGTCGGCTAGACCGTCGTCTCTTCGAGGAGGACGCTTCCGACATGAAGGCCGTCGTGATGGCCGGTGGCGAGGGCACGCGCCTTCGTCCCATGACCTCAAGCATGCCCAAGCCGCTCCTGCCGGTGGCCAACCGGCCGATCATGGAGCATGTGCTTCGGCTGCTCAAAAGGCATGGGCTCAACGAGACAGTCGTGACTGTCCAGTTCCTTGCGTCACTGGTCAAGAACTACTTCGGTGACGGCGAAGAGCTCGGTATGGAGCTCACGTATGCCAACGAGGAGAAGCCACTCGGAACCGCCGGAAGTGTCAAGAACGCCGAAGAGGCGTTGAAGGACGACACGTTCCTTGTCATCTCCGGTGATGCCCTGACCGACTTCGACCTCACCGAACTGATCAACTTCCACAAGGAAAAGGGTGCGCTGGTCACGGTCTGTCTGACCCGTGTCCCGAATCCCTTGGAATTCGGAATCACGATCGTCGACGAAGAGGGCAAGGTCGAGCGGTTCCTTGAGAAGCCGACCTGGGGGCAGGTCTTCTCGGACACCGTGAACACCGGAATCTACGTCATGGAGCCTGAGGTCTTCGACTATGTCGAAGCCGATGTGTCCGTCGACTGGTCCGGTGAAGTCTTCCCGCAGCTCATGAAGGAGGGCAAGCCGGTATACGGCTATGTCGCCGAGGGCTATTGGGAGGATGTCGGCACGCACGAGAGCTATGTGAAGGCTCAGGCCGACGTCCTGGAGCGCAAGGTCGACGTCGAGATCGACGGCTTCGAGATCTCACCGGGCGTGTGGGTGGCCGAAGGGGCCGAAGTACATCCCGACGCCGTGCTCCGCGGGCCGCTGTACATCGGCGACTACGCGAAGGTCGAGGCCGGCGCGGAAATACGTGAGCACACCGTCGTCGGCTCGAACGTGGTCGTCAAGAGCGGCGCGTTCCTGCACAGGGCTGTGGTGCACGACAACGTGTATGTCGGGCAGCACAGCAATCTGCGCGGCTGTGTCGTCGGGAAGAACACCGACATCATGCGGGCGGCCCGCATCGAGGACGGCGCCGTCATCGGTGATGAGTGCCTCATCGGTGAAGAATCGATCGTGCAGGGCAATGTGCGGGTCTACCCGTTCAAGACGATCGAGGCCGGCGCCTTCGTCAACACCTCGGTCATCTGGGAGTCGCGGGGCCAGGCCCATCTCTTCGGCGCACGTGGCGTTTCCGGAATCCTGAACGTCGAGATCACACCGGAGCTGGCCGTACGGCTGGCCGGTGCGTACGCGACGACCCTGAAGAAGGGATCCACCGTCACCACGGCGCGTGACCACTCCAGGGGTGCCCGTGCGCTGAAGCGGGCCGTGATCTCCGCGTTGCAGGCCAGCGCCATCGACGTACGCGACCTGGAGAACGTACCGCTGCCGGTCGCTCGGCAGCAGACGGCCAGGGGCAGTGCGGGCGGGATCATGATCCGGACCACGCCCGGGGTGCCTGACTCCGTGGACATCATGTTCTTCGACGGGCAGGGTGCCGATCTTTCGCAGGCGAGCCAGCGGAAGCTGGACCGGGTCTTCGCGCGTCAGGAGTACCGACGGGCGTTCCCCGGTGAGATCGGGGACCTGCATTTCCCGTCCAGCGTCTTCGACTCCTACACCGGGTCGCTGCTGCGGAACGTCGACATCACCGGGATCGCCGAGTCGGGACTGAAGGTCGTCGTCGACGCCTCGAACGGAAGCTCGGGGCTGGTGCTGCCCAGCCTGCTCGGCAAGCTGGGTGTGGACTCGCTGACGATCAACCCGGGTCTGGACGAGTCCAGGCCGACGGAGTCGGCGGATGCGCGGCGGTCGGGCCTGGTGCGACTGGGAGAGATCGTGGCGTCCGCGCGAGCCGCGTTCGGTGTGCGGTTCGACCCCGTCGGCGAGCGGCTGTCGCTGGTCGACGAGAAGGGGCGGATCGTCGAGGACGACCGGGCGCTGCTCGTGATGCTCGACCTGGTCGCGGCCGAGCGCCGTAGCGGGCGGGTCGCGCTTCCGGTGACCACCACGAGGATCGCCGAGCAGGTCGCGGCGTACCACGGGACCCAGGTCGAGTGGACCACCACGTCCCCCGACGACCTGACCCGGGTCGGCCGGGACGAGACGACCATCTTCGGCGGTGACGGCAAGGGCGGCTTCATCGTCCCGGAGTTCAGCAGCGTCTTCGACGGTACGGCGGCCTTCGTACGGCTGATCGGACTGGTGGCGCGGACGCAGCTCACGCTGAGCCAGATCGACGCGCGCATCCCGCGTGCGCACGTCCTCAAGCGGGATCTGGCGACTCCGTGGGCGGTCAAGGGTCTCGTCATGCGGCGCGTGGTCGAGGCGGCCGGAGATCGTGACGTGGACACCACGGACGGTGTGCGCGTGGTCGAGGCCGACGGGCGCTGGGTGATGGTGCTGCCCGACCCGGCCGAGGCGGTCACCCACCTGTGGGCGGAGGGGCCGGACGACGCTTCCGCGCAGGCACTGCTCGACGAGTGGTCGTCGGTCGTGGACAGCGCCGGGCGGTAAAACAGCAGCACGCGTGCGTGCCGGACAAGTGTCCCCAAGGGGGCCTGTCCGGCACGCCGGTGGGGCCATTCGGAGGTAGCGGCCGCGACGTGCGACGATGTGCGGCATGCCGCAGCAGCCGCCCGTTCGGAGCACACCCGCGCGCCCTACGCGCCCGGACGCGTCCATGTCGCTGCTCACCAACGTCATGGATCACAGCCTCGATGACGGCTACGCCGAGGCGGCGGCCCGGAAGAAGACCGCCGGAGGCATGCCGAAGACGTTGCGGGCGAAGCTCGGTCTCGCCGCCGGTCTGGTGCTGGCGGCTCTGGTCGTGACCGTCGGCGCGGCCCAGGCCCGGGTGGCGGCGCCGGTCGTGGCGAAGGAGCGCGAGGAGCTCATCGACCGGATCGACCGGGAGACCGCGGCGGCGGACGAGCTGGAGAGCACCGTCGACAAGCTGCGGGAAGACGTGAGCGCCCGGCAGCGGAAGGCGCTCAAGCAGAGCGGCGGCGGAGATCAGACGGAACTGGTCGGCATCCTGTCGGGTGCCGCCGAAGTGCATGGCCCCGGCGTGAAGTTGGTCGTGAACGACGCCAAGGAGGCCACCTCCGGCGCTGCCAGCGACCCGCGCGGGACGACCGGCTTCTCCGACACGGGGCGGGTACGTGACCGTGACATGCAGCGCGTGGTGAACGGGCTGTGGGAGTCGGGCGCCGAGGCCGTCTCGATCAATGGACAGCGCCTGACGGCGCTGTCGGCGATCCGGGCCGCGGGTGACGCGATACTGGTCGACAACCGGCCGCTGGTGCCGCCGTACACGGTGCTCGCGGTGGGGGACGGCGAGGGGCTGAGCACGAAGTTCCAGAACAGCGCGGACGGGCTGTACCTGCATGCCCTGCAGGAGAGCTTCGGCATCCGGACGAGCATCTCGGCGGAGGGGGAGCTGCGGTTGCCGGCCGCACCGAGTGTGATCGTCCGCACAGCACAGCCGATAACCGAGTCAGCACAGCAGAGAAGTGAGAAAGGCACATCGTGATCGCCGTACTGGGCCTCGTCGTGGGAGTCGTGGCCGGCCTGTTGGTCCGGCCCGAGGTTCCGGCGGTCGTCGAGCCTTATCTCCCGATCGCCGTGGTGGCGGCCCTGGACGCCGTCTTCGGCGGCCTGCGGGCCATGCTCGACGGCATCTTCGACGACAAGGTCTTCGTGGTCTCGTTCCTGTCGAACGTGGTCGTCGCCGCGTTGATCGTCTTCCTGGGCGACAAGTTGGGCGTCGGCGCCCAGCTGTCCACGGGTGTGGTGGTCGTCCTCGGTATCCGCATCTTCTCCAACGCCGCGGCGATCCGCCGGCACGTCTTCCGGGCGTGAGGCCGATGAGCGATCAGGACGAGAAGGCCGGCGGGACGACGGGCGAGAGCCGGCTGCGCAAGGAGCTGCCCGACGAGGTGCGGGCCGAGGCCATGCCGACGACGGACGACACGACACTCCCGGACCCCGCCGAGGAAAAGACGCGGCCCGAGATCACGGGGCGGCAGCGGCTCGTCAACGGACTGTGGCCGCCGCGGATCAGCCGGGCCCAACTGATCGTCGCCCTGCTGCTGTTCGGGCTCGGTTTCGGCCTGGCGGTGCAGGTCGCCTCGAACAGCGACGGCGACAGCGCCCTGCGCGGAGCCCGCCAGGAGGATCTCGTGCGGATCCTCGATGAACTGGACGACCGTACTCAGCGTCTTGAGGACGAGAAGCAGGGTCTCGAGAACCAGCGGGACGAGCTGGAGAACAGCTCGAACCAGGCCGAGGAGGCCCGGCGGCAGACGATCGAGAAGGAACGGCAACTCGGTGTGCTGGCGGGCACGGTGGCGGCACAGGGGCCCGGCATCACGATGACCATCGACGACACGAAGGGGACGGTCGAGGCGGACATGCTGCTCGACGCGATCCAGGAGCTGCGCGCGGCCGGTGCGGAGGCGATCCAGGTGAACGGCGTGCGGGTCGTCGCGAGCACCTATCTGACGGACTCCGGGCAAAGTGTGAGCGTCGACGGGAACAAGATCAACGCTCCCTATCGTTTCAAGGTCATCGGCAAGCCGCAGGACCTCGAACCGGCGCTCAACATCCCAGGAGGCGTGGTGCAGACGCTTGAGAAGGAGCAGGCCACCGTGACTGTCGAGCGGTCGGACAAGATCGTCGTGGACGCCTTGCGAGCGGTGAAGCGACCTGACTACGCTCGGTCGTCCTCCCAGTGAACCGGCGGTGCATGGCGGACGTCCGGGGAGGGCATGAGGTTGCGGGGGGTCGGCGCACCGATTGGGTGGTGCGTGGTGGAAACTGTCTGGTGGATACGGACGTTGTGAGGATGTCCGGGTCGACCAGTGTGTGCAATCAGGGTTCGTCCTGCCCCACGGGCGGGTCTGTTTCGGTCAAGGGGAATCGCCCGTGAAGTTGTTTGCGAAGTTGTTCGGCAAGAGCGCGCGAGAGGGTCGCGAAAACGCGACCGCTCGGCATCGCGCACAGCCTGACGCGGAGGGCCAGCGACCGCTGTTCCGGGGCCAGGTCACTGGTCCGGGTGGCGACATTTCCGGTGGTCAGGGCGCGCCGTCGGTTGACCCTGCCCAGGCCGGCGGCATAGGTTTCGGGCAACCGTCAACCTCAAGTGCGGGTGGAGGGTTTTCCGCCGACCCGTACGCGTCCCACGCCCCTGCGGGGCAGCCGCGGCAGGAGGATCCGTCCATGTCGGCCCTGGTTTGTCCGAGGTGCGGTAACCGCAACGCGGAGAGCAGCCGCTTCTGTTCCAACTGCGGTGCGCCGCTGCGGCCGGGAGTGACGCCCGAGCGTCCGTCCGAGACGACCTCCACGATCTCCATCAGCGGTCTTGAGGCGTACGACGCCGAGGTCACCGGTCAGACACAGATGCCCACGCTCTCTCCCGAGGCGCAGGCCGCGGTGGACGCGCTGCCGCTGGGCTCCGCGCTGCTGGTGGTGCGCCGGGGGCCGAACTCGGGCAGCCGCTTCCTGCTGGACAGTGACCTGACCACGGCCGGGCGGCACCCGCAGAGCGACATCTTCCTGGACGACGTGACGGTCTCGCGCCGCCACGTGGAGTTCCGGCGCAGCCCGGACGGGTCCTTCACGGTGGCCGACGTCGGCAGCCTGAACGGCACGTACGTCAACCGGGAGCGGATCGACCAGGTCGCTCTGTCCAACGGTGACGAGGTGCAGATCGGCAAGTACCGGCTCGTCTTCTACGCGAGCAGGCAGGGCATCTGACCCTCCTCCGGAGAAACTCCGAGGGAAGTTCCATGCGTCACACACCGAGCGGCGGCTCCGGGTACGGTGCCGCCGCCACGGACAGCGGGCTGATGAGTATCGGCACGGTGTTGAACGTGCTGCGCGAGGAGTTTCCCGAGGTCACGATCTCCAAGATCCGCTTTTTGGAGTCGGAGGGGCTCATCGAGCCGCAGCGGACGCCCTCGGGGTACCGGAAGTTCGGCCCGGGAGACGTCGAGCGGCTCGGGCATGTGCTGCGGATGCAGCGGGACCACTACCTGCCGCTCAAGGTGATCCGTGAGCACCTTGACGCGATGGAGCGCGGCGAGCAGGTGCGGCTGCCGACGCTGGGCCGACAGCGTGACGGCGAGGCCGTGGCCGCCGACGAGACGTCCGACGGACCGACGGCGGCCCGGATCGCACGGGCGGAGTTGCTGGCAGCGGCCGGGATCGGTGAGCGGGAGCTCTCCGAGTGGGAGTCGTACGGGCTGGTCACTCCGGTGGCGGACGGGGTCTACGACGCCGAGGCGGTCACGGTGTCGGCGCTCATCGTCGAGCTCGGCCGGTCCGGGATCGAGCCGCGGCACCTGCGCGCGATGAAGGCCGCGGCCGACCGTGAGGCCGGGCTCGTGGACCAGGTGGTGGCTCCGCTGAAGCGGCATCGGAACCCGCAGACGAGGGCGCATGCGGAGGCCCGGGCCAAGGAGCTGGCGGGGCTCACGGTGAAACTGCATGCGGCGCTGGTGCAGAGTGCGCTCGGGGTGCGGTTGCCCTGAGCGGGTTGTGTGGTGGGTTCCCTGCGAGGCGGCCTGCGGAGGGTGCGCTCGGGCAGGGCGGGCTGTGCGTGGGCTGTGAGGGTTGCCCGGGGCTCAGGCCCTCGGGGCCCGCTGACGGGTGCACGGGGCCTCGGGGTCCGCTGATGGGTGCACAGGGCCGGACAGGCGCCGGCGCCGCGGTGCTGCTGCCGGTGTGCCTCATGGCGGGGTCGCCGCGCCGTGTGGGCCCCTGGTGATGGCTCGGTGAGCGGATGAGCAAGGCCGGCGGGGGCTCAAGGGGCTGAGCTGTGTCGTGGCCCCAGGACAGGGGCGCCGGATTGTCCGCACCTCAGGAGCTGCGGGCGGGTGTCCCGCTCACCGGGGTGAGCGCCGAGCTGGTGGGCGGCGACCGGATCGCGTGGGGGATGGCGGCCCGACTACCCAAACGTCCCGGGCACGGCCTAGGGTTGCTGTGTGAACGAGCTCGATGTCGTAGGTGTCCGGGTCGAAATGCCCTCCAACCAACCGATCGTGCTCCTGCGCGAAGTGGGAGGCGACCGTTACCTCCCTATCTGGATCGGGCCGGGGGAGGCGACGGCGATCGCCTTCGCCCAGCAGGGCATGGCCCCCGCGCGACCGCTGACCCACGACCTGTTCAAGGACGTGCTGGAGGCCGTCGGCCAGGAGCTCACCGAAGTACGCATCACGGACCTGCGTGAAGGCGTCTTCTACGCCGATCTGGTCTTCGCCAGCGGCGTCGAGGTGAGCGCCCGCCCGTCCGACGCCATAGCGCTTGCCCTGCGCACCGGCACGCCGATCTACGGCAGTGACGGGGTGCTCGACGACGCCGGTATCGCGATCCCCGACGAGCAGGAGGACGAGGTGGAGAAGTTCCGGGAGTTCCTCGACCAGATCTCGCCCGAGGACTTCGGCAGCAGCAGCCAGTGAGTGGTGGCGGCCCGCGCGGGCATGGGGTCCGCGGCGGGCCGGTGTGTGCCCGGGCCGTGCTCCCCACCCCGGCACGTGCCGGCGGCGAGTGAGAGCGTCATGCGGCTTCCCGTCAGAGCATTCGGCTAGCCTTTCCCCGCGATGGGGTGCGGGAAACCACTCTTAGGGTGATTATCACTCGGCGTGCCGAGTGTGGCGATCGTTGACGCACCCTTGGTGACTGCCTACCGTCGAGAAGGCAGGTCAAGGACGGAGGTCGGCGTGAGAACCAGCGGCGACGGTACGGCTGGGGGTGCCCCCGGACGCAGTTTCGGGGAGAGCGGTCCGTGCCCTCCCCCGAGCTCTCGGCTTCGCCCGGGCGGGGGGTACCCTCCGCACGGCAGGGCGACTGATCACGCTCCGCAGCGACCTATGGCCGTTCCCGGCGGCGGAGGGGCGGCGCCCATGGCGTCCGAGGAGATCGGCTATCGAGGTCCGACGGCCTGCGCGGCCGCCGGCATCACCTATCGGCAACTGGACTACTGGGCCCGGACGGGCCTGGTCGAGCCGAGCGTGCGGCCCGCCTACGGGTCCGGCACGCAACGCCTGTACAGCTTTCGCGACGTCGTCGTTCTGAAGATCGTCAAGAGATTCCTCGACACCGGGGTGTCGCTGCAGAACATCCGCACCACCGTCCAGCACCTGCGGGAGCGCGGCTTCCAAGACCTGGAGCGGATGACGCTGATGAGCGACGGCGCCACCGTCTACGAGTGCACCTCGCCCGACGAGGTCCACGCGCTGCTCCAGGGCGGCCAGGGAATCTTCGGGATCGCCGTCGGCGTGGTCTGGCGGGACGTGGAGAGCGCCCTGTCGCAGCTGCACGGAGAACGCATCGACACCGGTGAGACGCTCCTCGGGCACAACCCGGCGGACGAGCTGGCACGGCGGCGTAACCGGGCCGTCTGAGGCACTGTCGGCGGCGGCTCGTGCCGCGGGGGCGTTGTCAGTGGCGTGAGGCAGCATCGGACATGTGAGAACCGCGCCCACGATCCTGCATCTCGACATGGATGCCTTCTTCGCCTCGGTGGAGCAGGCGTCCAAGCCGAGCCTGCGGGGGAAAGCCGTGATCGTGGGTGGGCTCGGGCCGCGCGGAGTGGTGGCGACCTGCTCGTACGAGGCCCGGGTGTTCGGGGTGCATTCGGCGATGCCGATGGGCCAGGCGCGCCGGCTCGCGCCGAACGCCGCCTATCTGGTGCCGCGCTTCGGGTTGTACCGGACGATCAGCGAGCAGGTGATGGGCCTGCTGCGGGCGCTGTCGCCACTGGTGGAGCCGCTGAGCCTGGACGAGGCGTTCGTCGACCTGGAGGCCGGGGGGACGGCCTGGGACCGGGAGTCGGCGCGGCTGGCGGGCGTCAGGCTGCGGGCCGACATACGGGCCGTCACCGGGCTCACCGGGTCCGTCGGGCTCGCCGCCTCCAAGATGCTCGCGAAGATCGCCTCCGAGGAGGCGAAGCCCGACGGTCTGGTGCTGATCGAGCCGGGTACGGAGCGGGAGCTGCTGGGGCCGATGTCGGTGCGGACGCTGCCGGGGGTGGGACCCGCGACGGGTGACCATCTGCGCCGGGCCGGTATCACCACGGTCGACGAGATCGCCGAGGCGGGCGAGGACGAGCTCGTACGGCTGCTGGGCAAGGCGCACGGGCACGCGCTGTACGCCATGGCGCTGGCCCGCGACGACCGGCCGGTGGTCGCCGAGCGGGAGGCGAAGTCCGTGTCGGTCGAGGACACCTACGACGTGGACATCCACGACCGGGTCCGGGTCGGGCTGGAGGTGCAGCGGCTCGCCGACCGGTGCGTGCGGCGGCTGCGCGGGGCCGGCCTCTCGGGGCGGACGATCGTACTGAAGGTGCGGCGGTACGACTTCTCGACGCTGACCCGGTCAGAGACGCTGCGTGGGCCCACGGACGATCCGGCGGTGGTGCGGGAGGCGGCGGCCCGGCTGCTGGACTCCGTGGACACCACCGGGGGCGTGCGGCTGCTGGGGGTCGGGGTCAGCGGGCTGGCCGACTACACGCAGGAGGACCTGTTCGCGCAGGCGGCCGGGGAAGGGGACGAGGGGCAGGCGGAGGACGTGGCGGAGGAGCCCGAGCGGGAGGAGGCCGGGCCCGTCGAGCGGCGGTGGGCCGCCGGACACGATGTGCGGCACGCCGAGTACGGACACGGATGGGTTCAGGGCAGCGGGCTGGGGAGAGTGACCGTGCGGTTCGAGACGCCCGAGTCGGAACCGGGGCGGGTGCGGACCTTCCGGGTCGACGATCCCGCGCTGGAGCCGGCGGAGCCGCTGCCACTCGTGGCGCGAAGACCCGAGCTCCAGGGCTGAGCCCCCGGGGTCACGTCTCGTCCGAGCCCGCCAGCTTGCCGAAGTCGCGGTCCGGGAGCGCCGGGGGAGCGGCCACGTCGAGGCCGTAGTGGTGATACAGCTGGAGTTCCTGCTCGGGGGAGAGGTGCCGACCGACGCCGAAGTCGGGGGCGTCCTTGATCAGGGCGCGCTCGAAGGGGACGTGCAGAGTGCCGTCGATCAGCTCGCTCGGCTCCAGGGGGACGAAGGCGTCCCTGCTGAACAGGCCGGTCCGTATGGCCGCCCACTCCGGTACGCCGGTCGCGTCGTCGAGGTAGACCTCGTCGATGGTGCCGATCTTGCTGCCGTGGCGGTCGAATGCCTTGCGGCCGATCAGGTTGCGCGGATCGATGTCGGTCTGCACGGGCCCTCCACTCGCTCGCACCTCATCCGTAAGCACTACAAAAGAGCACATTGAGGAAGGCGGCCACTCGAACGCCCGGGTGTCGACCTCGCTGGTACTCTGGCAAACGGCTGCTGACCCCGTGCGGGAGAGTCCTCCGGAGACGACCACCGGGGGCGCCGAAGGAGCAAATCCTCCCCGGAATCTCTCAGGCCCACGTACCGCACGGACGAGGTCACTCTGGAAAGCAGAGCGGGTGTCACGGCTCCCGCTCTCACCGACGGTGCAAGCCGGGCGTCCTCGGGCGGCCGGTGAAGCTCTCAGGTTGAGATGACAGAGGGGGAGGCCGTCGGGGCACCCGTGCAGGGGTGTCCCTCGAAGGTCGCGTCAGACCAGGAGGCCTCCGCAATGACCGCCCAGCGCATTCCGCTCTCCGCACTCGAACAGGGCATCCCGTTCGAGCAGCGCCACATCGGGCCCGACCAGGAGGCGCGGGCCAAGATGCTCGCGCAGGTCGGCTACGGCTCGCTCGACGAGCTCACCGCCGCCGCGGTACCGGACGTGATCAAGAACGCCGACTCCCTGGATCTGCCGGGCGCGCGCACCGAGGCCGAGGTGCTGCGTGAGCTGCGCTCCCTCGCCGACCGCAACCAGGTGCTGGGTTCCATGATCGGGCTCGGCTACTACGGGACCTTCACCCCGCCGGTCGTCATGCGCAACGTCATGGAGAACCCGGCCTGGTACACCGCGTACACCCCGTACCAGCCGGAGATCTCGCAGGGCCGGCTGGAGGCGCTGCTGAACTTCCAGACCGTGGTCGCCGACCTCACCGGGCTGCCGACCTCCGGTGCCTCGCTGCTCGACGAGGGCACCGCCGCGGCCGAGGCCATGGCGCTCTCCCGGCGCATGGGCAGGAACAAGAAGGGCCTCTTCCTGGTCGACGCGGACGCGCTGCCGCAGACCATCGCCGTGATTCAGGGCCGCGCCGAGCCGACCGGGGTCGAGGTGGTCGTCGCCGACCTCGCCGAGGGCATTCCGGCTGAGGTCGCCGACCGTGAGATCAACGGCGTGCTGATCCAGTACCCGGGCGCCTCCGGGGCCGTACGCGACATCAAGGCGGTCATCGACCAGGCGCACGGGCTGGGCGCGCTCGTCACCGTCGCCGCGGATCTGCTGGCGCTGACGCTGCTGAAGTCGCCGGGCGAGCTGGGCGCGGACATCGCGGTCGGTACGACGCAGCGGTTCGGGGTGCCGATGGGCTTCGGCGGGCCGCACGCCGGTTACATGGCGGTGCAGGAGAAGTTCGCGCGCAGCCTGCCCGGGCGGCTTGTGGGCGTGTCCGTCGACGCCGACGGGAACAAGGCCTACCGGCTGGCGCTCCAGACGCGAGAGCAGCACATCCGGCGCGAGAAGGCGACCAGCAACATCTGCACCGCGCAGGTGCTGCTCGCCGTGATGGCAGGGATGTACGCCGTCTACCACGGGCCCGAGGGGCTGAGGGGCATCGCTCAGCGCACCCACCGGTACGCCGCGATCCTCGCCGCGGGCCTTCGTGACGGCGGCGTCGAGATCGTCCACGGCGCCTACTTCGACACCGTCACCGCGCGGGTGCCGGGCCGGGCGGCCGAGGTCACGGCCGCCGCGCGCGAGAACGGCGTCAACCTGTGGCCGATCGACGCCGACCACGTCTCCATGGCCTGCGACGAGACCACCACGCGGGACCAACTGGCCGCCGTATGGGCCGCGTTCGGTGTCCAGGCGGACATCGAGGCGCTGGACGGCGGCACGCAGGACGCGCTGCCCGACGGGCTGCTGCGCACCGACGCGTACCTGACGCACCCGGTCTTCCAGCAGCACCGCTCCGAGACCGCGATGCTGCGCTACCTGCGCCGGCTCTCCGACCGCGACTACGCGCTCGACCGCGGCATGATCCCGCTGGGCTCCTGCACCATGAAGCTCAACGCGACCACGGAGATGGAGCCGGTCACCTGGCCGGAGTTCGGGCAGCTGCATCCGTTCGCGCCGGCCGAGCAGGCGGCGGGATACCTGACGCTCATTCATGAGCTGGAGGACCGCCTCGCCGAGGTCACCGGGTACGACAAGGTGTCGTTGCAGCCGAACGCCGGGTCGCAGGGTGAGCTGGCCGGGCTGCTCGCCGTGCGCGGGTACCACCGGGCCAACGGCGACGAGCAGCGGACCGTGTGCCTGATCCCGTCCTCCGCGCACGGCACGAACGCCGCGAGCGCCGTCATGGCCGGCATGAAGGTCGTCGTCGTGAAGACCGCCGGGGACGGCGAGATCGACGTCGAGGACCTGCGGGCGAAGATCGAGCAGTACCGCGACGAGTTGTCGGTGCTGATGATCACGTACCCGTCCACGCACGGTGTGTTCGAGGAGCACGTCGCCGACATCTGCGCCCAGGTGCACGACGCCGGTGGTCAGGTCTACGTCGACGGGGCCAACCTCAACGCGCTGGTGGGGCTCGCGAAGCCGGGGCACTTCGGCGGCGACGTGTCCCACCTCAACCTGCACAAGACGTTCTGCATCCCGCACGGCGGCGGTGGTCCGGGCGTCGGTCCCGTGGCCGTTCGGTCGCACCTGGCGCCGTATCTGCCGAACCACCCTCTGCAGCCGGAGGCCGGACCGGAGACCGGGGTGGGGCCGATCTCGGCCGCGCCGTGGGGCTCGGCGGGCATTCTGCCGATCTCGTGGGCCTATGTGCGGCTCATGGGCGGGGAGGGCCTGAAGCGGGCCACGCAGGTGGCCGTGCTGAGCGCCAACTACATCGCCAAGCGGCTGGAGCCGCACTACCCGGTGCTGTACACCGGTCCGGGCGGGCTGGTCGCGCACGAGTGCATCATCGATCTGCGGCCGCTGACGAAGGCGACGGGCGTCAGCGTCGACGACGTGGCCAAGCGGCTGATCGACTACGGGTTCCACGCGCCGACGATGTCGTTCCCGGTGGCCGGGACGCTGATGATCGAGCCGACCGAGTCCGAGGACCTGACCGAGCTCGACCGGTTCTGCGAGGCGATGATCGCGATTCGCGCGGAGATCGAGAAGGTCGGCGCGGGCGACTGGCCGGCCGACGACAACCCGCTGCGCAACGCTCCGCACACCGCCGGCCTGCTGCGCGGCGAGTGGAGCCACGCCTACTCGCGGAACGAGGCCGTCTTCCCGGACGGGGTGTCGGTCGCCGACAAGTACTGGCCGCCGGTGCGCCGTATCGACCAGGCCTTCGGTGACCGGAACCTGGTCTGCTCCTGCCCGCCGCTGGACGCGTACGAGGACTGAGGCACGAGGCGGCGTCGAACGGGGCAGGCCGACGCCGGTGGACGAGGGTTCCCTTTGCGGGGGCCCTCGTTCCTCGTTCCCGGGTAGGACCCGGCGGCTGGTCAGGCCCGGTCGATGTGTACGTTTGTCGACTTGACGCGGGCCGTCGCCTCCATGCCGACCTCCAGGCCCAGCTCCTCGACCGCCTCGCGGGTCAGCAGGGAGACCAGGCGGTGCGGGCCGGCCTGGATCTCGACCTGGGCGGCGACGTCGCCGAGCTTGATGGCGGTCACGATGCCGGGAAAGGCGTTGCGGGCCGAGGTGTACGGGGCCTCCTCCTCGCCGCTCCCCGTCCTGGCGAGCTCGACCGAGAACGCGGCCAGGTCCTTGCCCTCGATCAGCCGCCGACCGCTGTCGTCGCGGTGGGTGGCCACCCGGCCGGCGTCCGCCCAGCGGCGCGCGGTGTCGGGGCTCACGCCGAGGAGCCGTGCGGCCTGGCCGATGGTGTAGGAGTGCATGCCGGTCACGATAGGGCGGGGATCGCCGGGGGTGGACGGAGGGTTGGCCATTGGGTATAACGCGATATAGCGTTAGTTCGTGACAGGCCGTGCCGGAGGGGCGATCGGGGTGAGGGTGTGTCAGCCGAGTTGTCGCGTGTGGGTGTGACGTCCGAGGTGAGGGCCTCGCACGCGGACCGGGACCGGGTGGTCGAGGTGCTGTCCGCCGCCGCCGGGGACGGGCGGCTGACCGGCGACGAGCTGGAGGAGCGGGTGGAGGCGGCCCTGACCGCGCGCACGATGGGGGAGCTGGCCGTGCTGACCGGTGACCTGCCGGTCCCGGCCGGGGCGAAGGACGTCGTCCGCATCGAACAGGAGGGCAGTTCGGTGGTGCGGGAGGGCGAGTGGGCGGTGCCACGGCTGCTGGAGATCGAGTCGTCCTGGGGCGACGTGACGCTCGACTTCACACGGGCGGTGATCTCGTACGGCACTCTGCGCGTCGATCTCGACATGCGGGGCGGCACACTGCGGCTGGTGACCCGGCCGGGGGTCGTGGTGGACACGGATTCCCTCGTCGCCCACTACGCCGACGTCAAGGTGCGGGGGTCGGCCGAGCCCGACGCGCCGGTGCTGCGTGTGGAGGTGGCCGGCCGGCTCAGTTACGGGCGGGTGCTGGCCGGGGCGGCGCGGCGGGGGTGGTGGCGCTGAGGTGTGCGGCGGGCGGGGCGGGGTCGGTGGTCGGTGGCGCTGAGGTGTGCGGCGGGGCTGGGTCGGTGGTGCTGAGGTGTGCGGCGGGGCTGGGTCGGTGGTCGGTGGGGTGCTGACGTAGGCCCGTCGCCGTAGTGGAGCTCAGCCCGTGTGCACGCGGGGCCGTCGGGTCACGTCCGGTTCCGCCACGCGCAGGACCTCCCGGGTGACCGGGGCGACCTCGCCCTGGCCGAAGAGGAAGAAGCGCAGGAAGTTGGCGAACGGGTTGCCCTCGGTCCACTCGAAGTAGATGTGCGGGGTGCTGCCCGTGGCGTCGCGGACGTGCAGGAGAAGGGCGGCCAGGGCGTTGGGGATGGAGGAGGACTCCAGGGTCAGGACGCGGTAGCGGTTGTGCAGGACCTCGCCGTGGACCGTCAGACCGGCCTCGAACTCGGACGGGTCGGTCACCGTCACCTCGACGAACACGAAATCCTCGGGGCCGGCGACGTCGTTGTCCTGGCGGATCTGCTCGATCTTGTCGCGGTACTCGGCGATGTCGCGCTTGTCGGGCTCGTTCGCGATGAACCGGATCTTGCGGCTGGCGATGTCCCGCACGAACCGTTCCGCCATGGGGTCCAGCGTCACGCCGGTCACCCGGAGCTCGAAGGCGCGGGCCAGCCGGGAGACCAGGGAGAGGATCATGATGCCCGCGATGAAGCAGGCGCCGATCTTCACACCGTCGGGCCGCTCGACCACGTTCACCACCGTGGTGTAGAGGAACACCACTGAGATCACGCCGAAGCCGATGGTCCACTTCCGCTGTCCGGCCTTGCGGGCGGCGATGGTCACCGCGATCGCCGCGGAGCTGATCAGCACCAGCACGCCGGTGGCGTAGGCGCCGCCCTGCGCGTCCACGTCGGCGTCGAAGAGCCAGGTGACCAGGAAGGCGATCAGGGTGAAGACGATGACCATGGGACGTACCGCGCGCGCCCAGTGCGGGGCCATGCCGTAGCGGGGCAGATAGCGCGGCATCAGGTTGAGCAGGCCCGCCATCGCCGAGGCGCCGGCGAACCACAGGATGGCGATGGTCGAGACGTCGTACACCGTGCCGAAGACGGTGCCGAGGTACTCGTGCGCGAGATATGCCAGCGCGCGGCCGTTGGCCTGGCCGCCCTCCTCGAACTCGTCCGCCGGGATGAGCAATGTGGTGATGAAGCTGGTGGTGATCAGGAAGACGCTCATGATCAGGGCGGCGGTGGTGAGCAGCTTCTTGGTGCCGCGGATCCGGCCCTCGGGGCGCTCCTCCGTGTCGCTCGGGTCGCCCTTGACGTGGGGCATCACGGCGACGCCGGTCTCGAAGCCGGAGAGGCCGAGGGCGAGCTTGGGGAAGACGATCAGGGCCACGCCGATCATCACGAAGACGTTGCCGTGCTCGGCGGTGAGGGCGCCGGACCAGTCGGTGACGACATGGCCCTCGGTGGCGACGTGCCAGAGGCCGGCCACGACCACCACGGCGTTGAGCGCCAGGTAGGTGGCCACCAGGGCGACCGCGACGCCGATCGCCTCCAGGAAGCCCTTGAGGAACACCGCGCCGAGCAGGGCGATGAGCACCATGGTGATCAGCAACTGCCGGTCGTGCAGGGCGTCGTTCAGGTTGGGGTTCTCCACCAGGTGGGTGGAGGCGTCGGCGGCCGAGAGCGTGATGGTGATGAGGAAGTCGGTGGCGGCGAAGCCGAGCAGCGTGAGGACGAACAGCTTGCCCTTCCAGAAGGTGAGCAGGCGTTCCAGCATCGCGATCGAGCCCTGGCCGTGGGGGCTTTCCTCGGCCACTCTCCGGTAGACGGGAAGAGCGCCCGCCAGGGTGACGATCACGAGCACGACGGTCGCGACGGGCGAGAGCAGACCGGCCGCGAGGGCGGCGATGCCGGGCTGGTAGCCGAGGGTGGAGAAGTAGTCGACGCCGGTCAGGCACATCACGCGGTACCAGGGGCGGCCCTCGGCCGGGGGAGCGGGAGGGGCGTGCGGGCCCTGGTGGCCGCCCGCCTTGCCCATGTCGGACAGCCCCTCCAGCATCCAGGCGCGCAGGCGGCCGGGCGCGGCGTGTTCGGTCGGGGCCATCGACGTGCTCCTGATGTGCGGCTCAACGTGGGTTTCCGGCCATCACGTCGGACGGCGCCCTCAGCGTATGCGGAGAGTGACGCCTGGGCCTGCGGTCGGGCGGGCTCGGGGCGTCAAGCTTGCGTTAAGACTGGGCGGTGGGGCGCATCGGCGCATCAAAGTAGTGGCAATCGCGTGGACTTCAGCCGTGTTGAGCCGTATGGGGTGAGGGTCAAGGACCTCAGGGACGGACACCGAGTGTCACGGTCGGCCGAGTCCGGGAATGCCCGATATCGGCAGGTCGATCATCTTGATGCCCGCGAACGGCAGCACGAGACCGCCCACGCCGTACAGGAGCAGGTTGCGGCGCAGCAGGTCGTTTGCGGAGGCGGGCCTGTAGCGCACTCCCCGCAGGGCCGGGGGATCAACGCCACGATGATCAGCGCGTTGAAGATGATCGCGGCGGTGATCGCGGACTTCGGGCTGTGCAGGCCCATCACGTTCAGTGCCTCGAGGCCCGGGTAGGCCCCCGCGAACATGGCAGGGATGATGGCGAAGTACTCGGCCACGTCGTTGGTGATGGAGAACGTCGTCAACGCGCCTCGGGTGATGAGGAGTTGCTCGCCGATCTCGACGATGTCGATGAGCTTCGTCGGGTTGGAGTCGAGGTGGACCATGGTGCCGGCCTCCTTGGCGGCCGACGTGCCCGTGTTCATCGCGACGCCGACGTCGGCCTGCGCGAGCGCCGGTGCGTCGTTGGGGCCGTCACCGGTCATCGCGACGAGCTTGCCGCTCACCTGCTCTTTCTTGATCAGGACGAGTTTGTCCTCCGGAGTGGCCTCGGCGAGGAAGTCGTCGACGCCCGCTTTCCCGGGCGATCGGGCGGGCGGTGATGGGGTTGTCGCCGGTGACCATCACGGTGCGGATGCCCGCCCGGCGCAACTGAGCGAAACGTTCGAGGATGCCCTCCTTCACGACGTCCTTGAGATGGATCAGGCCCAGCACGCGCGGGCCGTCCCAGTCGCGCAGGGCCACAAGCAGCGGCGTGCCGCCGGCCGCGGCCACCGAGTCGGCGAACGGAGGCGATGAGGCACCCTCGGCCCCGAGGACACTCCTGGCGGCGGGCTGACGATGGTGGTCTCGATGCCGCTGGCGGAAGGGCCGGGCGGACCGGGAGCCGGGTCGTCCGGGCGGGTCAGGCGTGGAGCGCGTTCCTGAGGGCGGGGCGGGGCTGGTGCGGAGGCGGGGAACCGGGCGCGGGCTGCGGGCTCGACCTGCGGCGGACCGGGCGGGGTGCGGGCTCGACCTGCGGCGGACCGGGACCGCGGTGCGGGCGGGCGGCTGGACGGTGTCGGAAGCGAGGTCTGGGTCGCGGGACGGGGCGATGCTGGAACCGAGGTGCTGGGCCGGGCGGACGGATCGTTCTGGACCAGGCTCGGGCCGGTGAGATCCGGTCTGCCGGTCCCCGTCCGGGGGCCTTGCCCGCGCCGTCGTGAGGAGGCGCATCCGGCTACCCGGCCGTCTCGCGAACCGCGCCGAGGCGGCATCGTCCGCACCGGCAGCCCAACGTTCTGCCCGGTTGCCTCTCACCGGGCAACCGTTGAGGCATCTACTCCAGGCCCGACACCTTGAAGACGTTCTGTGCCGTCTCGCCGTCGATCCTGGCCGAGACGCGGCTCAGGGCCGTGGTCCCGCAGAGGAGGAAGCCCGACGCCTCCGCCCGGCGGGCGTCCTCGGCGAGGCGGTGCCACAGCTCGGGGTTGTCGATCAGGACCCGCGGGTCGATCTCGACCCGGTCGCCAAAGGCGTCGCGCAGCAGCAGCCGCTGGGAGACGCCGTCCGGGCAGCGCGCCGACACGAGCAGGTCGGTGCGGACCCGGCGGGTGCGCAGCGGGGACCGTGCCGCGACGCATCCCTCGCCCGCCGAGACGCGCGACGGGCAGAGGACCACGAGCAGCAGCAGCGCGAGGACGACCCAGATCACCGCGCGCCACGCCGTCAGGGTGCCGACGCCCCAGTCCATCAGAAGGAGCAGGGCCAGCAGCACCCCCGCGCAGCCCACCGCGCTGCGTACGTCACGGGCCCAGTGCCGGTCGTGGACCGGCGGAGCGGGGTGCCCGGCGGGCAGGTCGGTCAGATCCCGGCTCGGGTCGTCACGGTGTCCCATGCGGCCGACGGTAGGGGCCCGGTGAGCGACGACCAGGGGCCTTGATGGCGCTCTGACGGGAGAGGGAGGGTTTCTTGACGGTACGGCAGCACGCCGTGGCCGTCTCCCGGGGCTCGTGCGTGAGCCCCCCTCCAGCCCTGGCGGAAGCCGCCACGCGGAACCGGGCCCGAACCCCCTCCCCGCGGGCTCCGTGCGGCCGAAACCCGTTGCGGTGATCGCCCGGCCGCGGTGGCGGGAGCCCGGAAAGCCCGGTCCCCATCCGTGCAGGCAGGGTCGCCGTCAGGGTCCCGTCAAGGCCGCGCAGTGGGCCGTAAGGGACCCGTCAACGGCGGTCGAAACCGGCCACGGAGGCGGTTTCCTCTTACAAGTCCTTGTCCATTCGAATCTCGACTCCAGGAGTTCACGATGGCCGATCTGGCCTTCGTCGTCACCACGATCGCGCTGTTCGCGCTGGTGATCCTCGTCGCCAAGGGGGTGACGAAGCTGTGACCATCGAAAACATAGTCGGCCTGGTCGTGGCCGTCGCCCTGCTCGGCTACCTCGTCCTCGCCCTGATCTTCCCGGAGAGGTTCTGAGCACGACATGGGTCCCGTACTCGCCGGCGTACTCCAGCTGCTCGCCCTGATCGGCGCACTGGCGATCGTCCACGTTCCCCTTGGCAACTACATGGCCAAGGTCTACTCCACCGACAAGCACTGGCGTGTCGAGAAGTGGATCTACAAGGGCATAGGTGCCAACCCCGACACCGAGATGCGCTGGACGGCGTACCTGCGCGGCGTCCTCGCCTTCTCGGCGATCGGTGTCCTCTTCCTCTATCTGCTCCAGCGGCTCCAGGGCGTCCTGCCCGGATCGCTCGGCTTCGCAGCGATCGACCCGGACCAGGCGTTCAACACGGCCGTGTCGTTCGTGGCCAACACCAACTGGCAGTCGTACTACGGCGAACAGGCCATGGGCCACGTCGTGCAGACCGGCGGTCTGGCCGTGCAGAACTTCGTCTCCGCGGCCGTCGGCATGGCCGTCGCGGTGGCGCTGGTGCGCGGCTTCGCCCGCTCCCGCACCGGTGACCTCGGCAACTTCTGGGCGGACCTGGTGCGCGGCACCGTCCGCATCCTGGTGCCGCTCGCGTTCATCGGCGCGGTCGTCCTGGTCGCCCTCGGTGCGATCCAGAACTTCTCTGGGATCCACGAGGTCGGCCAGTTCATGGGCGGCACGCAGGAGTGGAACGGCGGCGCGGTCGCCTCGCAGGAGGCGATCAAGGAGCTGGGCACCAACGGTGGCGGTTACTTCAACGCCAACAGCGCCCACCCCTTCGAGAACCCGACTCCGTTCACGAACCTCTTCGAGATCTTCCTGATCCTGGTCATCCCGTTCTCCCTGACCCGCACGTTCGGTGTCCTGGTCGGCTCGGTCAAGCAGGGCTACGCGATCCTCGCGACCATGGCCACGATCTGGCTCTCCTTCGTCGGGCTGATGATGTGGACCGAGTTCTCCCACCACGGCCCGGCGTTCGAGATCGCCGGCGGTGCGACGGAGGGCAAGGAGGTCCGCTTCGGCATCGGCGGTTCGGCGCTCTTCGCGGTCTCCACCACCCTGACGTCGACAGGCGCGGTCGACTCCTTCCACTCCTCGTTCACGGGCCTCGGCGGCGGTATCACGATGCTCGGCATGATGCTGGGCGAGATCGCGCCCGGTGGTGTCGGCTCAGGCCTCTACGGCATGCTGATCCTCGCGATCATCGCCGTGTTCATCGCCGGTCTGATGGTCGGCCGTACGCCCGAGTACCTGGGCAAGAAGATCGGCACCCGCGAGATCAAGCTGGCGGCCCTCTACATCCTGGTGACCCCGGCACTGGTGCTCGTCCTCACCGCGTTCGCGATGGCGCTGCCCACCCCGGGCAACTCGATGACCAACAGCGGGGCGCACGGCTTCTCCGAGATCCTGTACGCCTACACGTCCGCCGCGAACAACAATGGCTCGGCCTTCGCCGGCCTGAACGCGGACACCCAGTGGTTCAACACCACGCTCGGCATCGCCATGCTGCTCGGTCGGTTCGTGCCGATGGTCTTCGTCCTGGCGCTCGCGGGCTCGCTCGCCCAGCAGAAGCCGGTGCCTGCGACCGCGGGCACCCTGCGCACGGACAAGCCGCTCTACGCCGGCCTGCTCGTCGGCACGGTCATCATCATCACCGGTCTCACATACTTCCCGGCGCTGGCGCTGGGACCGCTGGCCGAGGGGCTGGCGTGATGACCACTCGCATACGGAACCAAGAGGACTCGATGTCCACAGCCACTCCGACCCGGGCGCCGCACAGCGACGTACCCACCGGGCACAAGTCCGCAGAGGGCCGTGTCGGCGCGGGCCTCTTCGATCCCAAGCAGCTGGTCAGGTCGCTGCCGGACGCCTTCCGCAAGCTCGACCCGCGGGTGATGATCAAGTCGCCCGTGATGTTCGTGGTGTGGATCGGCTCCATCCTGACCACCGTCTTCTCCTTCACGGACCCGACCGACTGGTTCGGCTGGACGATCAGCGCGTGGCTCTGGCTCACGGTGATCTTCGCCAACCTGGCCGAGGCCGTGGCCGAGGGGCGCGGCAAGGCGCAGGCCGACACCCTGCGCAAGGCCAAGACCGACACCGTGGCGCGACGCCTCGTGGGTGACCGTGAGGAGCGGGTGCCCGGCACCGAGCTGCGCATCGGCGACCTGGTCGTCTGTGAGGCCGGCGACATCATCCCCGGCGACGGCGATGTCGTCGAGGGAGTCGCGAGCGTCGACGAGTCGGCGATCACCGGTGAGTCGGCCCCAGTGATCCGTGAGTCGGGCGGTGACCGTTCCGCGGTCACCGGCGGCACGAAGGTGCTCTCCGACCGCATCGTCATCAAGATCACGACCAAGCCGGGCGAGACCTTCATCGACCGGATGATCAAACTGGTCGAGGGTGCGGCACGGCAGAAGACGCCCAACGAGATCGCGCTGAACATCCTGCTCGCCTCGCTGACGATCGTCTTCCTGCTCGCCTGCGCCACGCTGCCCCCGCTCGCGAACTACGCGGGCACCGACCTGACGATGGTCGTGCTGGTCGCCCTGCTGGTCTGTCTCATCCCGACCACGATCGGTGCCCTGCTCTCCGCGATCGGCATCGCGGGCATGGACCGTCTGGTCCAGCGCAATGTGCTGGCGATGTCGGGCCGCGCGGTCGAAGCCGCCGGTGACGTCTCCACGCTGCTGCTGGACAAGACCGGCACCATCACCCTCGGCAACCGGCAGGCGTCGGAGTTCGTGCCGGTGAGCGGTGTGACGGCCGCCCAGCTCGCGGACGCCGCCCAGCTGTCGTCGCTGGCCGACGAGACGCCCGAGGGCCGCTCCGTCGTCGTCCTGGCGAAGGAGAAGTACGGGTTGCGCGAGCGCCACCAGGGCGAGCTGGCACATGCCGACTGGATCGCCTTCACCGCCCAGACCCGGATGTCCGGTGTCGACGTGGACGGCAGGAAGGTCCGCAAGGGCGCGGCCGGTTCGGTCATCGCCTGGGTGGACGAGCGCGGCGGCCGGATTCCCGAGGACGCCGACCGGCTGGCCGGCCGGATCTCCGAGGCGGGCGGTACTCCGCTGCTCGTGGCCGTCGAGGACGCCGACGGGGCCCGTGTGCTGGGTGTCATCCACCTGAAGGACGTCGTCAAGGACGGCATGCGGGAGCGGTTCGAGGAACTGCGCCGCATGGGCATCAAGACCGTCATGATCACCGGCGACAACCCGCTCACCGCCAAGGCGATCGCCGAGGAGGCCGGCGTCGACGACTTCCTCGCGGAGGCGACTCCCGAGGACAAGATGGCGCTCATCAAGCGGGAGCAGGCGGGCGGCAAGCTGGTCGCGATGACCGGTGACGGCACGAACGACGCCCCGGCGCTCGCCCAGGCCGACGTCGGTGTGGCGATGAACACCGGCACGTCGGCCGCGAAGGAGGCCGGCAACATGGTCGACCTCGACTCCAACCCGACGAAGCTCATCGAGATCGTCGAGATCGGCAAGCAGTTGCTGATCACGCGTGGTGCGCTGACGACGTTCTCCGTCGCCAACGACGTCGCCAAGTACTTCGCGATCATCCCGGCGCTGTTCGCCGCGGTCTACCCGGGCCTGGACAAGCTGAACATCATGCAGCTGTCCTCGCCGGACTCCGCGATCCTCTCGGCGGTCATCTTCAACGCGCTGGTCATCATCGCGCTGGTGCCGCTCGCCCTGAAGGGTGTGCGGTACCGGCCGGTGAGCGCGGACCGGCTGCTCAGGCGCAACCTCGGGATCTACGGACTCGGCGGCCTGATAGCCCCCTTCATCGGCATCAAGATCATCGACATGATCATCTCCCTCATTCCCGGAATCGGCTGATCGCCATGAACAACTCGGTATCGAACACCGCCCGGTTGCTCGGGGCGGGCCTGCGCGCCCTCCTCGTGCTGACCCTGGTGACGGGCGTCATCTACCCGCTGGTCGTGACCGGCGTCGCTCAGGGACTGTTCAGCGACAAGGCGAATGGCTCTGAGATCAGCTCCCAGGGCAAGGTCGTCGGGTCCTCCCTGATCGGGCAGGCCTACAACCTGCCGCTGAAGGAGGGCCAGGAGACCCCGGAGCCCGACCTCCAGTGGTTCCAGGGCCGCCCGCAGAACGGCCTGGGCACCAACAGCGTCAACACCCAGTACTCGCTCATCCTCTCCGGCGCGACCAACCGCTCCGGTGACAACGAAGAGCTCGTCCAGTGGGTGAAGGACGCCAAGGCCGCCGTGGTCAAGGACAACTCGGTGCCCGGCTGGACGGTCAAGCCGTCCCAGGTGCCCGCCGACGCGGTGACGTCCTCCGGCTCCGGACTGGACCCGAACATCTCGCCCCAGTACGCCGACATCCAGGTGCACCGGGTCGCCGAGAAGAACGGTCTGCCCGTCGGCGAGGTGCAGAAGCTCGTGGACCGGAACACCGAGGGGCGCACGCTCGGCTTCATCGGTGAGCCCCGGGTCAACGTCCTGGAGCTGAACGTCGCGCTCAAGGAACTAGTGGCCAAGAGCTGATGGCGTTACGTGAGTCACGCGGGAGTCGGCGGCCGGGGACACCTTCCGGGACGGCCGGCTCCCGCCGCCATGGGGCCGGTTGCGCCGCAGCCGGTGTGTTCGAGACGAAAGGCGCACACCCATGACCCGGGTGCTGGTGGTGGAGGACGACCCACAGCTCGTCAGAGCCCTCGTGATCAACATGCAGGCGCGCCGCTACGGAGTGGACGCGGCCCCCGACGGCGCCACGGCCCTGCGCCTCGCGGCCGCCCGTCAGCCCGACGTGGTGATGCTCGACCTCGGACTGCCGGACATGGACGGCATCGACGTGATCAAGGCACTGCGCGGCTGGACGAAGGTGCCGATCGTCGTGCTGTCGGCTCGCCAGGCGTCCGACGAGAAGGTCGTGGCGCTGGACGCCGGCGCCGACGACTACGTCACCAAACCGTTCAGCATGGACGAACTCATGGCCCGCCTGCGGGCGGCCGTCCGCCGCACCGAGGAGACACCCGTCGCCCCCGAGCGGACCCTGGTGGAGACCGCGGCCTTCACCATCGACCTGCTCGCCAAGCGGGCCGTACGGGACGGACGGGACGTGCGGCTCACACCGACCGAATGGCATCTGCTGGAGATCCTGGTCACCCACCCCGGCCGGCTCGTCACGCAGAAGCACCTGCTCCAGGAGGTCTGGGGGGTGTCCCAGCGCAACAAGACCAACTACCTGCGGGTCTACATGGCCCAGCTCCGGCGCAAGCTGGAAGCGGATCCCTCGCACCCCCGCTACCTCGTCACCGAACCCGGTATGGGTTACCGCTTCGAAGGGTGAACATGGCACGCGGCAAGCTTCGGATCTACCTCGGCGCCGCCCCGGGCGTCGGCAAGACGTACGCGATGCTCTCCGAGGGGCACCGGCGCGTCGAACGGGGCACCGACTGTGTGGTGGCGTTCGTCGAGCACCACAACCGCCCGCGGACCGAAGTGATGCTGCACGGTCTGGAACAGGTCGCCCGTCGGGAACTCGAATACCGGGGCGGCGTGTTCAGCGAGATGGACGTGGACGCCGTGCTGGCCCGGCGACCCCAGGTGGCGCTGGTCGACGAACTCGCCCACACCAACATCCCCGCCTCCCGCAACGCCAAGCGCTGGCAGGACGTCGAGGAGTTGCTGGCGGCGGGCATCGACGTGGTCTCCACGGTCAACATCCAGCACCTGGAGTCCCTCGGCGACGTCGTCGAGTCCATCACGGGCATCCGGCAGCGCGAGACCGTGCCCGACGAGGTCGTGCGGCGCGCGGACCAGGTGGAACTCGTCGACATGTCGCCCGAGGCGCTGCGCCGGCGGATGGCGCACGGCAACATCTACAAGCCGGACAAGGTCGACGCGGCGCTCTCCAACTACTTCCGGCCCGGCAATCTCACGGCCCTGCGCGAACTGGCGCTGCTGTGGGTGGCCGACCGTGTCGACGAGTACCTCACCGAGTACCGCAACGAACACCGGGTCTCGAAGATCTGGGGTTCGCGTGAGCGGATCGTGGTCGGGCTGACCGGCGGCCCGGAGGGCCGGACCCTCATCCGGCGCGCCGTGCGGCTGGCGGAGAAGGGCGCCGGCGGCGAGGTGCTCGCGGTGTACATCTCCCGCAGCGACGGACTGTCCGGTGCCTCGCCGAAGGAACTGGCCGTCCAGCGCACCCTGGTGGAGGATCTCGGCGGCACCTTCCACCAGGTGGTGGGCGAGGACATACCTGCCGCGCTGCTGGACTTCGCCCGCGGTGTCAACGCCACCCAGATCCTGCTCGGCGTCTCCCGCCGCAAGACCTGGCAGTACGTCTTCGGGCCGGGCGTCGGCGCGACCGTCGCCCGTGAGTCGGGGCCCGACCTCGACGTCCACCTCATCAACCACGCCGAGGCGGGCAAGGGCCGCGGACTGCCCGTGGCGCGAAGCGCGCGCCTGGGCCGGTCCCGCATCATCCGGGGCTGGCTCGTGGGCGTACTGGGTCCCGTGCTGCTGACCCTCCTGCTGACCGCCGTCACACCCGAGGTCGGCCTCGCCAACGACATGCTGCTGTACCTGACGCTCACGGTGGCGGCGGCCCTGCTCGGCGGACTGCTTCCGGCGCTGGCCTCAGCTGTGGTGGGCTCACTGCTGCTCAACTGGTTCTTCACACCACCGGTCCACACCCTGACGATCGCCGACCCGAAGAACATCGTCGCCATCGTCATCTTCATAGGAGTGGCGGTGTCGGTGGCCTCCGTGGTGGACCTGGCCGCCAGGCGTACCCACCAGGCGGCCCGGCTGCGGGCGGAGTCGGAGATCCTGTCCTTCCTCGCCGGCAACGTGCTGCGTGGCGAGACCAGCCTGGAAGAACTGCTGGAGCGGGTGCGTGAGACGTTCGGGATGGAGTCCGTGGGGCTGCTGGAGCGGCATTCCGACGTCGATCCCTGGACCTGCGCGGGCAGCGTGGGTCAGCGGCCGGCCGCGTCACCGGACGACGCGGACGTCGACATGCCGGTCGGTGACCACATGGCGCTCGCGCTGAACGGCCGCGTGCTGCCCGCCGAGGACCGGCGGGTGCTCGCCGCGTTCGCCGCGCAGGCCGTGGTCGTCCTGGACCGCCGACGACTCCAGGAGGAGGCGGACCAGGCGCGCAGGCTGGCCGAGGGCAACCGCATCCGTACGGCGCTGCTGGCCGCCGTCAGCCACGATCTGCGGACGCCGCTCGCGGGCATCAAGGCCTCGGTGTCGTCGCTGCGTTCGGACGACGTCGAGTGGTCCGAGCAGGACCAGGCGGATCTGCTGGAGGCGATCGAGGAGGGCGCGGACCGGCTCGACCACCTGGTCGGCAACCTGCTCGACATGTCCCGCCTGCAGACCGGCACGGTCTCGCCGCTGCTGCGGGAGATCGACCTCGACGAGGTGGTGCCGATGGCCCTCGGGGGCGTTCCCGAGGGCAGCGTGGACCTGGACATCCCGGAGACGCTTCCCATGGTCCACGTCGACAAGGGGTTGCTGGAGCGGGCGGTGGCCAACCTCGTGGAGAACGCGGTCAAGTACAGCCCGCCGGACACACATGTCCTGGTGTCGGCGAGCGCCATCAACGACCGCGTGGAGGTACGGGTCATGGACCGCGGGCCCGGTGTCCCCGACGAGGCCAAGGAACGCATCTTCGAGCCCTTCCAGCGCTACGGCGACGCCCCGCGCGGCGCCGGGGTCGGACTCGGCCTGGCCGTCGCCCGTGGCTTCGCCGAGGCGCTGGGCGGCACGCTCGACGCCGAGGACACGCCCGGCGGCGGCCTCACCATGGTGCTGAGTCTGCGCAGGGTGCCGGGCCGCAGACCGGGCCGTCCGGACTATTCGACGCAGGTGGTGTCGTAGCGAGGGACGGTCCTGCGGCCGGTGGTGCCTTCCGGCCTCCGGACCAGATGCGTCCCGGCCTCAGGACTCGATGTGTCCCGGCCTCAGGACTCGGGTCGGACCGACTCCGGCCGGTCGGTGACTTCCCGGGTGTCCAGCCGCAGCCGCCAGGCGTTGCGGCGGTGCAGGGCGGCCAGTTCGGACTCCAGCGGGGACGGCGGCACCGCGAGCACGGGGCAGCGGGCGTGGGCCAGGCAGTAGCGGCTCACCGAGGGGCCGAACGCCCGGTGCCAGGGCCCCCGGCGCCCGGCGCCGACGACCAGGACGTCGTCCGCACGGTCCGCGACGTCCACGAGGGCGCGCCCCGGCGTGCCCTGGGCCACCAGCGCACACATCACCACCCCGTGTCCCCGCTCGCCGAAGGCCCGCCGGAGGGCGGTCAGCAGCCGCTCACGGGCCGGCTCCCGCCACTCGTACGCCTGGACGCACGACGCCGTGGACCGGCTCGCGGCGAGCTGCCCGCCGGGCGGCTCCCAGGCCGGCACCGGCCACAGCTCGGCACCCCGGCACCGGGCCTCCCGGGCCGTCCGCCCGAGCGCCGTCAGACTCCCCAGGGAGCCGCTCACGCCGACGACGACGCGCGCGGCACCGGAGTTGTCGTGATCGGACATGGCGCCACCGTTCCCTCGCACACACTCGCGCGGCCGCTTCCCGCGTGCGGCCGCACCTCATCCCACCTCGGCGCGAGGGACGGGAACGGGCGGAAAGTCACTTCTTCGCACGCCTCCAGCGCCTTCCGGCGAGACCGACCGGCCGCTCCGTCAGCAACCCGTCAGCGTCGGCCCGCTCGCCGTCAGCATCGCGTCATGACCCGTCGGCGCCGCCGGACGCCGGGCATAGCGTCGGGCGAGAGCCCCGGCCCGCCTCCCCGCTCCGGGGCCCTTCAGCCACAGAAGGCAATCAGTTCAGGATCCTCCAGGAGGCATCCCATGGCAGATCTCATGTGCGACGACCCGGAGCCCTGCGAACGGTTCCCGGCCGGACCTCTCCACGTTCCCGTCCGGCCGGGACCGGCAGGCTTCACCGCGCGGCTCTTCCGCACCCCCCTCGGCGACCGTACGGCCGTGGGTTTCACCTCCGAGCAGCGGCTCAGGGCGACCCTGGGCCCCGACCAGGCGTGGATCCGGCTGGCCGAACCCGCCCTGCGCGCGCTGACCGCGCCGCTCGGGGTCACCACCGTCACGATCGACCCTCAGTTCTCGGCACCCGCGCCGGCCCGAAACACCGCCGCGGCGCCCGCGCCGAAGACCTCGCCCGCCCCGGAGCCCGCCTCCGCTCCCGGGAACCCCGTGCCGCACGCGGTGCCGGTACCGACGGCCCCGCGAGGCGCCTCCTGGAACCCGCAGGGCGTCGGCGTCCTGCGAGCGACCGGTGCCGCCGCCCTCGTTTCGGCGCTCGCGCTGTGGATCGGTTGAGAGGACCGCACGATGACAACGCTTCACGAACCCGCCGTCGCCACCACCGACGCCCTGTCGGTGTGGCCGGCCTCCACCACCGAGCAGCACCCCGGCGAACTCGCCGTGGGCGGCGTACAGCTCGCCGGCGTCGCCGAGCGTTTCGGCACACCCGTCTACGTCCTCGACGAGGCGGAAGTGCGCGAACGCTGCCGCACCTACCGGCACGCCTTTCCCGAAGCCGATGTCGTGTACGCGGCCAAGGCGTTCCTGTGCCGCGCGATGGTCCACTGGGTGGAGGAGGAAGGCCTCGGACTCGACGTCTGCTCCGCCGGTGAGCTGGAGCTGGCGGTCACCACGGGCTTCCCGCCGGAGAAGATCGTGCTGCACGGCAACGCCAAGTCGCCCCGGGACCTGGAGACCGCGCTGCGGCTCGGGGTCGGCCGCATCGTCATCGACGGCCCGTCCGAGATCGCCCGGCTGGCGGCGGCCGTCGGGCCCGAGGGGCACCAGAAGGTCATGGTCCGGGTGATACCCGGCATCAGCGCCGGCGGGCACGCCAAGATCCGCACCGGCACCGACGACCAGAAGTTCGGCCTGTCCATCGCCGACGGCTACGCCCAGCACGCCATCGCCCGCATCCTCGACCAGCCGCAGCTCGAACTGACCGGCCTGCACTGCCACCTGGGCTCGCAGATCACCAGCGTCAAGCCGTACCTCTCGGCCGTGCGGCGCATGGTCGGCCTGATGGCCCGCCTGTACGACCAGTACGGCCTGGCGCTGTCCGAACTCGACCTCGGCGGCGGCCACGGCATCGCCTACCGCCCGGGCGAACCGGCCCTGGACCTCACCACGCTGGCCCGCAAGGTGCGTACCGAGCTGACCGAGGCGTGCGCGGCGGCCGGGCTCAGGGTGCCGCGTCTGGTGATCGAACCGGGCCGCGCCATCGCCGGCCCGGCCGGCGTCGCCGTCTACCACGTCCTGGCCGTGAAGCGCACGGGCTCGCACACCTTCGTCGCCGTCGACGGCGGCATGAGCGACAACCCGCGGCCCGCCCTGTACGGCGTGCGTTACGCGCCCCGGCTGGTCGGCCGGCACAGCACCGCGGCCCAGGCCCCGGTGACCGTGGTCGGCCGGCACTGCGAGGCCGGAGACGTCCTTGCCGCCGACGTCGAACTGCCCGCGGACGTACGGCCCGGCGACCTCCTCGCCGTCCCCGTCGCGGGCGCCTACCACCTGTCCATGGCCTCCGGGTACAACATGGTCGGCCGACCGCCCGTGGCCGCCGTCGCCGACGGCCGCGCCCGGCTCCTGGTCCGCCGCGAGTCCCTGGACGACATCCGCAGCCGCGACGTGGGTCTGTAGGCCCGCGCGGCCCCCCCCGCAGACCGCCTCCGGCCGAGTGCCGCTCACGTCCTCGGCCGGAGGTGGCCCAAGCCCTTCGAAACGACATCTGAGGAACCCGTGACGGCCGAGAACGTGGTGGGGCTGATCGTCGCGATCGCCCTGCTCGCCTACCTGGTGATGGCCTTGATCAAGCCGGAGCGCTTCTGATGAGCGCGCCCGCACCCACCCGAGACAGACCCGCCGAGGCGGCACGGCCGCCCGGTCCGGAGCCGGCACGCAGGATCGGCGCCGGTCTGCTCGATCCGCAGCAGCTCTGGCGCGCCTTGCCCGCCGCGCTGCGCAAGCTGAACCCGCGCACGCTGGCCCACCACCCCGTCATGTTCGTCACCGAGATCGGCGCGGCCCTGACCACCGGACTCGCGATCGCCCGCCCGTCGCTGTTCGGCTGGCTCATCACCGCCTGGCTGTGGCTCACGGTCGTCTTCGCCAACCTGGCCGAGGCGGTCGCCGAGAGCCGCGGCCGGGCCCAGGCCGAGACGCTGCGCGGCATGCGCGGCCGGACCGTCGCGCGCCGCCTGGTGGGCGGCGTCGCGCACTTTCGCGCGGGCCGGTACGTCGAGGACCGCGTCGGCGCGGCAGAACTGCGCCGAGGTGACCTCGTGGTCGTCGAGGCCGGCGAACTCGTCCCCGGCGACGGCGATGTGGTCGAGGGCGTCGCCAGCATCGACGAGTCGGCCATCACCGGTGAATCCGCGCCGGTCATCCGCGAGTCGGGAGGCGACCGGTGTGCCGTCACCGGCGGCACCCGCGTGCTGTCCGACCGGATCGTCGTCCGCATCACACAGGAGCCCGGCGCGTCCTTCCTGGATCGGATGATCTCCCTCGTGGAGGGCGCCGACCGGCAGAAGACCCCCAACGAACTCGCGCTCAACCTGCTGCTGGTCATGCTGACCTTCGTCTTCCTGGTCGCGGTGGTCACGCTCCAGCCGATGGCGGTGTTCTCCAAGGACTTCATGGGGGCCGCGCACGACACCGAGGTGCTCACCGCGGACGGCGTCACCGGCATCGTGTTGGTCTCCCTGCTGGTCTGCCTGATCCCCACGACCATCGGCGGGCTGCTGTCGGCGATCGGGATCGCCGGTATGGACCGGCTGGTGCAGCGCAACGTCCTCGCCATGTCGGGGCGCGCCGTCGAGGCGGCGGGCGACGTCAGCACCCTGCTGCTGGACAAGACCGGCACCATCACCTTCGGCAACCGGCGGGCCGGCGCGCTGCTCCCGATCGGCGCGGTGACGGGACGGCAACTCGCCGACGCCGCCCTGCTGTCCAGCCTCGCCGACGAGACGCCAGAGGGCCGGTCGATCGTGGAGTACGCGCGGGAGAAGTTCGCCATGGAGCGGAGCGCGCACGCCGACGCCGCCTGGGTGCCGTTCAGCGCCACCACCAGGATGTCGGGCGTGGACCTCCCGGGAGGCCACCGGCTGCGCAAGGGCGCGGCCGCCGCGGTGGCCGCCTGGGTCCGGGACAACGGTGGTGAGGTGCCCGCCGGACTGCACGTCTGCGTGGACCAGGTCTCGGCCTCCGGCGGCACCCCGCTCGCTGTCGCCGAACACGTCGGCGACGGCCCCGCGCGGTTGCTCGGCGTCGTCCACCTCAAGGACGTCGTCAAGCCGGGCCTGCGCGAACGCTTCGCGGAGCTGCGCCGGATGGGTATCCGCACGGTGATGATCACCGGTGACAACCCGGTGACCGCCCGCGCGATCGCCGAGGAGGCGGGCGTGGACGACTTCCTCGCGGAGGCCGCTCCCGAGGACAAGCTCGCGCTGATCAGGAGGGAACAGGCGGACGGCAAGCTGGTCGCGATGACCGGTGACGGCACGAACGACGCCCCGGCGCTCGCGCAGGCCGACGTCGGCGTCGCGATGAACACCGGCACGTCGGCCGCCAAGGAGGCCGGCAACATGGTCGACCTCGACTCCGACCCCACCAAGATCGTCGACATCGTCGAGATCGGCAAGCAACTCCTCATCACCAGAGGTGCGTTGACGGCGTTCTCGCTCGCCAACGACATCGCCAAGTACTTCGCGATCCTTCCGGCGATGTTCGGCGGGGTCCACTCCTCCCTCGCCGCGGTCAACGTGATGCGACTGCACTCACCGACCTCGGCGATCCTGTCCGCGGTGATCTTCAACGCGGTGATCATCGTCGCGTTGATCCCGCTCGCCCTGCGCGGCGTGCGCTACCGCCCTGGCAGCGCCGACAAGCTGCTCACCCGCAACCTGTGGATCTACGGCGCGGGCGGGCTGCTCCTGCCCTTCCTCGCGATCAAGTTCATCGACGTCGCCGTAGTCCAGTTCATCCCGGGGATCTGACCATGAACCTCCTCTCCAGGACGCCTGCCTGGATCGGCCACCACGTGGCGGCGATCCGAGTGGTCGTCGTGCTCACCCTGCTCACCGGTCTCGCCTATCCGTTGGGGATGACCGCGATCGCCCAGGTGCCGGGACTGCGGGACAACGCCCGCGGCTCCGCGCTCGCCGAGGGCGGCAGCAGGCTCGTCGGCCAGTCCTTCCAGGACGGCGACGGCAACCCGATCCCGTACTACTTCCAGCCCCGGCCCTCCCACGCCGGCGACGGCTACGACGCCTCCGCCTCGGCCGCCGGAAACCTCGGCCCGGAGTCGACGGTGGACATCCTCGGCCCCGACGGCAGGCAGAGCCTGCTCACCGAGGTGTGCGGCCGCAGCAAGGCGGTCGGCGAGCTGGAACAGGTCGACGGCTCCCGCCCGTACTGCACACACGACGGTGTCGGGGCGGTCCTCGGTGTCTTCCGCGAGGACGGCACCACGGGCCGCGTCACCCGCGTGGTCAGTCTCAACCAGACCTGCCCGTCGAGGCCGTTCCGTGCGGCGTACGAGGGAGTCGGCGTCGAGTGCGCCGATCCGGACGAGGACTACGGCGATGCCGTCGTCACCCCGATCCGCGGTGACGCGCCCGCCGACCCGAGAGTCCCGGCCGACGCGGTCACCGCGAGCGCCAGCGGTCTCGACCCGCAGATCAGCCCCGCGTACGCCGCGCTCCAGACGCCGCGGATCGCCCGTGAACGCGCTCTCAGCGAGAACGACGTGCGCAAGTTCGTCGACGCGTCCACCACCGGCCGGGGCCTCGGCATCCTCGGCGAGCCGGCCGTGAACGTGGTCGAGCTCAACGCGGCACTCGACCGCGCCCATCCCATGAAGGGGATCTGACCGACATGTACGGCTGGCTTCAGGCCACCCTCGTCCTCGCGGTCGTCGTCGGACTGCACGTCCCGCTCGGCGACTACATGGCGCGGGCCCTCGACGGCGGGCGGCACGGACGCCCCGAGAAGGTCCTGTACAAGGTCTGCGGCATCGACCCGGACCAGCAACAGGACTGGCGGCACTACCTGTTCGCGCTCCTCGCCTTCAGCGCGGCGAGCGTCGCCGCCCTCTTCGCGCTGTTCACCCTGCAGGGCCGGCTGCCCTGGTCCACCGGCCACGAGGGCATGCCCTGGCGGCTCGCCCTGCACACCGCGGTCAGCTTCACCACCAACACCAGCTGGCAGAACTACGCGGGCGAGTCGACCACCGGTCACCTCGCGGTGATGGCGGGCCTGGGCGTCCAGGCGTTCGCCTCGGGTGCCGTCGGCCTGTGTGTGGCGCTGGTCCTCATCCGCGGCCTGAGGAGCCGCGACACCGACCGGCTGGGCAACTTCTGGGTGGACCTGTTCCGATCGGTCTTCCGGATCCTGCTGCCCCTGGCGGTCGTCTTCGGCATCGTGCTGATCGCACTGGGCGTCCCGCAGAGCCTGGGCGGCGCGCACACCGTGACCACGGTCGCCGGGGGAGAGCAGACCCTGCTCGGCGGCCCGGTCGGCTCCTGGGAGCCGCTGAAGCTGATGTCAGGTGACGGCGGAGGTGTCTTCAACGCCAACAGCGCCCACCCCTTCGAGAACCCCACCGCGGTCACCAACGCGATCGAGATCGTGCTGATGCTGCTGATCCCGACCGCCTTCATCCGCACCTACGGCCGGATGATCGGCTCACTGCGGCAGAGCTGGACCCTGCTCGCCGTGGTGGGCATCCTCTTCGGCCTGCTGCTCGCGGCCGGCAATCTGGCTCAGAGCGCCCACAACGGCACGGTCACGGAGGCGGTCGGCGGCCAGTACGAGGGCACCGAGACCCGCTTCGGCGTCCCGGCCTCCACGCTCTTCGGCGTGGCGGCCACCGGTACGGCCGACGGAGCGGCGAACGCGGCCTACGACAGCTTCTCCAGCCTCGGCGGCGGAGTGCTGCTGTCGGCGATGATGCTCGGCGAGATCGCTCCCGGCGGCACCGGCAGCGGGCTGTACGGCCTGATCATCGCCGTGATGGTGGCGGTCTTCATCGGGGGACTGATGGTCGGCCGGACACCGGAGTATCTGCGCAAGCGGCTGGGCTTCGCGGAGATGCGCTACGTCGTGCTGTACGCGCTGGTCTCTCCGACCGTCGTGCTCGCCTGTGTGGCGCTCGCGGTCGCGCTCGGCCACGGTCCCTCCTCCATGGGCAATCCCGGACCGCACGGGCTGACCGAACTCACCTACGCGTACACCTCCAACGTCAACAGCAACGGCAGCGCGATGGCGGGCTTCAACGGCGCCACCGACTTCCACAACCTGCTGATGTCGGCGGCGATGCTGATCGGCCGCTACGTGCCGATGGCGTTCCTGCTGGCGCTCGCCGGGCGGCTGGCCAGGCAGCGACCCAGGGTGGTCACCGTCGGCACGCTGCAGGCCCGCGGTGTGAACTTCGTGGTCCTGGCCACCGGTGCGGCTCTGCTGCTGGCGCTGCTGAACTACCTCCCCGCACTCTCCCTGGGGCCGCTCGCGGAGGGCCTGACATAGGGCGCGCATGACCGACTACTGGCAGTGACCGCTGCCGAACACGCGTCGGGGCCGGTGCGCGGTGTACGTCCGCGGGCCGGCCCCTCGTTCTCCCCGGGCGGTGCGAGCCGCCCGGTCCGTGCTCAGGCGGCGGTCATCACCTGGCTGCCGGCGGGCAGCCGGTGCGGGGCGATGATCTGGCCGTCCGGCAGGAGCTCACCGGTGTCCTCGAAGAGCACGACACCGTTGCACAGCAGGCTCCAGCCCTGCTCCGGGTGGTGCGCCACGAGACGGGCGGATTCCCGGTCGGCGGAGTCGGCGGTCGGGCACGGTGATTGGTGCTGGCACATGGAAGGGATCTTTCGCTCTGTTGTGTCGTCGGTGATCGCTGTCGTGTCTGTCCCGCGGCGTGAAGCTTCGTTCATGGCCGCCCCCCGTTGTCATAAGTCGGTCGAACCCAGTGTTGCCCCACGGGCGGCTTTCCGCAGGGATTTCGCCGCACCGCTTCCTCACAGGTTGATGACGCATCACCCGCGCGGACGGTTCATCCCAACTGCACTGTCACTTCGGGTGGTTCGGGGTGGCCGGATGGGGCTAGTCCGTACGGGTCGGACCGCGTTCCCGGCTCGTACGAGCGAAGCGGAACTCGTAGGAGCGGCAGCGGCGTACCCCGCCACCGGTGATCCGGTGACGGGGTACGGGAGACGGAGTGCGCCGCGTGACGTCCGCTCGGCGGTCAGGCCGGGGAGCCGAGCAGGGGCGTGGGCGGGGCCGGCGGCACCCGGAGGGTCAGCACCGGGAGCAGTTCGGCGACCCGGTGCGGGCGGTTCGCCGCGATGCCGGGCGGGGCGGGAGCGAGCGGGACGAGCAGATCGGTCGCCGCGGGGTGGCCGGCGGTCCCGTCGGAGGCGCGGTCCCCGTGGAGCCAGAGCGTGAGCATGTACAGGCCCGGCACGGACAGCAGACGTGCTTGGTACGACTGGGTGAGGGTCTCCGCCTGACGCAGCGCGCGCTCGGTGGAGACGATGTACGGCCCCTCGAAGAAGTGCGAGAACGCCCAGCCGTCCGGCGTGAGCATGCTCTCCGCCGCGGCGACCACATGGTCGCCGGAGCGGATCAGGAAGCGCCATCCGGCCAGTCGGGTGACCGGCTCGCCCTTCGTGGTGATCCGGTCCAGCACATGGACCGGCAGCGGCAGCTCGGGCGTGACAGGGCCCTGGGCGTTGCGCAGGGCGGGGGTTCGGGCCTCGCGGACCGCGGTGGGGGAACCGAGGGCCGTGAGGACGGAGCGAAGTGCGGGCGCGGGTGCCGGGGGGACAAGCAGCGGCATGGTGGGTCGCCTCTCATTCGACAGGCAGGGTGGCGCGACGGGGCGGGGGCGGACGGCGCTGTCAGCTCACGAAGGGCAGGGAGGCAGGCGAGGCCGGGGTCCGCGAACGATGGTGTGGTGTGAGGCCTGCCGGGCGTGATCGACGACGACAGTTTCCTCCGACCATGGGCGACGGCCTGCTGCCCTGCCGACCGAGTTTATACGACATTTGTTCAGCCGGTGTTTCGTCTAACCGTTCCCGGGCACTCGCACAAGAGTTCATTCGGTCAGCGATACGTGGAAATCATCCCGTTTTCGAAGGGGGGACACCGCGATGACCTCGGGCAATGCCCGAACAGCGGTCGGCCAATTCTCGTCGGCGTTTTTCACGAGGTCCTCGACGTCGAAAAGTGCATGCTGCGTCATGCCCGGTGAATGTGCCACCGATCTTCTTGGCTCAAGGGGCCAGAGTAGCGGCTGCGGTCGTTCACCGGGGGCGTTATGGATCGCTGGGGCTGGGCATCATCCACCCTGACCCGGACACCGGCGGCCGGATCTTTCGGCCCGCCCACCGAGGAGGGACGCTTCGATGGGGGAGAAGGTCGTGGCGGGCGCGTTCGACCTGTCCGATCGCCAGCGCTACCGCACCAAGCTCCAGCAGTGCCTGCTGGGGCTGGAGCGGCTGCTGGAGGAGAAGCGGTTCGATCGGCCCAAGAACCTGATGGGGCTGGAGATCGAACTGAATCTCGCCGGTGCCGACGGTATGCCGAGAATGCTCAACGGTCAGGTCCTGGAAAGGATCGCCAGCCGCGACTTCCAAACAGAACTCGCCATGTTCAACCTGGAAGTCAACATCGCCCCGCACCGGCTGGGGGGTCGGGTTTTCGACCGGCTGGAGGAAGAACTCCGTACGTCACTGGCATATGCCCACCGGAAAGCCGGTGAGGTGGATGCGGGAATCGTGATGATCGGTATTCTGCCGACCCTCGAACGCGACGACCTGGTCTCCTCGAACCTCTCCGACGTGGATCGCTACGTCCTGCTCAACGACCAGATCGTGGCCGCCCGGGGGGAGGACTTCACCCTGGACATCGACGGCGTGGAGCATCTGACCTGCACGTCGAAGTCGATCGCGCCCGAGGCCGCCTGCACGTCCGTGCAACTGCACCTCCAGGTCACCCCGGGACGGTTCGCCGACGTGTGGAACGCCGCGCAGGCCGCGACCGCCGCGCAGATCGCGGTGGGTGCGAACTCGCCGTTCCTGTTCGGCAGGGAGCTGTGGCGCGAGTCCCGGCCGCCGCTGTTCCAGCAGTCCACCGACACCCGCCCGCCCGAGCTCCAGGCGCAGGGCGTGCGGCCGCGCACCTGGTTCGGGGAACGTTGGATCAGCTCGGCGTACGACCTCTTCGAGGAGAACCTGCGCTACTACCCCGCGCTCCTGCCGATCTGCGACGACGAGGACCCGCTGGCCGTCCTGGACGCGGGCGGCGTGCCGAAACTCGCCGAACTGGTGCTGCACAACGGCACGGTCTACCGCTGGAACCGTCCCGTCTACGGCATCGCCGACGGCGTCCCGCACCTGCGCGTCGAGAACCGGGTCCTGCCCGCCGGGCCGACCATCACCGACGTCATCGCCAACGCGGCCTTCTACTACGGCCTCATCCGCGCGCTCGCCGAGGACTCCCGGCCGGTGTGGACCCGCTTGCCCTTCGAGGCCGCCGAGGCCAACTTCGACGCCGCGTGCCGGTACGGCATCGAGGCGCGCTTCACCTGGCCGCGGCGGGGCCGCTACGGCGGGACGACCGAGGTGGACGCGGTGAGTCTGGTACGCGACGAACTGCTGCCGCTCGCCGAGGCCGGGCTGGACGCCTGGGGCGTGGAACCGGCCGACCGGGACCTGTATCTCGGCGTGATCGACGAGCGGTGCAGGCGTCGGGTGAACGGCGCGTCCTGGCAGGTCGCGACCTTCCACCGGGCCCTGGAGAGCGGCCTTTCCCGCGAGGCCGCCCTGGCCGCGACGACGCGGCGCTACGCCGAGCTGATGCGCCAGGGCGAGCCGGTGCACACCTGGCCGGTCGGGGTGCCGGAGGCGGCTGCCCGGACGTCGTGAGCGCCGCCCGGCCGGTTCTCCGCGGCCGGGGCGGAACCAGGGGCCGGAGGCCGGGGCACAGGTACGTCTGCGAGGCTGTGCTGCGCACGTCTTGGACCAGGACGAAGATGTGCGCTGGGCAACTCGGCTGGAGGCGGGCGTGCAGGGTGAGTCGGGAACCGTGAAGGGCGCCCCGGCGGGCGGGGTGCCGTCGCGGCGGGTGCTGCGGGACGAGACCCTGCTCGTGCTCGGGCTCTCGCTGGGCGCCAGCGCCCTGTCCGCGCTCATCAGCTTCGCCGGGTCCGTCACCCGGCCCGGTGGGCTGAAGGACCAGGCCGCCACGCTCAACGCCTCCGCCGCGCCGGGTCGGCCCTGGCTCGATCTGGCCTGGCAGCTGTTCGGGATCACCACCGCGCTGATCCCCGTCGCCCTGGTCGCGCACTTCCTGATGCGTGAGGGGAAGAGCCTCAGGACCCTCGGCTTCGACCGCACCCGTCCCTGGCCCGACCTCGGGCGCGGGGCCGTGCTCGCCGCGGTGATCGGCAGCAGCGGCATCGCCTTCTACCTCGCCGCACGCGGGCTCGGATTCAACCTCACGGTCGTCCCCGAGGCCCTGCCCGAGGTGTGGTGGAAGTTCCCGGTGCTGATCCTGTCGGCCCTGCAGAACTCGATCGTCGAAGAGGTCATCGTCGTCGGCTATCTGCTGCGCCGGCTGGACCAGCTGGGCTGGTCGCCCGGCGCCGCGCTGACGGCCAGCTCCGTGCTGCGCGGCTCGTACCACCTCTACCAGGGCATCGGCGGCTTCATCGGCAACATGGTGATGGGCGTCGTCTTCGTCCATCTGTACCGGCGCTGGGGCCGCGTCGGCCCGCTGGTGGTCGCACACTCGCTGCTCGACATCGGGGCGTTCGTGGGATATGCCCTGCTCGCCGGCAAGGTGGGCTGGCTGCCCACCGCCTGAGGCTCCGTCGGGGCCCGCGCGTCCGAACGACAGGCCCTACTAGGCGAGCAGCTCGCCCTCGATCACCGTCACCGCCCGGCCGCCGAGCAGCGTGCGCCCGCCGCGCAGTTCCGTGCGGACGCGGCCGGAGCGGGGCGAGGCCTGCAGCCCGGTCAGCTCGGCGCGGCCGAGGCGCTCCGACCAGAACGGGGCCAGCGCGGTGTGGGCGCTGCCCGTGACCGGGTCTTCGTCGATGCCGACGTTCGGGAAGAAGCACCGGGAGACGTAGTCGTACCCGAGGGCCGGCTCCTGCGCGCGGGCGGTGGCGATGACGCCGCGCGCCGAGTGGGCGCCGACGGCCCTGTGATCGGGGCGCAGCGCGTGGACGGTCCGCTCGTCGGCGAGCTCCACCAGCAGGTCCCCGACGTTCGGGCCGGTGTCGAAGGCCGTCAGCGGCCGCGCGCCGAGCGCCTCGGCGAGCCCCTCGGGGACGTCGACCGGCGTGAGCGGCGCGGTGGGGAAGTCCAGCGTGATCGAACCGTCCTCCCGGGGCGTGGCCACGAGGACGCCGCTGCGCGTCGCGAACCGGACCGGGCCCTCGCAGGCACCCGTGGTGTGCAGCACATGGGCCGTGGCGAGCGTGGCGTGACCGCACATCGCCACTTCAGCCACCGGGGTGAACCAGCGCAGCGCCCAGTCGGCCTCGCCGCCCTCGGGCAGCGGGTGGGCGAAGGCCGTCTCGGCGTGGTTGACCTCCACGGCCACGCTCTGCATCCAGCCGTCCTCGGGGAACGCGTCGAGGAGCAGGACCCCGGCCGGGTTGCCGGTGAAGGGGCGGTCGGTGAAGGCGTCGACGATTCGAATCCGCATGGCCCCTGACGTTAGGACCCGCGCGAAGCCGCAGGCCAAGGCCAATTCGCGAGCACTGGACCCATTCCGGGCGCGGCTCCCGGCCGATGAGCGTTGCTCACCGAGCTGTTCCGATATATCGTTGAGACATCGCGACAGGTCAACGGTAGGTCTGCGCTAGATCAACGAACAGATGGAGTGATGACCATGCACAACCACGGATACGAGCGTGGACACGGACACGAGGGCCCCCGGCGCGGTCGTGGCGACTTCGACGCACTGCGCGCGGCCTTCGGCCCGTTCGGTCCGGGCGGACACGGTTTCGGTCACGGCGGCCCGGGCGGCTTCGGTGGCTTCGGCCCCGGCCCCTGGGGCGGACGAGGGCGCGGAGGTCCGAGGGGAAGGGCGCGGCGCGGTGACGTACGCGCCTCGATCCTCGCCCTGCTGAAGGACCGGCCGATGCACGGCTACGAGATGATCCAGGAGATCGCCGAGCGCAGCGGCGGGGCGTGGAAGCCCAGCCCCGGCTCGGTGTACCCCACCCTCCAGTTGCTGGAGGACGAGGGGCTGATCGTCAGTGAGTCGGAGGGCGGCAAGAAGCTGTTCTCGCTCACCGAGGCGGGCCGCACGGCGGCCGAGGAGGGCCCGGAAGCCCCCTGGGAGGAGGCCTCGCGCGGGGTCGACTGGGAGGCTCTCGGTGAGATCCGCCAGGCCGGCTTCGGACTGATGGAGGCCTTCAGCCAGGTCTGGAGGACCGGCGACAAGGAGCAGCGCGAGAAGGCGCTCACCGTCATCAACGAGGCGCGCAAGAAGCTGTATCTGATCCTCGCCGACGAGGCCTGACACCTGCCCCACGGCACCACAGGCGCCCCGCGGAACGATCCGCGGGGCGCTCTGCCGTGCGTCGAGGCCCAGGTGCGCGGCGGCATCACGTCACCAGGCCGGCCAGCTTCCTCAGCGACTCGTCCAGTGCGGCCGTCGCCGAGTCCTTGAGCTTGCCCGCCATCAGGGAGACCGCGGCACCGGTGAACTCCCCGTCGATACGGACCGTCGTGGCGTCTTCGTCGGGGACCAGGGTGTAGCGCGTGGTGACGGTCACGGACATCGGGCCCTTGCCGCGAATCGCCAGCACCCGGGCCGGTGTCAGCTCCTCCACGGTCCACTCGACCTCGGCCGGGAAGCCCATGAGCTTCATGTTCTCCTGGAAGGTGGCGCCGATCTCCAGGGTCGTCGGGCCGCCTTTGGGGAAGCTGGTGTGGGTCGCGTTCCACTCACCGTACGCGGACCAGTCCGTGAGCTGGGCCCACACCTTCTCGGCCGGTGCCTCGATGCGTGCCTCCGCGCTGACTTCGGCCATGCGACCACCTCTTCGTGTCGGGCTTCGGTGTCGCGGAACGTAGCCGCAGGGCCTGCAACATTCAATACTGACGAGGCGTCAGGAAATGTGGACGTGCCCGGCGCTGTGCCGGCGCGCGGCAGGCGGCGTGCGTCGTGCCGGTTTCGGCCTGATCTCATCCCTGAGGAGGAGATTCCGGCCAGGGATGTCCCCTGTCCGTGGGACGGGAAAATGGTTCTGGCCGGGGATGACCGGATCCGACGGGACTGGTGGGGTAGGGGTGTGCAATACCCGATCCCCCGGCAGCAGGCCGGCGAACACCCCCACGCGGACAACGATGCCAGTCTCAGCGACGAGCTGGCGGCGGTGGTCGCGGGTGCCCGCAGGCGGGCCGTGCGGGACGGGGACCGGCAGGTCGACACCGCCCATCTGCTGCACTCGCTCCTGGAGTACGACCCCGAGGTGCGCGCCGTCTTCGACAGCGAACCGCAGCTCGCGCGGCTGCTCGGCTACCTCGTGCAGCGCAGCATCGGCTACGGCCTGCGCTGGCAGAGCGCGGTCGAGGACTCCGGCGCGATCCCGGTCGTGACCGGGGTCCCGGGCCACTCGCCGCTGGCCGCCACGGCGATGGCGTACGCCGGGGAACGCGCCGCGCGCCGCGGCGACGGGCGGGCCCGGGGGCTCGATCTGCTCGCGGGGATCGTCGTGGATCCGCGGTCGCGGGCCGTCGAGGTGCTGGAGCGCGCCGGGGTGGAGGCGCCCGAGCTGTTCCTGCGGATCGAGCACGGCTCGCAGGAGTGCGTCGGAGGCGCCGAGGCCGGTTCCTGAGCGGGCGGCCGGAGTCCATTCGTCGAGACAGGAGCCATCGGGGATGACGGTCATGTCGCCGCCTGTCATCATGTCCGGGTGCATACGTCAGTCAGCAGTCGGGGAAGCCGCGGAAAGGGCACCGGGCTCACGCTCGCGCTCGGGTCGGCGGTCGCCTTCGGCGGATCGGGAGTCGCGGCCAAGCCGCTGATCGAGGCGGGCCTCGACCCGCTTCACGTGGTGTGGCTGCGGGTGGCCGGCGCGGCCCTCGTGATGCTGCCGCTCGCCGTGCGCCACCGCGCGCTGCTGCGCCGCCGGCCCGCGCTGCTCGCCGGGTTCGGCCTGCTGGCCGTCGCCGGTGTGCAGGCCTGCTACTTCGCCGCGATATCGCGCATCCCGGTCGGCGTCGCGCTGCTCGTCGAGTACCTCGCGCCCGCCCTGGTGCTCGGCTGGGTGCGGTTCGTGCAACGGCGGCCGGTGACGCGCGCCGCGGCGCTCGGCGTGGTCCTCGCGGTCGGCGGCCTCGCCTGCGTGGTCGAGGTGTGGTCCGGACTCGGCTTCGACGCCCTCGGACTGCTGCTCGCCCTCGGCGCCGCCTGCTGCCAGGTCGGCTACTTCGTGCTGTCCGACCAGGGCAGCGACTCCGGCGCCGACGCCCCGGACCCGCTCGGCGTGATCGCGTACGGGCTGCTGATCGGCGCCGCCGTGCTGACCGTCGTGGCCCGCCCGTGGGGAATGGACTGGTCGGTGCTCGCCGGCTCCGCCCGAATGGACGGCACCGCCGTCCCCGCCGGCGCGCTGCTCGCCTGGATCGTGCTGATCGCGACCGTCGTCGCCTACGTCACCGGCGTGGTCTCGGTACGCCGGCTCTCCCCGCAGGTCGCGGGCGTCGTGGCGTGCCTGGAGGCGGTCATCGCGACCGTGCTGGCCTGGGTGCTGCTCGGCGAGCACCTCTCGGCGCCGCAGATCGTGGGCGGGGTGATCGTCCTGATCGGTGCGTTCATCGCGCAGTCGTCGACGCCCGCCAAGGGCTCGCCGGAGCCGGTGGTGGCCGGTGGCGGACCCGAGCGTGAGTTGTCGGCCCGGGGAACGGCCGCATAGAGTGCTGATCATGTATTCGGACGCGCGCGTTCTTCCGCCTCCGGCCGCCTGAGGCGGGCCCTCCGGACCTCCATGCCCCGCGCTGTCGCGCAGGGCTGAACGGTGCTGCCCGCGGAAGTCGTCCGCGGACCCCGCACAGCGGCGGTCCTTCCCGAACTTCTGCGCTCCTGGCGCAATGCGGAGAAACGCGTGTCCACCATTGCTTCCGGCCTGCCCGTCGGGCGAGGCCTCCTGTATCTGATCGTCGCCGGTGCCGCCTGGGGCACCGCGGGCGCGGCAGCCTCACTGGTCTACCGCTCCAGTGACATGGGCTCCGTCGCCCTGTCGTTCTGGCGCTGCGCGGCCGGCCTGCTCCTCCTGCTCGCCGCCCGCCATCTGCGCCCGCGCGCCGTCGCGGCCGCCCCCGAGCCGCTCGCCCGCAAGGCGCTGCGGATCGGCGCGATCGGCCTCGGGCTGGCGGTGTTCCAGACGGCCTACTTCGCCGCCGTCTCCGCCACCGGCCTCGCCGTCGCCACCGTCGTCACCCTCGGCGCGGGCCCCGTCCTCATCGCGCTCGGCGCACGCCTGACCATGGGGGAGCGGCTCGGCCGCGCCGGCGTGCTGGCGGTCACCGGCGCGCTCAGCGGCCTCGGAGTGCTCGTGCTCGGCGGCGGCGACACCGCCGTACGCCCCTGGGGGATCGCGCTCGCCCTGCTGTCCGCGGCCGGGTACTGCGCGATGACCCTGCTCACCCGTTACTGGGGCCGCGGGGGCGGCGCCGACGCCTCCGCCACCACCGTCTGGGCGTTCGCGGTCACGACCCTGTGCCTGCTGCCGTTCGCGCTGACGGAGGGCCTGGTTCCGCACACGGCGGAACCCGCCCTGCTGCTGTGGCTCCTCGTCTACATCGCGGCGATCCCCACGGCCCTCGCCTACGCCCTCTACTTCGCGGGCGCGGCCGTCGTACGGTCGGCCACCGTGTCCGTGATCATGCTGCTGGAGCCGGTCAGCGCGGCGGTCCTGGCCGTCACCCTGCTCGGCGAGCAGCTCACCACCGCCACCCTGGCCGGCACCCTGCTGATGCTGGGCTCGGTCGCGGGACTGGCGGTGGCCGAGGCGCGCGGGGCGCGTGGGCTCAGCGCGCGGTGAGGTAGCCGGGCAGGTCGGTGCCGGGCGCCAGGTCGGCGGCAGGCACCGGTGTGCCGTATCCCTTGCGCAGCGGGACCAGGCCGGCCCAGTGCGGCAGCGCCAGGTCCTCGGGCTCGTCGTTGACGCCGCCGGTGCGGGCCTTCGCGGAGACCTGGTCGAGGTCGAGGCGGATGACGGCGGTGGCGGCGAACTCCTTCTTGTTGGCGGGCCGTGAGTCACGCGAGCGGCCCGCCACCACGTGGTCGACCAGCGCGTCGAGGGCCAGCCGCTTCTCCTCCGGATCCGTGACGTCATGGGCGACGCCGTGCACCAGCACGGAGCGGTAGTTGATCGAGTGGTGGAAGGCCGAGCGGGCCAGGACCAGCGCGTCGACGTGGGTGACCGTCAGGCACACCGGGAGGCCGGGCTCGGCCTGCCCGGTCATCCGCAGCGGGCGCGAGCCGGTCGAGCCGTGCACGTAGAGCCGCTCGCCGACCCGGGCGTAGAGCGTCGGCAGGACCACCGGCGCGCCGTCGCGGACGAAGCCGAGGTGGCAGACGTACCCCTCGTCGAGTATCGCGTGCACCAGGTCCTTGTCGTACGACGCGCGGTCCGGTGAGCGGGTGGGGACGGTGCGGTCGCTCGGGGTGTAGGCGGCGGCCTGCGACGTCGTCTCCTGGGTCCCCTGCATGGCGTTCTCCATTGTACTAGTGCATACTGGTCTTTGTGCTAGGAGAATATCGGATCGAGGGCCGGGGCGCAGCGGAGATTTCCGCGAGCGTGGAGCGCGCGGTGGCGGCGGGCGCGCTGGCGCCGGGGCAACTGCTGCCGCCCATGCGGGAGTTGGCGTTCCGCCTCGGAGTGAACCCGAACACCGTGGCCGCCGCCTACCGGACCCTGCGGGAGCGCGGGGTCATCGAGACCGACGGGCGGCGCGGCAGCCGGGTGCGGTACAAACCGGCCACCACCGGCCGTGAGGAGATCGCGGTGGACGTGCCGGAGGGCGTGCGGGACATGGCGGCCGGTAACCCGGACCCGGCGTTGCTGCCGTCGCCGGCGGCCGCCTTCGCCGAGGCGACGGGCGGGGCGCCGGTGCTGTACGGGGAGACGCCCGTGGAGCCCGAACTGGCGCGCCTCGCACGGGCCGGGATGGACGCCGGGGGAGTGCCCGCGGGCCCGATCGCGGTGACCTCCGGTTCGCTGGACGCCGTCGAGCGGGTGCTGGCCGCCCACCTCAAGCCCGGGGACGCCGTCGCCGTGGAGGATCCCGGGTGGGGCGGCCTGCTCGACCTGGTGCCGGCCCTCGGGCTGCGCACCCTTCCCGTCGCCCTCGACGACGACGGCCCGCTCCCCGACGAGGTGGACGGCGCGCTGAAAGCGGGCGCCCGGGCCCTCGTCGTCACGGACCGCGCGCAGAACCCCACCGGCGCCGTGCTGAGCGCCGCACGCGCGCGTGCCCTGCGTTCGGTGCTCGGAGAGCATCCGGCGACCCTGCTGATCGAGGACGACCACGGCCACGGCATCGTCGACGTGCCCCTGCATCCCCTGGCCGGCGTCACCCGGCACTGGGCCTTCGTCCGCTCGGCGGCCAAGGCGTACGGACCCGACCTGCGGCTGGCCGTGCTCACCGGTGACGAGGTCACGCTGGACCGGGTGCGCGGGCGGCAGCGGCTCGGGCCCGGCTGGGTCAGCCGGATCACCCAGCGCGCGGTGGCACATCTGTGGGCCCACGGCGCGGTGGACACGGCGGCCGTCTCGGCGGCGTACGGACGGCGCCGGGGCGCGCTGATCGACGCGCTCGCGCGGCGCGGGGTGGCGGCGTACGGACGCACCGGCCTGAACGTCTGGATCCCGGTACCGGACGAGACGGCGGCCGTCTCCCGTCTGCTGCACGCCGGGTGGGCCGTCGCCCCCGGCGCCCGCTTCCGCATGAGCGCCCCGCCCGGGATCCGGATCACCGTCGCCACGCTCACCGAGGCCGAGACGGAACCGCTGGCGGACGTGATCGCCGCAGCGGTGCGGCCGGCGCCGGCGCGCAGCCACGTGTAGGAGGTGTCCGGAACGATGGCGCCATGAACGAGGACGTCATTCCGGTCCTGCGCGTGGCCGACGCCGCCGCGGCGGTGCGCTGGTACGAGCGCCTGGGGTTCGTCCGGCTGGGGGAGCACCGCTTCGAGCCGGGACTGCCGGCGTTCGTGGAGGTCGCGCGGGGGCCGGTGAGCCTGTTCCTGTCGGAACACACCGGCGACGCCCGGCCGGACACGCTGGTCTGTCTGAGGCTCACCGACGTCGACGGGGTCGCCGCCGAGTTCGGCGTGCCGGTGGAGGAGGCTCCGTGGGCCCGGGAGATCGAGCTGCGGGACCCCGACGGCAACGGCTGCGGATCGGCACGCCGAAGGACTGAGCGCGGGGCCCACCCACGCGGCGAGCCCCGATCCGCCCCTGAGGCGAGCGCCGCGCGCGTGGGCGGCGTCGGCGCCCCGGCTTCATCTCCTGGGGCGCACCTGGGTCAGTGCCGCCCCCGCCAGCACGATCACCGCTCCCACCGGTGTCGACCACGTCAGCGACTCGCCCAGGATGGCGACGCCCGCCGCCGTGGCGATGACCGGGATGAAGTAGGTGACCATCTGGGCGGTGGTCGGCCCGACCTCGGCGACCAGGCCGTACTGGATGAGCACCGCGAAGCCCGTGCCCAGGGCGCCCAGGGCCGCGACGGCGAGCAACGGCACCACCGGGAGACGGCTCGGCATGCTGGTGAACAGCGGTGTCACGACGGCCAGTTGCAGCGTGGCCAGCATCAACTGGGCGCCGGTGAGCGACAGATGCGAGTTCCCGGATCCGGCCAGTGTGCGCCGGACGTAGATCCAGCCGATCGGATAGCTGAGCGAGGCCAGCAGTGCCAGGGCCGTGCCGGTGGGGTCGACGCCGGTGAAGCCGTGCCAGGCGCCGAGCACCGTCAGCACGCCGAGAAAGCCCAGGCCCAGCCCCGCCACCCGGACCCGGGTGGGCCGGTCCTCGGAGAGGGCGACCATCGAGAGGGCCATGCCCCACAGCGGCGAGGTGGCGTTGCAGATGCCGGCGAGCGTGGACGGGATCGTCAGCTCGGCGTAGGCGAACAGGGAGAACGGCAGCGCGTTCAGCAGGAACGCGGCGACCGTCAAATGGGCCCAGGTGCGCGCGCCGCGGGGGAGCCGCTGGCGCTTCGTCGCCATCGCCGCCGCGAGCACCGCCGTGCCGAACAGCAGCCGGCCGAGGGTCACCTGGAAGGGGGCGTAGCCGTCGGTGCCCACCTTGATGAGCAGAAAGCTGAAGCCCCAGACCAGGGACAGCGCCGCGAAGCGGACTCTCCAGTCGATCGTGCGGCGGGCGGGGGCCCGGAGCGGGCCGTGCGTGGCGCCATGCGTGGCGTCGGTCGTGGCGGTGGTCACGGAAGCAACCATGCGGGACGTGACCTCGTAGAACAAGCGAGATTTCGCACCCGGTATCTCGTAGCATCGCTTATATGTTGAGCCTGGACCGTCTTCGCACCCTCGACGCGCTCGCCCGGCACGGTTCGGTGAGCGGCGCGGCCGAGGGGTTGCACATCACCACCTCGGCCGTGTCCCAGCAGCTGGCCAAACTGGAGCGCGAAGTCGGCCAGCAGCTGCTCGCCAAGCACGGCCGGGGCGTCCGGCTCACCGACGCAGGCCGGCTGCTGGCGCAGCACGCGTCGCGCATCCTGTCGCAGGTCGCCCTCGCCCAGTCCGACCTGGAGGCGCAGCGCGGGCAGGTCGCCGGGGAGCTGCGCCTGTCGGCGTTCCCGACCGCCGCGCGCGGACTGTTCCCCGGCGCGCTCGCCACCCTGCGCGCCGCCCACCCCGCGCTGCGGCTGCGCACCTGCGAGCTGGAGCCGGAGCGCGGCATCCAGGGCGTGGTGCGCGGCGACATCGACCTGGCGGTGGTCCTGGACTGGTACAACAAGCCGATGGCACTGCCCGACGGCCTGGTCAAGGCGTCGATCCTGGACGATCCCGCCGACGTGGCGATGCCCGCCGGGCATCCGCTCGCCGACCGGGACGAGGTGGACCTCGGGGAGTTCGCCGAGGACGAGTGGATCACCTGGGGGCAGGGCGAGTTCTGCCACGAGTGGCTGATGTTCACCCTGCGCTCGCGCGGCGTCGAGCCGATCCTCGGGCACCGCGCCGCCGAGACGCACACCCAGCTCGCGCTGGTCGCCGCCGGGCTCGGCGTCTGCGTCTGCCCGCTGCTCGGCCGCCACCCCCTGCCCGCCGGGGTCGTCACCGTGCCGCTGAAGCAGCGGGTGCGACGACACGTGTACGTCGTCTGGCGGGCGGACGCCGACCGACGGCCGTCGATCAGGGCGGCGGTGGCGGCACTGCGGTCGGCGGGCGAGAGTGTCGGCTGACCCCGCGCTACGGCGAACCGAGCTTTCGGAAGTCCCAGGAGACCGTCTTCGCCGGTGTGAGCCGCATCCAGGCGTGCCGTCCGTCGTGCGGCATCTCCTGCAGCGCGAAGTTCTTGCGGGCGAACAGCGTCTCAGGCAGGTCGAGTTCGGCGCACAGCTCGCCGGTGCGCGGGGCCTCGCCCACGAACTCGACGGTCCCGGACAGCTCGACGCCGCGCAGCTCGTCGTACTCCTCCCCGGTGTCGACCACGATCGCCACCCGTGGATCGCGCCGCAGATCGGTCCACCGCTTGCTGCGCACCACCGAGTACAGCCACATCGAGGTGCCGTCCCAGGCGAACCACAGCGTGCTCGCGTGCGGCGCCCCGTCGGCCGAGACCGTGGCGACCCGGCAGGTGCGCTGGCTGGTCAGGAACGCGTCCAGCTCACCGGGCGTCATCATGATCTTCCGGCCCCGGCGCTGAGTGGCTGTCATGTGTTTCCCCTCGGCTTTCCCCTCGGAAGAACGGCATCTGACGGACTGTCAGAAAAGCATGGACCGTCTTCCGTCCCTGTGCAATGGTGGCTGACCTCACCGGCTCCCACATCGCCGGCCATCAGGGGGGCGCCATGCCGTCGTACGAACAGCTCGGTGAACTGCTCGACCCTGCGAGCACGGTGCTCCTGACCGTCGAGTGCCAGCAGGGCGTGGTCGGCCCGGACAGTGCCCTGCCGGAGCTGGCGAAGGAATTCCGCTCCTCGGGCGCCCTCGGCAATGTGGCCCGACTGGTGGCCGCCGCCCACGAGACCGGCGTCCAGGTGATCCACGCCATCGCCGAACGCCGCCCCGACGGCCGTGGCGCGAACCGCAACGCCCGCCTCTTCCGCGCCGCCGAGCGACTGCCCGTCCGGCAGCTGTCCGGCACCGCGGCGGTGCGCGTCGCGGCCCCCATCGAGGTCACCGAGGAGGACTTCGTCGTACGGCGGCTGCACGGCCTGTCGCCGATCCAGGGCACCGACGTCGACGCGCTGCTGCGCAATCTGGGCTGCCGCACCCTGATCGTCACCGGCGTCTCGGCGAACGTGGCCGTGCCCAACGCGGTGTTCGACGCGGTGAACCGCGGCTACACGGTCGTGGTGCCGTCCGACGCCGTCGCGGGGGTGCCCGCCGACTACACCCCCGCGATGATCCGCAACACCCTCGCGTTGGTCGCCACGGTCGCGACCACGGACGAGGTGCTCGGCTGCTTCGGACGCCCGCGTCGTCGCTGACCCTCAGGCGAGGCGGATCTCGTCGCCCGACACGACGATCTCCGAAGCCGCCAGCGGCTGGGTCGCCGGCCCCTGCTGCACGCTGCCGTCGGTGGCCGAGAACCGGCTGTCGTGACAGGGGCAGATGATGACCCCGTCCTTGACGTCCTTCACCGCGCAGCCCTGATGGGTGCACTTGGAGGAGAACGCCTTGTACTCGCCCGCCGTCGGCTGCGTGACCACCAGGTCGCCGAGGACCTTCCCGCCGCCCTCGGGGATCTCGGAGGTCTTGGCGAGGGCGGTGCCACCGTCGGCACCGGAGCCCGCGCCGGCCCCGGAATCGGAGTCGACGCCGGTGCTGGACGAGTCGTCGCCCGACCCGCACGCGGTCAGCGCGACGGCGAGCCCGGCGGCCCCGGCCGCCGCGATGACGGTGCGGCGGGCCGGACCCGACTCGGTGTGAAGCGATTGGCTGGGCATGCTGGCATTCCCTTCCACGGACACTGGGTGATCCCTTGATCTGTTCAGCAGTACGGTCGGCGGAGGGCCGAAGTTCAGCGGCCGAGCCTAACTTCACTCGATCGAGATCTGGCGGGAACGACCGCGACGCGGTACCGGCAGGCCGGGGCCGACGGCACCGAACACCCCAGTAACCTGGGGCGATGCTCAAGGAAGTCATCGCGACCCGCTACATCACGCCGCTACGCGAGGGTGGCTCGCTGCCGGGACTCGTCGAGGCCGACGACTTCGGGACATATGTGATGAAGTTCACCGGTGCCGGGCAGGGCCGCAAGACGCTCGTCGCGGAGGTCGTCTGCGGCGAACTCGCCCGCCGGCTCGGCCTGCGCGTCCCCCGTCTGGTGACGGTCGGCCTGGACCCGCTCCTCGGGCTCGGCGAGCCCGACCAGCAGGTCCAGGACCTGCTCCGGTCCAGCGGCGGCCCCAACCTCGGCATGGACTTCTTGTCCGGCGCGCTCGGCTTCGACCCCCTCGCCTTCACGGTGGGCCCCGAGGAGGCCGGGCGGATCGTCTGGTTCGACGCGCTGGTCAACAACGTCGACCGCTCCTGGCGCAACCCCAACCTGCTGATGTGGCAGGGCGACCTGTGGCTCATCGACCACGGCGCCACCATGATCTGGCACCACAACTGGCCCGGCGCCGAGGCCTCCGCCGCCCGCCCCTACGATGCCTCGGACCACGCCCTGCGGACCTTCGCGCCGGACGTCACGGCGGCCGCGGCCGGGCTCGCCCCCCTCGTCACCGAGGACCTGCTGGCCGAGGTCACCGCCGAGATCCCCGACGCCTGGCTGACCGGCGAGCCCGGCTTCGACACCCCCGACGACCTGCGCAGGGCCTACGCGCGGCCCCTGCTGGCGCGCGCCGCCGTCATCCACGAACGCATCGAGGGGATCAAGTGAGCGAGCGCCACATCACCAGGGCCGGCCAGGGCGGCGGCCGGGACGTCTTCGAGTACGCGCTGCTGCGGGTCGTACCGCGCGTCGAACGTGGCGAGTGCATCAACGCGGGCGTGCTCGTGTACTGCCGCGCCAAGGCGTACGTCGGTGCCCGCACCCACCTCGACGAGGCGCGGCTGCTGGCCCTCGACCCGGACGCGGACGTGGCCGGAGTGCGTGCAGCGCTGCGCGCGGCGGAGAGCGTCTGCGGGGGCGGGGAGGCGGCCGGACAGGCGGCGGGCGATGACGCCGGGCGGCGTTTCCGCTGGCTGATCGCGCCCCGTTCCACGGTCGTCCGGCCCGGCCCGGTGCACACCGGGCTGACCCTCGATCCGGCGGCCGAGACCGAACGGCTGCTCGACCTGCTGGTGAGGTGATGGATCACATGCACCCGATGGGCCGTTGACACCGGGTGCCAGGGCTTCTAGCGTCACGTCTGCTGAAGGTACTAAGCGGTCGCTCATCGAAGAGAGTGCCGTTGAGCCGCATCCCAAGGGCGAGGAGAAGCAGCAATGTCCACCACTGAGCAGCGGGTCGCAGTCGTCACCGGCGCCGCGCGCGGCATCGGGGCCGCCACCGCCGTACGCCTGGCGGCCGAGGGCCGCGCGGTCGCCGTGCTCGACCTCGACGAGGCCGCCTGCAAGGACACCGTGGAGAAGATCACCGCGGCCGGTGGCAAGGCCATCGCCGTCGGCTGCGACGTCTCCGACGAGGCGCAGGTCGAGGCGGCCGTCGCCCGGATCGCCGAGGAGCTCGGCGCGCCGGTGATCCTTGTCAACAACGCGGGCGTGCTCCGCGACAACCTGCTGTTCAAGATGAGCGTCGCCGACTGGGACACCGTCATGAACGTGCACCTGCGCGGCGCCTTCCTGATGTCGAAGGCCTGCCAGAAGCACATGGTGGACGCCGGCTTCGGCCGCATCGTCAACCTGTCCTCCTCCTCCGCCCTCGGCAACCGCGGCCAGGTCAACTACTCCGCCGCCAAGGCCGGTCTGCAGGGCTTCACCAAGACCCTCGCCAAGGAGCTCGGCAAGTTCGGCGTCACCGCCAACTCCGTCGCCCCCGGCTTCATCGCCACCGACATGACCGCCGCGACCGCCGAGCGGGTCGGCATGGGCTTCGACGACTTCAAGGCCGCCGCCGCCACCATGATCCCCGTCCAGCGCGTCGGTGAGCCCGACGACATCGCCAACGCCATCGCCTTCTTCACGGGCGAGGCGGCCGGATTCGTCTCCGGCCAGGTGCTGTACGTCGCCGGCGGACCGCTCGACTAGGGGGCACGGACATGACTGAACTGCCCGAACTCTCCGGCAAGGCCGCCCTCGTCACGGGCGGCAGCCGCGGCATCGGCTACGGCGTCGCCGAGGCGCTGGTGGCACGCGGTGACCGCGTCTGCATCACCGGCCGCAACGAGGAGGCCCTGAAGGAGGCTGTCGAGCAACTCGGCTCCGACCGGGTCATCGGCGTCGCGGGCAAGGCCCACGACCTCGACCACCAGGCCATCGCCGTGGAGCGCACGATGGAGGCCTTCGGCCGGGTCGACTACCTGGTCAACAACGCCGGCACGAACCCGGTGTTCGGGCCGATCGCCGACCTCGACCTCGACGTGGCGCGCAAGGTCTTCGAGACCAACGTCGTCTCGGCGCTCGGGTTCGCCCAGAAGACCTGGCACGCCTGGCAGAAGGAGAACGGCGGCGCGATCGTCAACATCGCCTCCGTGGCCGGTGTCGCCCCCTCGCCCTTCATCGGCGCCTACGGCATCAGCAAGGCCGCGATGATCAACCTGACCCTGCAGCTGGCGCACGAGTACGCGCCCAAGGTTCGGGTCAACGCGATCGCCCCGGCGGTGGTGAAGACCAAGTTCGCGCAGGCCCTGTACGAGGGCCGGGAGGCGGAGGCCGCGTCGGCCTATCCGCTAGGCCGGCTCGGCGTGCCTTCCGACATCGGCGGCGCCGCCGCGTTCCTCACCTCGACGCAGGCCGACTGGATCACCGGTCAGACGCTCGTCGTGGACGGCGGCATCTTCCTCAACGCCGGGGTCGGCTGACCGGATCGGTTCTCTTCGGACGGGGGCGTCGGCTCCGTCAACGATGATCGCTTGACGCGAATTTGTTGACGAAATCGGCGCCCCTGTCGACAAATTGGCGGCGTACGGGGCGATGACAACGTCGTCATGCGGAAGCTGATCAATGACCTCGCGCAAGCATGGTTCAGGCCGAGTTTGCCTGCGATAGGGTCTGCCGACCCTTGGTATGGCAGATCGAGGAGCGTGCGCGTGTTCAACCGGAACCGAGGCCTGCGGCAAGTGGCGGCGATCGCTTCCATATCCCTGTTGGCCGGTTGCAGCCTGTTCTCGGACGGCGACCCTGCCGAAGGGGGGCCGATCGTCGTGGGGACCACCAGCGCCCCCAGCACGCTGGATCCGGCCGCGTCCTGGGACGGCTCCTGGGAGCTGTTCCGCAACATCTACCAGACGTTGCTGAGCTACCCCACCGGCACCACCACGCCCCAGCCCGACGCCGCCGAGAGCTGCAAGTTCGCCGACGCGACCAACCGGGTGTACAGCTGCAAGCTGCGTGGGGGGCTGACCTTCTCCGACGGCGACGCGCTCGACGCGCAGGCCGTCAAGCACTCCATCGACCGGATCCTGGCCATCGACGCGCCGGGCGGTCCCGCCGGGCTGCTGGGCAGCCTGGACCGGGTGCAGGCGCTCGGCGACCGCGAGGTCGTCTTCCACCTCAAGACCGCGGACGCCACCTTCCCGTTCGTGCTCGCCACCCCCGCCATGTCCGTCGTCGACCCCGACGACTACCCGGCCGACAAGCTTCGCGAGGACGGCGGGGTGACCGGCTCCGGGCCGTACCTCCTCGACTCGTACGACGAGGGCACGCGGGCCGAACTCGTGCGCAACGACAGCTACAAGGGCTTCGCCGAACGAAGAAACGATGCGGTCACCATCCGTTACTTCCATGAATCCGGTGCCATGGTCAAGGCACTGCGCGACCAGGACATCGACGTGACCTACCGCGGTCTCGCCGCCGACGACATCGTCGCGCTGCAGGGCAGGGACGCCGACGAGACCCTCCAGCTCGTGGAGGGCGCGGGCGCCGACATCAGCTACCTGGTGTTCAACCCGAAGGACTCGTGGGCCGGCAAGCCGTCCGTGCGCCGGGCCGTCGCCCAGGTCGTCGACCGGCCGAGAATCGCCCACGCGATCTACAAGGACACCGTCGACCCGCTGTACTCGATGGTCCCCAAGGGCCTCACCGGCCACACCACCGGCTTCTTCGACAACTTCGGCGACCCCGACCCGGACAAGGCCCGCTCGATCCTCAGCGACGACGGCATCGACGAGCCGGTCCCGCTCACCTTCTGGTACACCACCGACCGCTACGGCTCCGAGACCGCCGTCCTGTTCCAGGAGCTCAAGCGGCAGTTGGAGGCCTCCGGCCTGTTCCAGATCACGCTGAAGAGCCGGCCCTGGAAGACCTACGTCGAGGGCTACCAGAAGGGCGAGTACCCGGTGTTCGGGCGTGGCTGGTTCCCCGACTTCCCGGACGCCGACAACTACATCGCGCCCTTCGTCGGCGAACAGAACGCCCTCGGTACGCCGTACCCGGCGCCCGAGATCACCGGGGAGCTGCTGCCCCGCTCCCGCCGCGAGAGCGACCGCGCCCAGGTGGAGTCCGACTTCGAGGAGGCCCAGCAGATCCTCGTCCGGGACGTACGGCTGCTGCCGCTGTGGCAGGGCAAGCAGTACGTCGCCGCCAGCGTGGAGATCTCCGGCGCCGAGCGCGCCCTGGACCCGTCGACGATCATGATGGTGTGGGAGCTGTCCCGGAAGACCAGCTGGTGAGGCGGCCCGTGGCGGCCGTTGTCAGTGGTCGCCGGTAGGTTCTGTGCTCTGGAACCGACCGCACACCGTAAGGAAGTTGACGTGACCGACATCGCCATGCTGCCCGAGTCCTGGCGCGGGGTCCTGGGCGACGAACTGCACAAGCCCTACTTCAAGGAGCTGACGGAGTTCGTGGAGGAGGAGCGGGCTGCCGGTCCCGTCTACCCGCCGCGCGAGGAGGTCTTCGCGGCGCTCGACGCCACGCCTTACGAGCGGGTGAAGGTCCTGGTCCTCGGCCAGGACCCGTACCACGGCGAGGGCCAGGGCCACGGCCTGTGCTTCTCGGTGCGTCCCGGGGTGAGGACCCCGCCCTCGCTGCGCAACATCTACAAGGAGATGCAGCAGGAGCTGGGCCTGCCGGTCCCGGACAACGGCTATCTGATGCCGTGGGCCCGCCAGGGAGTGCTCCTGCTCAACGCGGTGCTGACGGTCCGGGCCGGCGAGGCCAACTCGCACAAGGGCAAGGGCTGGGAGAAGTTCACCGACGCGGTGATCCGCGCGGTGGCCCAGCGGCCCGACCCGGCGGTGTTCGTGCTGTGGGGTAACTACGCGCAGAAGAAGCTGCCGCTGATCGACGAGACGCGGCATGTGGTGGTGAAGGGTGCGCACCCCTCGCCGCTGTCGGCGAAGAAGTTCTTCGGCTCCCGTCCGTTCACGCAGATCGACGAGGCGATCGCGCGGCAGGGACACGAGCCGGTGGACTGGCGCATCCCGAACCTGGCCGACCTGGCCTGATGTGCGAGGAGCCGAGGGGCCGGCCGGCGTTCCGGGTCGGCCCCGCCTCGCCGGGATTGCCGGTGGCGGCCGTTAGCGTCGGCACGGACGGGACGTCGGTGAGCGCGCGGAGGATGCGGTGTCGGAGCAACAGGAGCAGGCGGCGCCGGATGCCGTGATGACGCGGATCGGGCAGGTCGTCATGCTGCACCACGCGGGGGACCGCGAGGAGGCCCGGCACCGCTTCCTCCAGCTGTGGGCGGAGATCGGCGAGGACGGTGACCCGCTGCACCGCTGCACGCTGGCCCACTACATGGCCGACGCCCAGGACGACCCGTGTGACGAACTGGCCTGGGACCTCAGGGCGCTGGGCGCCGCGGAGGAGCTGAGCGACGACCGCCTCGCGGCCCACGAGGGCGCCCTCGCGGTGCGCGCCCTGTACCCCTCCCTGCATCTGAACCTCGCCGCCGACTACGTCAAACTCGGCCGCTCCGACGCCGCCCGTACGCATCTCCGCCGGGCTCGCGGAGCGGCGGACGCGCTGGCCGACGACCCGTACGGGGAGGGGGTGCGGGCGGCCATCGGGCGGATGGAGCTGCGGCTCGGGGACGGGGGTTCGCCGGGTGGGAGTGCCTGGGGGCCGCCTCGCCAGCGGCCGTGAGCGTACCGGCGCCGAGGCGGCTGCCTCACCGGGCCCAGGTCTGTGAGGCAGCCGCCTTGTCGGCCCTGGATCTGTGAGGCGGCTGCCTCACCGGCCGTAGGTCTGTTCGCAGATCACCGCCTCCGGGCTGTCCGGGCGCCAGCCGCCGTACTTCCTGCCCAGGGCGCACACGTCGGTGTTCGCGCCGATCGTGGCGGAGACGTCCGGGACCGAGGCAGGCGGTGGCTGCCGTGGGCGGCGCGGCTCCGGGCGGGGCGGGTCGGAGTGCGGGCGGGACTGCGCGCGCGGCGGGGACGGGACTCGCTGGACCGGTGCCGGGGCCTGCGCAGGGGGACGGCGTGACTCCGGCGCGGCGGTGCCGGGCCGGCGGGACGGGCCGATCAGCTCCAGGGCCTCGCGGGCCGGCGCCTGCACGATCTGCGGCTCGGTGCGGCCGTCCCGACCCGGTGCCGACGGCGGGGCCGGCGCCGGCGGCACGGCGGCGGAACCCCGCTGGACGGTCACACAGCCGGAGACCGTGGAGAGAGCCACGGTGACGAGCAGCGTCGCGGTGGTCGTCGTTCGATGCACCCGCGCAACTCTGGTGGCTCGGCCCCCGCGGGACCCGATGGACAAGCGCAGTTTGCTCCGGACGGGTGAAGTACGCCCCCGCAGGGAGGGTGCGCGAATCGCCGGGCTGACGTTCGGAGCGCGTCCGGTGGGCCGGGCCGGTGCGCCGGGCCCGCGGGTCTAGTCGCCCGTCGCCCCGTCCACGCGCTCGCGGATCAGATCCGCGTGGCCGTTGTGGCGGGCGTACTCCTCGATCATGTGGGTGTAGATCCAGCGCAGGTTGAACGGCTTGTCGGTGTTGCGGCTCCGGCCCTTGGAGAGGTCGTCCAGTGCGAAGCCGGCCGTGTTGGTCCGGGCGGTCGCGATCTCCGCCTGCCAGGTGGCGTACGCCTCCGCCCAGGTGTCCGCCTCGGTGAGGTGGAACTCGCCGTCGCGGTCCTCCTCGGTGTAGTAGATGGGCCCCGGGTCGTCGCCGACCAGCACCTTGCGGAACCAGCCCCGTTCCACCTCCGCCATGTGCCGCACCAGCCCCATCAGGGACAGCTCGGACGGCTCCACGGCCGCGGTCCGGAGCTGCGCGTCGCTCAGTCCCTCGCACTTCCACGCCAGCGTCTGCCGGTGATACTCCAACCAGCCCTCCAACATGGCCCGTTCATCGGCGTCCTGGGCGGGCTCGCGGCGCTCCGTCGTCATGAGCGCATCCTCGCTCACCCCGAGAGATTCACCAAGGCGTTTTACGACGGCCCGGCCACCCGGCCGAATCCGCCTCCGGCACCCGGCCGAATCCGGCTCCGGCAGCCTCGCTGAATCCGGCTCCGGCAGCCGCGCTGAATCCGGCTCCGGCAGCCGCGCTGAATCCGGCTCCGGCAGCCTCGCTGAATCCGGCTCCGGCAGCCTCGCTGAATCCGGCTCCGGCAGCCTCGCTGAATCCGGCTCCGGCAGCCTCGCCGAATCCGGCTCCGGCAGCCTCGCCGAATCTCGCTCCGGCAGCCCGGCTGAGTCTGGCTCCGGCAGCCCGGCTGAGTCCGGCTCCGGCAGCCGCGCCGAATCCGCCTCCGGCAGCCCGGCCGAACCCGGCTCCGGCAGCCTCGCCGAGTCCCGCGCCAGCAGTCCCGCCGAGCCTCACGTCGGCGGCCCCGCCGAGCATCGCGCTGAGCAGCTCCCGCAGATCTGCCCGCACCTCGTCCAGACCTGGCGCCTCGCCCGCAGGCCGTGAAGGCCTCGCGGCTGAACACGAGGGCCGGCAGGGCAGGAACGGTCGTGCGCGACGTCATGGTTGCCGGGCTGTCGAAGGCCGCACCGGAGCTCCTCCAGCGAAGCTTCGACGGTATCGCCGACCGGCGCCCGCAGGGGCCGCCGTATGCTTCCGGGCAGACCCCCGCAGGCAAGCAGTGAAGGAGCCCCCGTGAAGGTCGGCTGCATCGGACTCGGTGACATCGCGCAGAAGGCGTATCTGCCGGTGCTCGGGGTCCAGCCCGGGGTCGAACTGCATCTGCAGACCCGCACGCCCGCCACGCTGTACCGCGTCGCCGACAGCCTTCACCTGCCGCCCGCGCAGCGCCACGGCACCCTGGACGACCTCCTCGCCCAGAACCTCGACGCCGCCTTCGTGCACGCGCCCACGCTCGTGCACCCCGAGATCGTCACGCGGCTGCTCCAGGCGGGCGTCCCGACGTACGTCGACAAGCCGCTGGCGTACGAACTCGCCGACTCCGAGCGGCTGGTGGCGCTCGCCGAGGAGCTGGGCGTGAGTCTCGCCGTCGGCTTCAACCGGAGGCACGCGCCCGCGTACGTGCAGTGCGCCGAGCATCCGCGCGAGCTGATCCTCATGCAGAAGAACCGGGTGGGGCTGCCCGAAGAGCCGCGCACGATGATCCTGGACGACTTCATCCACGTCGTGGACACGCTGCGCTTCCTGGTGCCGGGCGAGATCGACGACGTGACCGTGCGCGCCCGCAGCGTGGACGGGCTGCTGCATCACGTCGTGCTCCAGCTCGCCGGGGACGGCTTCACCGCGCTCGGCGTGATGAACCGGCTCAGCGGGTCGGCCGAGGAGATCCTGGAGATCTCGGGTCAGGACACCAAGCGGCAGGTGACCAACCTCGCCGAGGTGGTGGACCACAAGGGCCAGCCGAGCCTGCGGCGGCGCGGCGACTGGGTGCCGGTGGCCCGGCAGCGCGGCATCGAGCAGGCCGTGCTGGGATTCCTCGACGCCGTGCGCGCGGGCAAGCCGCTCAGCGCCCGGGACGCGCTGGCGACTCACGAACTGTGTGAGCGGGTGGTCCTGGCGGTTCAGGAGCGCTCCGGCGCGGCCGCCTGACCGACCGCCCGCCCTCCACGAGCACCAGGGCGAGCAGCACCAGCAGGGCGGCATGGACCGGCCAGGCGCCCAGGCGGGCGTACGGCGTGACCCCGTCGGCCAGCGGCACCTCGTACACCCGTGCGATGCTCGCGTCCGTCCCGAGCGCCGGGCCGATCCGCCGTCCCTCGGGGCCGTACACGGCGGAGACGCCGGTCAGGGTCGCGTGCACCATGGGGCGGCCGCTCTCGGCGGCCCGCAGCGCGGCCAGCGAGGCATGCTGCGCGGGCGCCCAGCTCTGCTGGAACGTCGAGGTCGCCGACTGGGCGACCAGCACGTCGGCGCCGCCGCGGGCGAGGCTGCGGCTGATGTCGGGGAAAGCCGACTCGAAGCAGACCATCGGGCCGACCCGCAGCCCGCCTCCGGCGTCCATCACGACCTGCTCGGTGCCGCGCCTGCGGTCCTCGGCCGCGGCCTCGCCCACGGAGGTGGCCCAGCCGAACAGCGAGCGCAGCGGGATGTACTCGCCGAACGGGACCAGCCGCATCTTGTCGTAGCGGTCACCGGTCGGGCCGTCCGGGCCGATCAGCACCGAGCTCTTGTAGATGCCGGGCCGGTCGGAGCGGCGGGCGTCCACGTTCACCAGGATCGGGGCGCCGGTCTCCCGGGACAGCGCCGCCACGCGCCGGGCCAGGTCGGGCCGGTCGCCGAGGTCGTAGCCGACGCTGCTCTCGCCCCAGACGATCAGGTCGGGGTCCTGCCCGGCGAGCCGTCCGGTGAGTTCTTCCTCGCGGTCGAAGCGTGGGCCGGGGCCCGCGACGACACCCGGCTGTACGACGGCCACCCGCGCCTCGCCGTCGACGTGCGGGCGCGGCGACCAGACCCAGGCCGCCGAGGTGGCCGCGGCGGTGGCGAGCAGGGTGGCCAGGGCCGGTGTCCGGGACGCGCGCACCGACACGAGCACGGCGACCGCGACATTGACGGCCACCAGCAGCAGGCTCAGCAGCCACACCCCGCCCACCGACGCCAGCCGCAGCGCCGGTCCCACCTGCCACTGACTGGCGCCCAGCATGCCCCAGGGGCCGCCGAGCCCCTGCCAGGACCGCACCAGCTCCACCGCCAGCCAGCCCGACGGCAGCACCAGCAGCGCGGCCGCGATCCGCCCCGGTGACGGCACCCCGCCGAGGAACCGGCGGACGAGCCAGCCCCACGGTGCCCACAGCGCCCCGAGCAGGGCCGCGATGACAAAGGTGAAGACATGCAGGTTGGGCAGCAGCCAGTGGTGCACGGCCAGCATGAACCCGAAGCCGCCGCACCAGCCGTCGTACAGCGCCCGCCGTCCGGTCGGCGCGGTGCGTACGAGCAGGATCCACGGCACCAGGGCGACGTAGGCGAACCACCACAGGGAGGGAGCCGGGAAGGCGAGCATGGGCAGTGCGCCCGCCACCGCGGCGGTCGCGGAGCGCCACCACGGGGAGTCGAGCCGGCGGCCCAGCGTCTTCATACGGCGCCTCCCTACCCCGTGGATCCAGTGTGCGCGCGGCGGGCGATCTCGGTACAGCGGGCGCCCGCTCAGTCGATCACAGGTACCCCGGTCCCCTGCGGCATACGCCGCCACTTCTCCCGCACGACGACCTCGTGCAGCCGCCAGCCCTCGGCCGTGCGCCGGACCTCGAAGGCGTACCGGCCGCCGCACACGAAGTCGGGCTCCGCCGAGCCGTCCGTCGCGAGGCGCATCGGATTGACGTAGTCGGCCTGGACCCGGGCCGTGTCCCCGGTGTCCCGCTCCAGGACCCCGAAGCGGATCCGGCGGTTGACGATGAGGTGCTGGCGCATGGCGAACACGCGCAGGCTCTCGGCCAGCCACGTGGCGACCTGTACTGCGTCCCCCTCGATGCCGCCGGCCGAGCGGTAGTCCGCCCGGCCGTCCGGGGTGAACAGCTTCCGGTACGCCTCCCAGTCGCCGTCGTCCACCGCCACGGCGTAGTCGGTGACCAGACCGTCGACGGCCAGCCTGTCCATCACGGTCGCGAGCTCCACGCGCTGCGTCATCGGCTCAGTGTTGGGTACGGGGCGGGCCGCGCCAAGAGGGCGTGCCGTGATATTCGGTGGTCGTATCCGACCGGAGCGCGCGAAGCTGTCCGGCGTGAACGATCAGACCGGTCGCCCCGAGCCGAGATTCCGCGTTCGGGCCCGCCACACCGACTCCACGCTCACGGTCTACCAGGCGTACCGCCCCGGCATCGGCCTCCCGGCGGCCCGCGCGGGCCGCTTTCCGGCCACGTGGAAGCGCGAGCGGATGACCTGGGTCAAGCCGTCCTTCCTGTGGATGATGTACCGCTGCGGCTGGGGCACGAAGGCGGACCAGGAGACCGTCCTCGCCGTCGAGATCACCCGCGAAGGCTTCCTCTGGGCCCTGCGGCACGCCTGCCTCTCGCACCACGTGCCCGGACTGCACGCCGGCAAGGACGTGTGGCGGGAGCAGTTGCGCTCGGCGGCCGCGCGCGTGCAGTGGGACCCGGAGCGCGATCTGCGGCTCGCCCCGCTGCCGCACCGGTCGCTCCAGCTGGGACTGGCGGGGGAGGCGGCGGAGCGGTACGCGGACGAGTGGATCGTCGGGATCGAGGACGTGACGCCGCTTGCCAGGGAGGTACACGGGCTGGTGCGGGCGGGTGAACTCGCGCGTGCGGAAACGCTGTTGCCGCGGGAGCGGCCGTATCCGCTGGACGAGGGGGCGCTTACGCACCTGCTGCCAGAGGCGCGGCATGACGCGTCCCCCGGGTGAGCGCCCCTTCAGGTGGCTTCCTTCGTTGCCTCAGTTGCCTCAGTTGCCTCCGCGCAGGCGCTGGAAGGCCGTCGGGGTGGGTCTGGCGGGCAGGAAGCCCCTGATCCGGTGGGCGCATTCGGTGGGGTCCGAGAGGCTGGTGTCGCACTCGATGTCGTAGACGCCGTGCGCGTGGACCTGCTTCAGCTGGCGGGCGGCCAGGCCGGGCGGCCGGTCCCCGCGCTCCCGCTCCCGCCGCTCCAGCTCGTCCACCGGGCACCGCACGCCGACGAGGACCACGTCCTGCGGCACGAACAGGGAGAGGCAGTCGTTGAGCCGCCAGTCGGCGCTCAGGATGTGGTCCATGACGACGTTGTTGCCGGCGGCGGCCATGCCGGCGACCGCGCGGTGGTAGCCCTGCCAGGTGCGGTGCAGGACGGTGTCGACCTCGCCGGGCGGCACGGGGACGCGGGAGCGCATGGCGTGGAAGGCGTCGGCCGGCATGTGGAAGTACGGCTCGTCTAGGATCCGCAGCAGCTCGGTCGCGATGCTCGACTTTCCCGAACTGGACGTGCCGTTGAGGAAGATGATCAGGCCACGGCGCGGTGGCACATCGGTGAGATGTCGCATGTACGGTGATTCGCCCCGGACTTGTTCTCAGGCCGCCTCGATGATCGCGCCGCGGATCGCCGCGGCCCACTCGACGACCAGCAACTCGTACTCCGCCCGCTCCTGTGGTGACAGGGAGCCGCCCGCGCGCGTCCACAGGGCGCGGATCTGCTCGTTCACCTCGGCAGCGGAGCGCGCTGAACCAGGGGTCACGGAATCGGGGAACATGCGAGCAAGCGTAGGGGCAGGCACTGACACTGCGCTACCGGGCGGCTACTCATCCCGTATGGGCTTGCTCACGGCCGACGGAATCCGGTCGCGTGCGGCCAACGTAGGCGCACAGGCCACATCGTCGGCTCACGGGCTCACAAGGGAACGGCCCCCGGGGAGTCCCCGGGGGCCGTCCGCTCAGCCGCCTGCTGATTCGGCAGCGTGTGGACTCAGTACGCCGAAGGTGACCAGAACGATGATCACGATGCCGAGCGCGATGCGGTACCAGACGAACGGCATGAAGCTCTTGGTCGAGATGAACTTCATGAACCAGGCGATGACCGCGTAGCCGCTGACGAAGGCGATCACCGTGGCGAAGATCGTCGGCCCCCACGACACATGGCCGGTCTCCATGGCGTCCTTGAGTTCGTACCCGCCCGAGGCGAGCACCGCCGGGATGGCGAGCAGGAAGGAGTAGCGGGCCGCCGCCTCGCGGGTGAAGCCCATGAAGAGGCCGCCGGTGATGGTCGCGCCGGAGCGGGAGACGCCCGGGACGAGCGCCATGGCCTGGCAGAGGCCGAAGATCAGGCCGTCCCGCACGCCCAGTTCCTTGAGCGACTTGCGCTCCTTGGCCGCCCGGTGCCGTCCGCCGGTCTCGTCGCGCGCGGCTATCCGGTCGGCGATGCCCATGATCACGCCGACCACGATCAGCATGGTGGCGGTGATGCGCAGATCGCGGAAGGGCCCGACGATCTGGTCCTTGAGCGTCACGCCGAGCACGCCGATCGGAATCGAACCGACGATCACCAGCCAGCCCATCCGCGCGTCGTGGTCACCGCGCCACGCCTTGTCGTAGAGCGAGCGGGTCCACGCCGACAGAATGCGCCCGATGTCCTTGCGGAAGTAGATCAGCACGGCTGCCTCGGTGCCGATCTGGGTGATCGCCGTGAAGGCGGCACCGGGGTCCTCCCAGCCCGAGAAGGCCGCGGTCAGGCGCAGGTGTGCGCTGGAGGAAACGGGAAGGAACTCGGTCAGCCCCTGGACGAGTCCGAGGATGAGTGATTCAAACCAAGACATGAAGTTACGGAGTCCAAGTGCCGATCGCGGAACGGACGGAGGACACACCTAGCCCCCGCGCGCGGTGATCGGGTGTGTTGAGGGGCAGCGTAGCGCCCCCTGTCGACACGGCCGACACAGGGGTTTCCCAGGGGATCGGCGGTGCTCCGCCGGGGGTGTTGACCGGCCGTTGCGCCGGGCTTACGTTGCAGACTGGGGAAAGCGCTTGCTACATGCCGTGCCAGTCACATGACCAGGACCCCGGAGGAGTGCTGATCAGGTTCATGCCCACATCCGCGACCTCGGTGCCATCGGCGGCAGAGACGACGTCCACGGCCACCAGGCCCGCCGGCACCCGCGATCCCGAGACGTCCCGAACCTTCTCCGTCCCCCTCTCCGGCCGTCCCGTGAGAACCGCCGTCATCGGCACCGGTGGCATCGCCCGCGGCTGTCATCTCCCCGCCCTCACCCGGCTCGCCGATGAGGGCGAGGCGGAGGTCGTCGCGGCCGTCGACATCGACCGTGACGCCGTCGAGGCGTTCTGCGCGGAAGGCGGGATACCGTACGCGTACACCGACATGGAGCGGATGCTGCGGGAGCGGTGGCCCGACCTGGTGACGATCTGCACGCCGCCCACGCTGCACCGCGAGCAGACGATCGCCGCGCTGCGCGCCGGTGCCTGGGTGTGGTGCGAGAAGCCGCCCGTGCCCGCGCTCGCCGACTTCGACGCCGTCGAGGCGGCGGAGGGCCCGGCTGGTGGGCCGTACGCGTCGATCGTCTTCCAGCACCGGTTCGGCTCGGGCGCCGCCCATGTGCGCCGGCTGCTCGCCGAACAGGCCATGGGGCGACCGCTGGTCGCACACTGCCAGACCACCTGGTACCGCAACGCCGCCTACTACGCCGTGCCCTGGCGTGGCCGCTGGCGGACCGAGGGCGGCGGGCCCGCCATGGGGCACGGCATCCACCAGATGGACCTGCTCCTCGATCTGCTCGGCCCGTGGAGCGAGGTGCGGGCGATGGCCGGCCGGCTGGTGCACGACGTGGAGACCGAGGACGTCTCGACCGCCCTGGTCCGCTTCGAGAACGGCACGATGGCCACGGTCGTGAACAGCGTCCTCAGCCCCGACGAGATGAGCCGCATCCGCGTCGACTGCGAGCGCGCCACCGTCGAACTCACCCACCTGTACGGGTACGCCAACGTCGACTGGCGCATCACACCGGCGCCGGACGTACCGTCCGAACAGGCCGAGAGCTGGCGGGACTTCGGGGCCGACGTACCCAGTTCGCATCTGGCGCAGCTGCGTGAGCTGGTCGCCGGCATGCGCGCGGGTGAACGGCCGCGCAGCAGCGGGCCGGACGGGCGCAAGAGCCTGGAGCTGATCACCGCGCTGTACAAGTCCGCGTTCACCGACACCACCGTCCGCCGGGGCGAGATCGGGCCCGGCGACCCGTACTACACGGCCCTGCACGGAGGCGCGCCCGCCTGGGCGCCCGTCGCCGGCGAGACCGACGCGCCTCAGGAGGTGCCCGCATGACCGGTCCGCGGATCGTCCACGCGCACGGCGACCGGATCACGGTCTTCGAACCGACCACCGGCGTTAAGCTGTTCACGTACGTCTACCGGCCGGAGGCGGCCTGGGAGGCTCCCAAGCCCTATCTGCACCCCGTGCGGACCCTGGGCGACGCGGTCGTCACGGACTACCGGCCCAACGACCACCGCTGGCACAAGGGCCTGCAGATGACGGCCTCCCACCTGTCCGGCCAGAACCTGTGGGGCGGCAACACCTACGTGCACGGAGAGGGGTATCTCGCCTTGCCCGAGCGCGTGGGGTCGATGGCGCACGCCGGGTTCGACGAGGTCGCCTCGGACGGCACCCGCGCCGTGATCGCGCAGCGGCTCACCTGGCATCCGCACAGCGGGGAGCTGTGGGCGGACGAGCGGCGCCGCATCGAGGTGCACGACGTGGACCCGGCGGCGGGTTCCTGGGCGCTGACCTGGACCAGCGCCGTCACCAACCGGCGCGACGAGCCCCTGCTGTTGGGCAGCCCGACCACCGCGGGGCGCGAGATGGCCGGCTACACGGGCCTGTTCTGGCGGGGACCGCGCGCCTTCCGCGACGGACGCGTCCTCGGGCCGGACGGCGAGGGGCCGGGCCTGATGGGCCGGCAGGCGCCCTGGCTGGCTTACTCGGGCGAGCACGACGGCGTCGACGGCCACGCCACCCTCGTGTTCGCGCACGCCCCGGAGAACGACCACACCGGTGCCGGCGGCGCCCACCCCGCCCACTGGTTCGTCCGCAACGAGCCGTTCGCCGCCGTCGCCCCCTCCTGGGCCTTCCACGACGAACTGGAGCTCGCGCCGGGTGGCACCCTCACCCGCCGCTACCGGGTCGTCGTCGCCGACGGCGCCTGGGAACGCGACGAGATCGCCAAGTACCTGGAGGCACACCCGTGGTGACCACCGAAGGACTGACGGGCCTGTTCACCGGCCTGCCGGGCGGCGTCGCCGTGTCGCACCTGACCGTCTACGACTGGCCGGCGGCGGACGGGGTGTGCGGCGGAACTCCGCATCTGCACCTGACCTGTTCGGAGGCGTATGTCGTCACCGGCGGCCGGGGCGCGGTGCAGACGCTCACGACGTCCGGCCACGAGGTCACGCCGCTCGCGGCCGGCACGGTCGCCTGGTTCACCCCGGGCACGATCCACCGGCTGGTCAACGACGACGACCTGCGCATCACCGTGCTGATGCAGAACAGCGGGCTGCCGGAGGCGGGGGACGCGGTGCTCACCCTGCCGCCGGAGTACCTGGCTGACCCGGAGACGTACGCCGCCGCCACCACGATCCCGGCGGACGCGCCCGTCGCGGAGCAGGAGCGGGTGGCCCGTGCCCGGCGCGATCTCGCCCTCGAGGGCTACCGCGCGCTGCGCGCGTCCGGCCCGGAGGCGCTGGCGGAGTTCCACCGGGCCGCGGGAGCGCTCGTACGGCCCCGGCTGGCCGAGTGGCGGGAGCGCTGGCGGCGGGGCGCCGAGGCGGCCGCCGCGGCGACGGGGGAGCAGTTCGACCGGCTGGAGCGGGGTGACGTGTCGCACCTCGCGGCGGCCGTCGTCAGGTCCGAACAGCCCGTGGCACGCGGGAAGTTCGGCATGTGCGGGCGGCTGGACGTCTACCCCGGCGACCAGGGTCTGGCCCGGACTACGTCGCCGTGGGGCCGGTGACGGTCCAGCCCGGGGACCGGGGGTGTGGGGTCAGGTCGCCGTGCTGGACCGCGTCGCCGCAGGACCGGCAGGTGACCTGCGGGACCAGTTCGTGGCCGCAGCTGTGTTCGAGGATCATGGGGCGGTCGTCCTCGCGCAGATGGCGGTCGCCCCAGTCCATGAGGGTGAGCAGGACCGGCTGCAGTTCGAGGCCCGCCTGGGTGGGCCGGTACTCGAAGCGCTGGGGGCGCTCGCTGTAGACCCGCTTGGTGAGGATCCTGGCGTCGACCAGGCGGCGCAGCCGGGTGGCCAGGATGTCGCGCGGGGCGCCGGTGTTGCGCACGAGCTGGTCGAAGCGGCCGTTGCCCAGGAACACCTCCCGCAGCACGAGCAGCGAGTACTTCTCGCCGACGAGCGCCAGGGTGTCGGCGATCGAGCAGGGGCGCGGGTCCTTGGTGGCGGCCATACGGTCCAGTCTAGGAGAAGGTTTGATTTTCCAACCTACGGGGCTATGGTGAGTTGGAATTTCCTACTCACCGGTAGTCGACCCGGTGCCCGCTCCGGCGGCCAAGGAGGCCCGCAGCATGCGTGACGCAGTCATCGTCGAAGCCGTACGCACCCCCATGGGCAAGGGCAAGCCGAACGGCTCGCTCGCGCACATCCACCCCGTCGAACTCCTGGCCCACACCCTGCGCACCCTCGTCGAGCGCTCCGGCGTCGACCCGGCGCTGATCGACGACGTCATCGGCGGCACCGTCGACCAGGTCGGCGAGCAGGCCATGAACACCACCCGGTACGCCGTGCTGTCGGCGGGCTTCCCGGAGACCGTCCCCGCGACCACCGTGGACCGGCAGTGCGGCTCCTCCCAGCAGGCCGTGCACTTCGCGGCGCAAGGCGTGCTGTCGGGCGCGTACGACATGGTGGTCGCCTGCGGTGTCGAGTCCATGAGCCGCGTGCCGATGTGGTCGAACGTCCCGCCCGGCAAGGACCCGTTCGGCCCCGGCGTCGCCCAGCGGTACCCGGAGGGCCTCCTCCCGCAGGGCATCAGCGCCGAGCTGATCGCCGCCAAGTGGTCCATCACGCGCGAGCAGATGGACGCCTTCGCCGTCTCCTCGCACCGCAGGGCCGCCGCGGCCTGGGACGGCGGCCTGTTCGACGCCGAGGTCGCGCCCGTCGACGGCGTCGCGCGGGACGAGTGCGTACGGCCGGGCAGCACCACCGAGATCCTGGCCGGCCTCAAGCCCGCGTACCACGACCCCGCCTTCGCCGAGCGCTTCCCGCAGATCGAGTGGAACGTCACCGCGGGCAACGCCAGCCCCGTCAACGACGGCGCCTCCGCCGTGCTCATCACGTCGAGCGAGACCGCCGCCCGTCTCGGCCTGCGCCCCCTGGCCCGGCTGCACAGCTTCGCCGTCACCGGCTCCGACCCGCTGCTGATGCTCACCGGCGTCGTGCCGGCGACCGAGAAGGTGCTGCGCAGGGCATCCCTGACCCTGGACGACATCGACCTGTTCGAGGTCAACGAGGCCTTCTCGAGCGTCGTGCTCGCCTGGCAGCAGGAGACCGGCGCCGACCTGGCCAAGGTCAACGTGCACGGCGGCGCCATCGCCCTCGGGCATCCGCTGGGCGCCAGCGGCACCCGGCTGACCACCACGCTCGTGCACGCCATGCGGGAGCGTAGCGCCCGCTACGCCCTGCAGACGATGTGCGAGGCGGGCGGGCTGGCCAACGCGATGATCCTGGAAGCCCCGTAGGTCCTCCGGTCGCGGGTCAGCCGCGCAGGTGGTGGCGTTTGCGCCACGCCACCACCGCGCCCGCCAGGCCCGGAATCGCGATGGCGGCCATCGCGATCAGGAACACCGGCGACGTCGGCGTGGAGGCGCGGGCGCCGGCGACGACGTACGCGGCGGTGTTCGGCAGCGAGCCGAGCGCCGTGGCGAGCAGGAAGGGCAGCCAGCCCATCTTCGAGACGGCGGCGCAGTAGTTGGCGGCCCAGAACGGCACGCCCGGGAACAGCCGCACCGCGAGCATCGAGCGGAAGCCGTGCCGGCTGAACTGCCGGTCCACGGTCTTCAGGAACTTGCCGCGCAGCAGCGGCCGCAGCGCGTCCTGGCCCAGGAGCCGGCCCAGCCCGAAGGCGATCCCGGCGCCGATCACCGAACCGGCGACCGCCGCGGCGATGCCCAGCTCGGAGCCGAACAGCGCCCCCGCCGCCAGGTTGAGCAGGGGCCGCGGCACGAACGCCACGGTGATCACGCCGTACGCGACGGCGAAGATGAGCGCCGCCACGACACCGCCGAGCTGCGGCGGCCAGCCGTGCGCGAGCAGCCGCTGCGGCTCGAAGAGCAGCACCGCCGCCCCGGCCCCGACCAGCAGGGCGACGAGCACGGAGAAGCGGGCCCAGGGCGACAGCAGAAGTCTGACGCAGCGGGCGGCGAGGCCGACGGCCGCGGCACCGCCGGAGACGGGGACGACGGCGGCGAGTTCGGTGGCGGTCACCGCGAGTTCGGTGGCAGTGGCCCGGGGAGAGGCCGGTGCGGTGCCCCCAGAGCGGTTGTGGGCATCGAGCATTGGGCGACACTAACCGACGGATATGTGTGATCGCCGTATGGTTCGTCTCATGAGCGTCACAGGTGCGCGAACGGCGGGTGTCCCGCGCAGCCGACTCGCCGACACGTTGCTGCCACGGCTCACCGCCGCCTACACCGCCGCGGCCGACCCGGCGCGCGCGGCGCCCATGCGGGCGTACATGAAGGACGTCGCGCCCTTCCTCGGCCTGACCACGCCCGTGCGCCGCGCCCTGTCCCGCACGGTCGTCGAGGACACGCCCCGCCCGGACGAGGCCGACTGCACCGCGGTGGCGCTGCGTTGCTGGCAGTTGCCCGAGCGCGAGTTCCACTACTTCGCGGTCGACTATCTGCGCCGTCATGTGAGCCGCTGCTCGTCGGGTTTCCTGCCGGTTGCCCGGCGGCTCGTCACCACCGTCCCGTGGTGGGACACCGTCGACCTGCTCGCCGCCCATGTGGTGGGTCCGCTGGTGGCCGCCGATCCCGGACTGAAGACCGACATGGACGCCTGGATCCTGGACGACGACCTGTGGGTCGCCCGGACGGCCCTGCTCCACCAACTGCGCTACAAGGAGCGCACCGACAGCGAACGACTCTTCTCCTACTGCCTGCGCCAGTCCGGGCACCCGGACTTCTTCGTCCGCAAGGCGATCGGCTGGTGCCTGCGGGAGTACGCCAAGACCGACCCCGACGCCGTACGCGACTTCCTCGCGCGGGAGCGGGGGCGGTTCGCGCCACTGTCGGTGCGGGAGGCGCTGAAGAACGTCGGGCCCTGACCCGGTGCCGCCGAACTGCCCGCCTCGATAAATCGGTCGACGCGCCCGGCGGCGTCGGCGAGTATCGACGTCATGTTCCGGCACGCCTTCCACCTCGCAGCATCCGCGGTCGCGGATGCCCCGAAGGCTGCCGCCCTGATCCTCCTGGCCGCTGTCGACGGCGCCCGAAGCTGACCCTCCCCGGAAAGTCCGGCGGACCCCGCAGGGGGAGGGTCGGCCGGTCACCGGGGTCCCCGTCACCATCGAGACGCTTCGAGGTATCGCCATGCCCAAGACGGCTTACGTGCGCACCAAACCGCACCTGAACATCGGCACCATGGGTCACGTCGACCACGGCAAGACCACCCTGACGGCCGCCATCACCAAGGTCCTCGCCGAGCGGGGCACCGGCACGTTCGTGCCCTTCGACCGGATCGACCGCGCCCCCGAGGAGGCGGCGCGCGGCATCACCATCAACATCGCGCACGTCGAGTACGAGACCGACACCCGGCACTACGCGCACGTGGACATGCCGGGCCACGCCGACTACGTCAAGAACATGGTCACCGGCGCGGCGCAGCTGGACGGGGCCATCCTCGTCGTCTCCGCGCTCGACGGGATCATGCCGCAGACCGCCGAGCACGTGCTGCTCGCCCGGCAGGTGGGCGTCGACCACATCGTCGTCGCCCTCAACAAGGCCGACTCCGGCGACGAGGAGCTCATCGACCTCGTCGAGCTGGAGGTACGCGACCTGCTCACCCAGCACGGGTACGGGGGCGACTCCGTACCGGTCGTACGGGTGTCCGGGCTGCGGGCGCTGGAGGGCGACCCCCGGTGGACCGCGTCCGTCGAGGCGCTGCTGGACGCGGTGGACACGTATGTGCCCATGCCGGAGCGGTACCTGGACGCGCCGTTCCTGCTGCCGGTCGAGAACGTGCTGACCATCACCGGGCGCGGCACGGTCGTCACGGGGGCCGTGGAGCGCGGCACGGTCCGGGTCGGTGACCGGGTGGAGGTGCTGGGGGCCGAGGTGTCGTCCGTCGTCACCGGCCTGGAGACCTTCGGCAAGCCGATGGACGAGGCGCAGGCCGGGGACAACGTGGCGTTGCTGCTGCGTGGCGTGCCCCGGGACGCCGTGCGCCGGGGGCATGTGGTCGCCGCGCCGGACAGCGTGGTGCCGCGACGCCGGTTCTGTGCGCAGGTGTACGTGCTGTCGGCGCGTGAGGGCGGGCGCACCACGCCGCTCTCCACCGGGTACCGGCCGCAGTTCTACATCCGTACCGCGGATGTGGTCGGCGACATCGACCTCGGTGAGGTCGCGGTCGCACGCCCGGGGGAGACGGTGACGATGAGCGTCGAGCTGGGACGGGAGGTGCCCCTGGAGCCGGGCCTCGGCTTCGCGATCCGCGAGGGCGGCCGGACGGTCGGCGCCGGCACCGTGACGGCCGTGGACTGAGGCCGTCGCAGGGTCGCGGGGTCGCCTTCGGGAGGCGACCCCGCGGCCACCTCGGGCCGGGCTGGAGCACATCCCGCCCGGCCCGGTTCCGCCCCGTCCTCCGCCCGGCCCCGCTCCGGCTCGTGATGCCCGCCCGCACCACCCGCGCCGGCGCGTGACCTCGCCGGCGCGCGCCCCGGCACAATGGAGCCGTGAGTGAGCCGATACCTGTCAGCCGAGTCGTCGATCACGGCACCGCCAAGCTCATGCCGGACGTCGACCGGGAGCGGGCCTGGCTGCTGACCGTCGACGGGGCGCCGCAGTCCTACGTCGACCTCGACGAGCCGACGTATCTGGAGTTCGAGTACGTGCGGCGGCTCGGGCATGTGCTGGACGGCGTCGCGCAGGCGGGCCGGCCGCTGGACGTGGTGCATCTCGGCGGAGGTGCGCTCACGCTGCCGCGGTACGTGGCGGCGACGCGGGCCGGATCACGGCAGGACGTCGTGGAGGCCGACCGGGGGCTGGTGGATCTGGTCGGCGAGTATCTGCCGGTCGGCGAGGGTGCCGGAGTCTCGGTGCACGTCGCGGACGCCCGGGACTGGCTGGCCGGCGCCCCGGCCGACTCGGCGGACGTGGTCGTCGGCGACGTCTTCGGCGGCTCACGGGTGCCGGCCGGGTTCACCTGCGTCGGCTACGCCCGTGACGTCGAGCGGCTGCTGCGCCCCGACGGGGTCTACATGGCCAATCTGGCCGACGCCGCGCCGTTCGCCTTCCTCCGCTCCCAGCTGGCCACGTTCGCCACCGCGTTCCCGGAACTCGCGCTGATCGCCGAGCCCGCCGTGCTGCGCGGGCGGCGGTTCGGCAACGCGGTGCTGGTCGCCGCGCACCGTCGGCTCGACACGGCAGCCCTGGCCCGCCGCACCGCCGCCGACGCCTTCCCGGCCCGCGTCGAACACGGGCCCGCGCTGCGCGCGTTCATCGGGGACGCCCGGCCGGTCGGGGACGCGGACGCGGTCCCCTCACCCGAGCCCCCCGACGGGACGTTCCGCATCGGCTGAGGCCGGCGCGCCCTTGGCCACCGGATGGGTACGGCGCCGCAGGTTGCGCACGTCCGGGACGCACAGCACCGCCGCGGTGACCACCACGACGAGCGTCGCGCAGCCCCACAGCGCCGCCGTCCGCCCGAACGCCACCTCGGCCGGGCCCGCCATGGCCGTCGCCAGCGGAACCATCGCGACCGAGCCGAACCAGTCGTACGCCGAGACGCGCGAGAGCTTGTCCTCCGAGATCTCCTGATGCAGGGCGGTCATCCAGGAGACCCCGAAGATCTCCAGCGTCACCCCGGTCACGAACATCACCGCGCACAGGCCCCAGACCGGCACGGGCACCGCCAGCGCCGCGGACGGCAGAGCCAGCGGGAAGACACCGAGGGTGCCGGCGAGGAGCAGCCGGCGTGGTTTCCAGCGGGTCATCAGCAGCGCGCCGACGACCGTGCCCGCGGCGAAGAAGCCCAGTGCCAGACCCCAGGGCGCGGCTCCGCCCAGATGGTCCCGGGCGACCAGCGGGCCGTAGACCGCTTCGGCGGCCGCCACCACCGCGTTGGCGATCGAGAACTGGACGACGACACCCCACAGCCAGGGCCGGCCGGCGACCTCCCGCCAGCCCTCCCGCAGATCGGCGAGCAGCCCGCCGCCCGGTTCGCGCGGCGGGATGTGGCTGACGTCCAGGAAGGCGCGCAGCGCCCCGGCGACGGCGAACGCGGCCGCGTCCGCCGCGAGCACCCAGCCCGGTCCGATCGCGGCGACCATCGCACCACCGACAGCCGCCCCGCCCAGGGCCGCACCCTGCATCGCCATCCGGAACACCGCGAACGCGCGGCTCACCTGATCGCCCTGCACGGAGGACATCAGCATGCCTTCGGCGGCGGGGCTGAAAAACGCCTGTCCGGTGCCGCCGAGCGCACTCAGCAGCATCATGTGCCACAGCTGTGCCTCGCCGGCGAGGACCAGGACGGCGAACAGGCCCTGCGAGACACAGTTGAGGGCGTTCGCGGCGACCATCACGCGGTGCCGGGGCAGCCGGTCCGCGACCGCGCCCCCGATCAGCAGGAAGAGCACCAGCGGCAGGGTGCGGGCAGCCGCCACAAGGCCCACGTCACCGCCGTCGCCGCCCGCCTCCAGCACGGCGAAGGCGGCGGCGACGAGCGCGCCGTTGCTGCCGAGGTGGGTGACGACCGCCGCGGCGGTCAGCAGGCTGTAGTTGCGTCCCGCCCAGGCGGGTCTGCGGGGGCGGGAGGCTCCGGCGACGGTGTTCACCGGCCGACTATCACCGCCCCACCCCCGACTTGCCAAACCGATTGTGCGTCAGCCTCCGGTGGGCTCCCCGTGCAGCCGTACGGTGCTCAGGATCTGCATGATGGTCGCCTTGGGCACCTCGCCCTCGACCCCCTTGGCCCCGTAGAAGTTCCAGGACACGAAGTCGCCGACGGAGTTCTTGAAGCCGAACGTGGCCGCCTTGCCGTCGCTGGCGCACTTGCCCTTCTGGGGCGTGTTCGTCGACTCGGCCCAGGCGATGCTGCCCTCGATGCCCGACTTCGTGGTATAGGGCTCCGCCTTCTCCTCGAACTTCATGCTCTTCTTGTCCGGCTGGGTGTAGCCGCCGTAGACCCACCAGGGGACCGTGTTGATGGCGACCTCGTCGGTGTCCTTGGCGCCGTCGGCACCCTTGGTGCCCACGGCGGCCAGGTGCGTGTCCTCGGTGCGGCCGTCCTTGTTCTCGTCGGTCGTGCACCACTTCGACTTGTAGTACGCCGGTGCCGACATCACGATCAGCGGTTCACCGCTGTCCGACTTGTCGTCCTCGAAGCCGATGGTCACCCCCGGCGACTCGACCTCCCAGTCCGCCGGCACGTCGAAGGCGACGCCGCGCTTGGGGTTGATGACGACCTTCCAGCCGTCGATCGTCGGCTTCTCGGCCTCGCTGTTGCGCGGGTTGTCCTCCGACCCCGACGCGGAGTCACTGGGTTCCGTGGAGGTCGACGGCGACTGGCTCGTCTTCGGCTTGTCGCCGCCGTCGGCCTTGTCGTCCTTGTCCCCGCCGAGGACCAGGAAGCCCGTGACACCGGCGGTCAGGACCACGGCGGAGGCCGCGATGATCGCGACCAGCTTCGTCCGGTTGCCGCCCCCGCTCCCGCTCCCGCCGGGCTGCGGCTGCCCCATCGGCGCGGGCGTGCCCCACTGCGGCTGCTGCGCATAGGGGTTGGGCTGCTGGTATCCCGCCTGCTGATACGGATTCGGCTGCTGGTACCCCGGCTGCTGGTACGGGTTGTTCTGTCCCTGCGGGTTCTGCTCGCCCCCGGGCGGCTGCTCTCCTGGCCACATGAGCGGTAACCCTAGTAGGGCCAGGGACACGATTCGGTCACCGGGCTTTGTCAGGGACGTAGCAATTCAGGAATCCGAGGGCATGGCGTACCGCCGTACCGTGCCGAGGAAGTGCGGTGAACCCGGGCGTGCGGGTGGTGAGTTGGGGTCGCCGAGCCGTGGGACGGTCCCGCCGGCGGCGGCTGATCCCTGGGCGCGTGCGTCGCGATGGTACGACGATCATCGCGCGGATCTGGCCAGTGTGGGCTACTCGTGGGTAACATGCGGTCATGAGCGCAGATCAGATGTCGATCGGCGAGTTGCTCGCCGCCACGGTGCCGATGGTTCGGACGCTGAACCTCGAGTACCTGGAGACCACTCCGGAGAAGGCCGTGCTGGCCCTGCCGGACCAGAGCGAGTACCGCAATCACGTCGGCGGGCCGCACGCGGGTGCGATGTTCACCCTGGGCGAGTCGGCCAGTGGCGCGATCGTGCTGGCCGCGTTCGGTGACCAGCTCTCGCGGGCCGTGCCGCTGCCGGTGCATGCCGAGATCGCGTTCAGGAAGATCGCCCTGGGCCCCGTCACGGCCACCGCGACCCTCGGGCGCCCGGCCGCCGAGGTCGTCGCCGAACTCGACGAGGGCAAGCGTCCCGAGTTCCCGGTGGCCGTCGCCATCCAGCGCGAGGACGGGGCGGTGACCACGGAGATGACCGTTGTGTGGACTCTGCGTCCCAACAGCTGAGAGTTTCTCCGAGAAGGGCCCCGGCGCACCGCCGGGGCCCTTCTCGGGCAAGGACCCCCTCGCGGGGACCCGCCGGTCGTCCTCACAGGCCGGCGCCCGTGCGGCGGAAAGCGTGGTCGTACTCCTCTTGTCCTCGGGTTCGGGCTCGGACTCGAGCGACCAGCGCACGGCCAAGGGTTCGCACCGCGTGCCGCGTTCCTCGAAGTTGGAGATTCTGTGCGTCAACCCGCCTGACACTCACACAAGTTGAGGGTCGCACCACGCCCTTCTTCGAATGCGGGTGCGGATACCAGGGGTAACACCGGCATTTTCCGGACCCTTGAATCCCGGGCTCTCGAACTCCTTGTTTCCTGTGCGGCGCATGTGCGAAGGTGTGCCACCCGCGGGCTGGTAAAGCACAGGTCAGGCTCATAAGTACGCACCAATCAGCACCTGCTTTCCGACGGAAGCGCATTTCGTGCGCGTCCTCGGCTCGGAAGGAAATGGTTCAGTGCAGCCCCCTCACCCCCCACGCCCGCCCTACCCGCCCCGACCAGGACCGCGCCCGGTCGAGTCCGACCGCGATCTCCTCGCCCGCATCGCCGATCCCGAGCCGGACGCCAGGGCCGCCGCACTGCTGCTGGCCCGGCACTGGCGCGCGGTGCACGAATACGCCGTCATCTGTCTTGCCGCGTCCACGGTTTCGGCGTCGATGGCGGCCGGCGCCGCGTTCCAGCAGGTCCTCGGTCGACGGATGGCCGGCGGCGCACTGCGGCCGCAGCTTCTGACGGCCGTCCGGAACACGGTCCGCGAATGGGCCGCCGAGGACGATGTCCTGGCCCTGCTGCCGGAACTCGGCAAACCCAGCGGAGGGCGCGGACTGCGCGCGGTGAAGTCCGTGACGCCCGAAAGGCGACGCCTCGCTGAGCGCGCTTTCCATGCCCTTCCGTCGGCTTCCCAATGCCTCCTGTGGCACTCCGAGGTCGAGGCGGAGACGATAACCGTACCGGCCGGTCTGCTGGGCATTGACGCCCTTACCGCGTCCTCCGGCCTGGACCGGGCGCACGAGGAATTCCGGTCCGGCTGCGTACGCGCCCACAGGGAACTCGCGCCGACCAGGGAATGCCGTTTCTACAACCGCCTCCTGGACGTCCCCATGCGGCGCGGCGGCGCCCTGCTGCCCGATGTGCAGCAGCATCTGACGCGGTGCCCGCACTGCCGTCACGCCGCCGAACAACTCAGTCATTTCGACGGTGGCCTGGACGTCCTGCTCGCCGAAACCGTGCTCGGCTGGGGCGCCCAGCGCTATCTCGACTCCCGCCCCGGCCGCACCCCGGCCCCGTCGCTCCCGCCCCGCCCCCTCACCGTCGTCCGTCCGTTCGGTGCCGCCCGCCCCAGAGCCGGCGGACGCCACCGGCCGGCGCAGGCCGGATCGCTCACCATGCCCCGACGTCACGCCCGGGCCGTGGTCGTCGGCGTCGGCCTGACCTCCCTCGTGCTGCTCGCGACCGTGCTGTCGGTCAAGGGCTGGTCCGACGACAACGGTGTCCCGGACCCCGGCGCCACCTGGGGAGCCCCGAGCAGCCGCACGGTGCACCCCGGTCCGGGGCCCAAGGATCCGTCCACCGGAACCCCGTCGGCCGCCTCCGTGGAACGCCCGGTCGAGGTGGCCCGGGGACGCCTGCGCAGCCTCGCCGTCGGCCTCTGCCTCGACGGCCGGGGCACCGCGGCCGTGCTGATGCCCTGCTCGGCCACCGGCTCACAGCAGTGGTCGTACCAGGACGACGGGCAACTCCGCAGCGTCGCCGACCCCTCGCTCTGCCTCGACGCCGACGCCGACGCCGACGCCGACGCAGACGCAGACGCAGACGCAGACGCCGGCACCGCAGCGGTCACGCTGTCCGACTGCGTCGCGCCCTCCGGGCAGGTGCAGTACGACCTCACCGTGCGCGGCGAACTGCTCCTTCGCCGGGGCAACGGCCGACTCGTCGCCCCTGGACCGGGGAGGGAACTGGTCGTCGCCGCGCGGGACGGCTCCTTGGAGCAGCGGTGGCGGCTGGAGGCGGTGGGCGAGGCGACACGGGAGTCCGGGGGAACGGGTCGGACCCGGCCGCGGAGCGCCGAGGGCCGGGAGCGCGACGATCGCGGCGGCCGGCCGGAAAGACGGAGCGCCGAGGCCCACCGGGACGACCGCCAGGGCAACCCCGACCGCATCGGCGACTCCGACCGGCGCCACGGCGAAGATCCTCGCGACGGAAACCGACACGGCGACGACTCCCGTCGTGACGGAGACCACCACGGCGACAACCAGGGCAGTGACGACGGCCCGAGCGGCCAGGAGTCCGAGACCCCGCCGGGCGAGTACGAGACCCGGGTCGCCCAGGCCGGCTGCTGCGACGAACAGCCCCCGCCCGCCGCGCCCGTCGCCCCACCGCGAGCCGAAGCCGGCGTGCACAACCTGACGGACGCGGTCCAGGCGGCGGCCACGTCGCACGGAGCGGCGGTGACGCGGCCGCTGCTGGGCTGAACCGCCCCTCCGTCGTTCCGGGGTCACCCCACCGAGGTTGCCCCCGCGTTCGCTTGTTGTCGGCTCGCCCGCGCTCGGCGGCAACGCGCTCAGCACGACCGTGAGCCAGGAGCACCGGTGCGATCTGTGGGACCCGGGAGTGTCATCGTGACCCGGTAGGCTGCGCGGCGTGGGGGCCGGGGCGGGGGCCCGCCCGCCCCCCCCCCGGCCCGGGGCCCCGTATGGCCCCACGCCCCCCGCGACCCGCCTCAGCGGGGCCATGGACCCGTTGAAG